>JBIQJK010000070.1:0-19829 GCA_044507535.1 Planctomycetaceae bacterium | reverse complement strand
CGCCCCCCCACTGGTCACTGGCGCCCGGCCGCCGTCAACATAGGCCGCCACCCGGCCTGGCCGACCCGCGAGAGGGTGATCGGCCCGCGCTGCATCACAACCGTCTCCCCCTCCCCCGGCCCCCAGCCGTCCATCTCGTGGTACATCACCAGCGCCCCCGCCGGCGGTTCCGCGACGACCTCGCCGGCCTGATCGCGGGCCCGGCGCGGCCAGTGGCCGGTGCGGAGGTAGACCCGCGCGCCCCTCGCGCCGTCGGGGCGGCCGCCCTCCCAGAGACGCTCCGCGCCGAGCCCTTCCATCGCGGCGAAGAGGGCCTCGTAGTGCTCCTCGCGAACGCGCTCAAGCCGGACGGGAAGAACAGTGATCAGGGCTGCGGCCGCGACCAGCACCGGCGCGGCCCACCGCTCCATCGCCCGCCGCGCGTGCGCCGCCCAGCGGGGTGCATCACCCAGCAGCCACGCCGCGCTCATCCACGCCCACATCGGGTACAGCGGCAGCAGGTACCGCGGCCGCTTGTCCGGGAAGATCGACAGCAGCGCCAGCCACACGATCGTCCAGTGGACGGCGAGCTTCATCCCGTCGCCGCGCCACCGACCGCCTGGGGCGCCGGCGGCGGCACGCGGCCCAACCATCGCCCTCGCCCACGCGAGGTGCGCCAGCGCCGCCGTCACCAGCCACGGCCAGTACTGGCGCGGCAGCTCCGCGAGGTAGTACAGCGGCCCGGCCGCGGCGTCGTTCAGGCCCTCGATGCTCCCCGCGGCTCGCCCGGCGATCTCGCGCCCGAAGTACGCCGAGGTGAACGCCTCGCCATGGGTGAGCGCCATCGACAGGTGCCACGGCAGCGCGACGGCCGCGGCGACGGCGGCGGCCACCGCCAGCCACCCGCACCACCGCCAGCGCCCGGTCCACACCAGCCACCCGGCAAGGATCCCCAGCGGGACGAGCCCCACCAGCGGCTTGGTCATCAGCGCCAGCCCGATCGGCACGCCGACCCACGCCAGCCGGCGCGGGCGCCCGCCTGCGACGGCCCCCGCCGCGAGGTGCGCCGCGGCCATGAAGAACATCGCCTGCCACAGGTCCAGCGAGAAAGCGCGGGCGTGGCGGGTGAACTCGACCGTCAGCGCGAGGACGATCCCCGCGAGCAGGGCGGTGCGCCGGCCGCCCAGCCGGCTTGCGGCGCCGACGGTGAAGAGGACCGTCCACGCGGCCGCGATCGCCGACGGGAGGCGCGCGGCCAGGCCCGTCGGGCCCAGCGCCCACAGGAAGAGCCCGTGGATCCAGAACGCCAGCGGGGGCTTGTTGAAATAGAGGAGGGCGTCGGCGTCGCCGCCGCCGTAGCCGCGGAGGGTCCACAGATGCGACCAGTCGCCGGTCTCGGCCGCGCTGCGCCACGCCTGCAGCGCGATGGCGGCGTACCAGCCGGTGTCCACGTTGAAGCGCCCCTGGTGGAGCTTGGGGAGGATCAGGCAGAGCGCAAGGATGACCGGGAGCAGGAGGAGGCGGGCGTGCCATCGGCCCCTGCGTGTGGCCAGGTCTGCGTGCATGGCATGATGGTGGGCGGGGGCCCGCCGGCGAGAACGGCCGGGGGCAGAGGGGGTAGAGAGTGGGAGGTCAGGCCCGGCGGATCCGGCCCGACCGGCTCAGGCCTTCTGGACCTGCTTGCTGCTGGACTTGACGATCTCGGTGTCCTCGGTGAAGAGGATGCTGCCGCAGCTGACGCAGTAGGTGAGCTTGCCGGTCACGATGGAGCTGACGGTCTCCATCGGCAGCGTCATGTAGCAGGCGGCGCAGGAGTACTCGTAGTTGCGGCGGTCCACGACCTCGACGTGGGCCATCGCGTCGTCGCCCTTGGTCTTGATGAGGTGCTCGAGGTTGGAGAGGGCGTCCTTGGGGATGCCGCCGGCGAGGGCGGTGCGGCGGGCGGTGAGCTCCTCCAGGCGGTCCTTGATCTCCGCCTCGCGGGTGGCCCGCTCGGTCTCGGCCGCGGCGACGATCTTCTGCCGCTCGGCCTGCTGGCCCGCGATCTCCTTGAGCCGGCTGTCGAGCTCCTCGATCTTGCTCATCGCGGCGAGGGCCTGCTCCTCCGCGGCGGACTTCCCGTCCTTGTAGGTCCCCAGCTCGGTGAGGAACGCGTTGTATTCCTTGGCGGTCTTCGCGGCGTTCATCTGCTCACGGAGGGCGTTGATCTTGGCGTCGAGGCGCGAAGCCTCCCCCTCGGCGTTGGCCGCCACGGCCCGGAGCTGCTTGACCTGTACCTCGATGGTGGCGGCGCCCGTCTTCAGTTCCTCGGCCTGTCGTGTCTGTTCTCTGAGGAATCGCTCCGCGGCGTCGAGCCGGGTGCGGAGGCCACGGAGTTGTTTGTCGACACGGAACAGTTCCAGCAACTGAGATGTAACGGTCATCCACCGCTCCGACCGGGTCGCTCCCCCCTATTGGCGAGCCAAGTAACCCATATGAAAAATCTTAGCGGGTAGATCCGCCGGGGCCAACCTGTTTTCCCGAGTTCTCTGGCGGATTACGCCAGCCGCAGCAGCCAGTACGCCGCCGGGGCCACTACCAGCACCGAATCCATGACGTCCAGCACCCCGCCGAAACCGGGGACCGAGCGCCCCGAGTCCTTGATCCCGGCGTCCCGCTTGAACAGGCTCTCGATCAGGTCCCCCGCCTGCCCCAGGATTGCAAACAAAGCCCCACCGAGCGCGCCGAGCAGGATATCGGGCGTCTCCAGGACCAGGCACCGGTTCAGCAGCCAGGCCCCCCCAGCGCCGACCGCCGCGGCCGTCGCCACGCCCCCTGCGAGGCCCTCCCAGGTCTTCCCCGGGCTGAGCCAGGGGATCATCTTGTGCCGCCCCAGCGTGATGCCGGTGAAGAACGCGCCGATGTCGCAGCTCTTGGTCGTCAGCACCGCCCAGAGGACAACCCAGGCCGAGTGCTCCTGCCGGAGGGTCAGCAGGAAGCCGGGCATCAACCCCAGGTACACGAACGCCAGCAGCGTCCCCCCCGCCGCGGCGACGATCCCCTCGAAGGTCCTGTGGCGCGAGTAAAACATCAGCGCCGCCAGGAAGACCGCGATCGAGCCCGTGCTGAGGATGGCCGCCCCGGTCGGGCCGTCCAACCCCCGGGGGACGGCGAAGGAGAGGATCAGCCCGACGATCGCCGCGGTGGTGGTGACCCTCTTGGAGGCCTGGATCCCGTTGTCGATGAGAATCTGGACAATTTCCCGGGAGGCCGGGATGCTCAGCAGCAGCAGGGCCGCGAGGATCGCCACGCCGGGGGGGACGGTCTCGCGCCCGAGGAAGAGCCACGTGAGCGACGCGGGCACGGGGGAACCGGCGAGATGCTCGTCGAGCCAGATGCCGACGATCATCACGAGGATGAGGATTGGCCCGAGCAGGAGTCGTTGGCGCAGCACGGTCGGGAGCCTATCACGCCCCGCCATCGGCCGCGACCAGCCCGCCGAAGGTCCGCCGCCGGCCCGCGTAGTCGCGGATCGCGTCGTGGAGGTCCTGGGCGGAGAAGTCGGGCCAGAGCTTGTCGGTGACGTGCAGCTCGGCGTAGGAGATCTGCCAGAGGAGGTAGTTACTCACCCGCATCTCGCCGGCGGTCCGGATGAGGAGGTCCGGATCGGGGAGGCCGGCGGTGTAGAGATGGTCGGCGACGGTGGACTCGTCGATGGCCGCGGGGTCGAGCTCGCCGCGCCGGACCTTCTCGGCGATGGCGCGGGCGGCGTCGGCGATCTCGGCGCGGGAGCCGTAGTTGACGGCCAGGCAGAGGGTCGGCCCGGTGTTGGCGGCGGTCGCGGCCATGAGGTCGTCCACGGCGCGGAGCACCAGCTCCGGCAGCCCCTGACGGCGTCCGATCTGGATGAAACGGATGTTCTCCCGCAGCAGCCGCTCCCGCTCCCCGTCGAGGTACATCTCGTAGAGGCCCATGAGGGCCTCGACCTCCTCCTCCGGCCGCTTCCAGTTCTCCATCGAGAACGAGTAGAGCGTCAGGACCTCGACGCCGAGCTTCTTGCACTCCTCCAGCACCGTGCGGACGGTGGCGGCGCCGGTGCGGTGGCCGAAGGCGCGGGGGAAGCCGCGCTGGCTGGCCCAGCGGCCGTTGCCGTCCATGATGATCGCGATGTGGCGGGGGATCCGCTCGGGGTGGACGTCCGGGATGTGGGCGAGCGGGTCGGCCGCGGGCGAGCATCGACGCATCCGCGCCAGGACCGCGGCGGCGCGTTCATCCAGGGCGTGCGTGCTCGCGTTCGCGGCGGTCTGGGTCATCGATCGTGTCTCCAATGCTCATCCGGCCGGAACCGGCCCGAACCGTCTACGACGCGGACGGGCCGCGGTTCGGCCCCGGCGATTTGTTCGCCGCTGCTCCGGCGGCGTTTCAGCCGCCCCGGGCCTCGTCGCAGACGATCACCTGATCCCTCGCCGGACCGACGCCGATCAGGCGGATCGGCACCCCGACGACCTCCTCGATCAGGTCCAGGTAGGCTCGCGCAGCGCCGGGGAGATCGGCGCGGGAGCGCACCGCCGTGATGTCCTCGGTGAACCCGGGAAGTTCGGTGTACACCGGGCGAACATCGGCGAGCAGGTCGCCGTCGGGGATGAACCGGTCCGTCACCGCGGGCTCGCCGCCGGCGACCTCGTACTTCGTGCAGATGCGCAGCCGCGGCAGCCCCGAGAGGACGTCCATCAGGGTCACCGCGAGGGACGTGGCCCCGCTGAGCATCGCCGAGTACCGCACCGCGACCAGGTCGAGCCACCCGACGCGCCGGGGGCGGCCGGTGGTCGTGCCGAACTCGCGCCCCCGCTGGCGGATCGTCTCGCCCGTGTCGTCGTGCAGCTCCGTCGGGAGCGGGCCGTTGCCGACGCGCGTCGAGTACGCCTTGACGACCCCGATCACCTCCGCGATCTGGCTCCCGGGGACGCCGGTGCCCGCGGGGATCCCCAGGGCGGTGCAGCTCGAGCTGGTGACGTACGGGTACGTGCCGTGGTCCACGTCCAGGAGCGTCGCGTTGGCCCCCTCGAAGAGGATCGGCCGCCCCGCGGCCCGCAGGTCGTGCAGCAGGTAGGTCGTGTCCCGGACAGCCTCCCTGATCCGCTCGGCCAGGGGCGTCGCCCAGGCGATGATCTCGTCGGGGGTGAACTGCGGGGCCTCGACCCCCGCGTCCGCGGCCAGGCCGCGGAGCATCGGGTTCTTGATCCCGCAGGCCAGGACCAGCTTCTGGCGGAGCAGCTCCGGGCGGATCAGGTCGCCGACGCGGACGGCCGTCGCCCGCTGGGCCTTGTCGGCGTAGCAGGGGCCGATGCCGCGCTTGGTGGTGCCGATGGAGCCGCCCGCCCCGGGGCCCCCGTTGGACGTCACGGGGTTGCCCCCGTAGGCGGCCAGGGCGAGCTCGCGCAGCTCATCCTCCGCCTTGTGATACGGCATGACGACGTGGGCGCGGTCGGAGATGACCAGGCCGGAAGTGTCCACGCCGCGGGCCCGCAGCCCGTCAACCTCCCGCAGGATGACCTCGGGATCGACGACCACGCCGTTGCCGATCACGGCGAGCTTGCCGGGGTAGAGGATGCCCGAGGGCATCAGGTGCAGGGCGTAGCGCTCGCCCTGGACGACCACGGAGTGGCCGGCGTTGGCCCCGCCGTTGTAGCGGACCACCGCGTCGAACCTGGGGGCGATGAGGTCTACGACCTTGCCCTTGCCCTCGTCGCCCCACTGGAGGCCGACCACGGCCGTGCAGCGCCCGCCGGCGGCGCCCGCGGGGGTTTCGTCGATCTTGGATGCCATCGGAACCTCGGTTTCGCCCGCACGCGGCGGACGCGGACCCGGCTCGGGTCCGAACGCAACGATATGGCCCCCGCGGCGCAAAGACAGCCGGAACCCGCTCTCCCGCCCCCCTCCCGGCCTCCCTCCCAGCCCCCGTCCCCCCCACTGCCGCCTCCCGCGGCCCCTCAACGGGGGGGGCGGCCCCCGGCGCGGTCAAGGCGGCCCCCCGATGGTCCGATGACTAGGCCGGAGGGCGCACCCGCCAATGACCGAGAACAACGTCCGCATCATGTGCCCGAACCTGACGTGCCGGAAGGTGCTCATCGTCCCGTCGAGCTCCCGCGGCAAGACGGTCCGCTGCCGGAACTGCGCGACGACGATCCGCGTCCCGGTGAAGAACGGCGCCGGCAACCCCCCGGCGCCGGCCGCCCCCGCCGAGGGGGGCGACGCGAAGGTCGCCTGACCCTGATCCAAGCCCCGGGCAGACTGATCCGACGCCTCAGCCCCGATCGATCGCGACGGCGAGTTCCACCGCGCCCGGCGGAAGGCACTCGGTCTCCGTGCAGACCTGGTACCGCAGCGCGAGCAGCGGCCGGCCGGACCATTCCCCCTGACGCTCGATGACGACCGGGACGGAGATGCGCCCGGTGTACGCCCGCAGCCGGCCGTCCGGGCCGTAGGCCTCCCCCTCGGGCCAGTCGGCGTAGACCGCGACGCCCGCGCCGCCGACGACCTCCAGCCGCACCCCGGTCAGCCCCGCCGCATCGCTCCCCGGATCGGCCGCGAGGATGTGGGCCCCCTCGGCGATGACGATCTCCATGAGGAACCCCGCGGGCTCCTCCTCCTTGACCAGCACACGGTCGGTCGGGGCGTAGACCTCCAGGGGCTGCGCTCCGGGCTCCGGCGCAGCGCCGGCTCCAGCGGACGCGGCCGGCGCGGGAGCGGCGTTGGCGCTGCGCTCGCGGACGCGCTGCGCCCCCGCCGGATTGACGAGCATCCGCAGCAGCGCGCGCGTCGAGTTGACCGTCGCCACGGGCGAAGACGCGATGGCCGCGCTGATCGCGCTCAGCCCCGCGGCGGCGCGGTCGAGGTGCGCCTCCTCGCCGGTCAGCTCGTACAGGTCCACGAGGTTGTTGAGCATCACCGAGACGCCGCTGGGGACCGCGCCGTCGTAGGTGGAGCGGCCGCGGATGAACAGGTCGGGCTGGTCGGCGAGGGTGTCGTAGTACCCGCCGTCGGCCTCGTCGCCGAAGCGGCGCTCCACCTCGCCGGCGAGCCCTCTCGCCGCGTCGAGGTACGCCGCGCCGGCCTCCCCGCGGGCGCCCAGGGCCCGGTGAAGCTGCACGAGCCCGTGGATGACGTACGCGTAATCCTCGAGGAACGCCGGCGTGTGCGCCCTCGCGGACGCGCCGCGCCCGCCGTAGACGCGGAGCAGCCCTCCATCCGGCTCGCGCATGCGCGACAGAATGAAGTCCGACGCCCGCCGCGCCGACTCCGCGTATCGGGGCTCGTCGAGCACGACCGACGCCACCGCCAGGCCGGCGATCATCATGCCGTTCCACCCCGCGAGGACCTTCTCGTCGCGGTGCGGCTGGTCGCGCCGCTGCCTCGCGGCGTAGAGCCGGTCGTTGATGCCGTCCAGCCGCTCGATCAGCGCCTCCACGCTCATGCCCGCCTGCTGCGCGACCGCCTCCGGCCTGCCGACGAGGAACAGGACGTTCGACGGCGGGTCCTGCGGGTGGTGCGGGTCGCGGAAGTTCGCCCCGAGGTCCACGCCGTAGACGCGGGCGGCGAACGCGCCGTCGTCCGCGCCGAGGACCTCGTCGAGCTGCCCGCGGGTCCAGAGGTAGTTCTGCCCCTCCCGGTGGTTCACCTCGGCGTCCTGCGCGCTGTAGAACGCCCCCTCGGGGGAGGCCATCTCGCGGAGGGCGTACTCGGCCGTCCGCTGCGCGGTGCGGGCGTAGAAGGCGTCGCCGTACGCCGACGCCGCCGCGGCGTAGGCCTCCACGAGCTGGCCGTTGTCGTAGAGCATCTTCTCGAAGTGCGGCACGATCCACTTCTCGTCCACGCTGTAGCGGTGGAACCCGCCGCCGACCTGGTCGAACATCCCGCCGCAGGCCATCTTGTCGAGCGTGGTGCGGACCGCGACGTCCACCGCCCGGCGGGTCTCCTCGTCGTTGGCGGCCTGGCGGAACGCGAGCAGCAGGTCGGTGTACGAGGGCTGCGGGAACTTCGGCGCCCCCTGGCCGAACCCGCCGTAGGCCCGGTCGTGGATGCGCATGAGCGTCGAGACGGCCTGCGCGACCTGGTCGGCCCCGAGGGCGACGGGCCGCGACGTCGCGGCCAGGTGCTCGGCGACCGCGCCGGCGAGGGCCTCGGCCTGCGCGAGGACCTCCCCGCGCTGCTCGGCCCAGGCCTTGGAAAGGCTCGAGAGGACCTGCCGGAAGCCCGGCAGGCCGTGGCGCGGCTCGGTGGGGAAGTAGGTGCCGGCCCAGAAGGGGCGAAGGGTGCGCGGCTCGAGCGCGACGCTCATCGGCCACCCGCCGCGCCCCGTGAACGCCTGCGTCGCGGCCATGTACAGGTCGTCCACGTCCGGCCGCTCCTCGCGGTCCACCTTGACGCAGACGAAGTGCTCGTTCATCTGCCGCGCCGTCGCCTCGTCCTCGAAGCTCTCCCGCTCCATGACGTGGCACCAGTAGCAGGTGGAGTAGCCGACGCTGAGGAAGATCGGCACGTCCCGCCGCCGCGCCTCCTCGAACGCCTCCGGGCCCCAGGGGCGCCAGTCCACAGGGTTGTGTGCGTGCTGCAGAAGGTAGGGGCTGGTCTCGGCCGCGAGCCGGTTGGCTCGCCCGGCCGCGGCGCGGGTGTTCTGGTCGGACATCGGCGTCGCCCTCCTGCTCACTGCTCCCCCCGCGTCCCTCCGCCGCCTCTTACGCCCCGCGCGAGGACGCCGCGCCCGTCGCGGCGGCGCCCGGCGTCGCGAAATCGGGCCGGATGTTCATCCGCTTGACGATCAGCGCGAAGAGCGTCGCCCCCTCGGGGCCGTCGAGCGGCCCGGTCGCACGCTCGGCGTCGGCGCGTGCCGACGCCGCCCCCCGGCCCGTCCGCGCCGCGAGAGACCGCACGGCGGTCAGGCTCGACCGCAGCGCGGCGTCCGCGGGCATCGCCACGCCGGTGAGGCTCACGAACCCGTCCTGGATGCGGATCCCCTGGTCGTCGTCGCCGGTGGAGATCTCGGCCCGGGCCTCGCTGTAGGCGCGGCCGTACGCGTCTGCGGCCTCGGTGATGCGCTCCGTCGCCTCGACGCTCGCCGGGCCGCCCGCGGCCCCGGCCGCGGCGGCGATCGCGCTGCGCAGCTCGCCCAGCTCCGCGGCGAACCGCGCCCTGGCCGCGAGGATCCGCCGCCCCGAGGCCCGCAGCAGCACCGGCACGCCCACCGCGAAGACCCGCCGGCACAGCGCCGTCTCCGCCCGCTGCCAGACCGACCCGCCCGGCACGCCGCACCCGCCCCCCCCGCCGCTCCCCGGCGTCGCCGCCCCCGCCCGCACCGCGACCAGCCCGTGACGCACCGAGAACGCGTCGAGCCCCGCGGCGACCACGACGCTGATCCCCGGGTCCGGCCCCCCCTTGAGCATGTCGGCGCACATCAGGTCGAGGTACTCGCGCTGGTCCCGGTACAGCGTCGGCCGCATGACCGGGCGCAGCGGCGCCAGCGGGTCCGCCTCGGGGCGCGGGCCGGCGGGGAGGAGGATCCGCTGCCAGATCCGCTGCACATCCTCGCCGACGTCCTCGGAGGTCTCCACCGAGCCGACGACCCCCGCCTGCCACAGCGGCGCGGACCAGCGCCACGACTCCATCAGCCGCAGGTACGCCGGCGAGCGCTCCACCGCCTCGCGGACCTGCTCGCGCCCCGCCTCGCCGCCGACGAACCCGAAGGGCGTGGGCATCATCGTCACCACGCGCGAGCCCAGCAGCAGCGCGACCAGCGCCGACGGCTCCGCGGTCGTCAGGTGGTACGGGCTCAGGGCGAGATTGAGCGGGTGCAGGCTCACGGCGCGCCCCCGCGCCCGGCGCACCGCGCCCCGGCGGCCCGGGCGGGCGAGCGAGCGGCGGTGCGTCGGTTGGGCATGGCCGGGGCGGTCATCGGTCGGCGGCTCCTTCGGTCATAGCAGTTTGAGCAGGAAGAACGCCCCGATCAACAGCGCGGCGAAGATCAGGCTTAAGAGGTTGAAATACCGCTCGATGAACCGCTTCATCGGCGGCCCGAAGCGGTACAGCAGGGCCGCGACGATGAAGAACCGCCCGGCCCGGCCCACGCACGAGCCGATGATGAACATCGGCAGCGAGATCTCGAAGACCCCGGCCGCGATGGTGAAGACCTTGTACGGGATCGGCGTGAAGGCCGCGACGAAGATCGCCCAGAAGTCCCACTCCTGGTACAGCCCCTGCACCCGCTCGAAGACAGCCTCGTCGAAGATGTACTTGAAGAAGAACCCCTTGACCGCCGCCCACGCCAGCATGCCGATCAGGTAGCCCGCGACCCCGCCGAGCACCGAGCCGGCCGTGCTCACCGCGGCGTACCACCACGCCCTGGAGCGCCGCTCCAGCGTCATGGCGATCTGCAGCACGTCCGGCGGGATCGGGAAGAAGCTCGACTCCGCGACGCTCAGCAGGAACAGCGCGGTCGTCGAGTGCTTGTGGTGCGCGAACTTCAGCACCCAGTCGTACAGCCGGCGGTGCAGCGCCCAGATCGGCAGCGGCGGCGTGCCCGGGGGGCCCAGCGGCGGCGCCGCCTCCGGCGCGGCGGCCGCGGCGCCGTTGGAGGGCCCGCCGGGGTCCCGGTTCACCGCCGTCGCGGCGGGGCTCTCCTGCTCATGCGCGGTCATGGTGCTCCTCTCCTCCGACGGGCCGTGCCCGGGTTGTCGTCATCCAGCCGCCCATCGGCTCGACGCGGCGCACCGCGTTCCAGATCAGCACCGCCACGCCCAGACCGATCATCCCCGCGCTGAGCCACTGCCCGCGGCTGAGGCCCAGGACGCGTCCGATCCCAGGGTCCGGCAGCCGCACGAACTCCGTCGCGATCCGCAGCACGCCGTAGCCGATCAGAAAGGCCGCGCCGATCGCGCCCGGCTTGCGCGGCCTGGCCGCGACCGCCCAGACGAGGATCCCGACGATGATCCCCTCGGCGACGGCCTGGTAGAGCTGCGACGGGTGGCGCGACGACAGCAGCGGCTTGAGCTGCTGGGCGTACTCCCCCGCGCTGGCGATGAGCCGGTCGATCGCGACGCTCCACGGCTCATCCCCGATGCGGAACTTCGAGACCAGCGACCAGAGCTGCCGCTGCTGCTCGTCCGTCAGGTCCGGAGTGTGGCTCTCCGGGTCGCGGAAGCCCGGGGCGAGCCAGCCGCGGAGCTCCTGGGGGTACTGCACACTCCACCACGGCCCCTCCACCCCCGGGGGGGTGACGATGCGGCCCAGGAGCTCGCCGTTGATGAAGTTGGCGATGCGCCCGAAGAGCAGCCCGGGGGTGCCGATCAGCGCGACGATGTCGGTGATGTGCAGGAACGGCGCGCGGCCGACGACCTCGCCGGAGGGCTCGCGCCACCCCCGGGAGATCCGCCAGGAGGCGGCGATCAGCCCCAGCATCCCCCCGTGGCTGGCCATCCCCCCCTGGTTGATCGCCAGCACGCCCCACCACGGCGCGTGGCCGAAGAACGTCCACAGCAGGCTCGGCTGGTAGAAGAAGACGTACCCCAGCCTCCCCCCCACCAGCACGCCCCCCACCAGCCAGATCATCACATCCCCCACCCGCCATCGCGGCAGGGGCGAGAAGCCCGGCCGCTCCGGCGTTGATGAGAGCCTCAGCAGCAGCAGGTACGCCAGGAAGAACCCCGCGAGGTACGACAGCCCGTACCAGCGCAGCCCGAACCCCTCCGTGATCCGGAACAGGAACGGGTCGAGCGTGTGCAGCCACGCCGCGAGCGTCGCCGCCGCCGTGGTTGTCGGGGCCTCGAGGGTCATCGGGCGGAGGGTAGGACCGGCCCGGCCGGCCCCGCCGGAACCCCGAAGAACCGCTCGGTGTTCCGGTTGACCGTCTCGTGGAACTCGTCGAAGGAGACGCCACGCACGGCGGCGAGGGTTTCGGCGACGTGGCGCACCCATCCGATGCGGCACGGCCGCCTGCCCCGGTGCGGCTCCGGAGAGAGGAACGGGGCGTCGGTCTCGACCATGATCCGGTCCGCCGGCGCCAGCCGCGCCGCCTCGCGGACGTCCGCGGCGTTCTTGTACGTCACCACTCCCGTGAAGCTCACCCACGCCCCGAAGTCCAGCACCTTCCGGATGTCGGCCGGAGTTCCCGTGAAGCAGTGGAAGACGAAACGGCCCGGGTCCCAGCCGGTCCGCTTCAGGTACGGGATGAGGTCATCGAACGCCTCGCGGCAGTGGATCACCACCGGCTTCTCCAGCCCCTCCTTCCGGCACGACTCGATGAACGCGAGCTGCTCCTCGAGCACCTCCCGCTGCAACGCCGCGGCCGGCTCCTTGTAATGGTTGTCCAGGCCCAGCTCCCCCCAGGCGACGCACCGCGGGTCGGCGGCGACGGCCCGGAGCGTGGGCCAGCCGTGCGGCCCCTGGTCCGAGTACAGGGGGTGGACCCCCGCGGTGCACCAGACGTTGGGGAACCGCCTCGCGAGGGCCAAAGCGTCGAGGCAGTCCTTCGACGTCGTCGAGACGGTGATGCAGCCGGTGACCCCCATCGCGGCGGCCTCGGCGAACTCCTCCTCGATCCGGCCCTCGTAGTCGGGGAACGTGAGATGGCAGTGGGAATCGATCACGCCTGAGGGTAGTTCCCGTAGCGGATCCCCGTGGGCCGGGCCCCGCCGGGGTTGGCCCCGCCCCCGCTCATCCCGTACGCTGCGCCGGACAGACCCACCCGCGAGCACCACCGATGCACCACCCCGCCCGCCTCCTCGCCGCCCTCGCCGCGCTCCTGCTCACCCTCGCCCCCTCCCTCGCCTCCACCGACCACGACCTCTGGTACATCATCGAGATGGCCGGCCAGCGCTCCGGAACCCTGCACTCCGTCCAGCGCACCGAGGGGGACCGCATCACCACGGTCAGCGATACGCGGCTGAAGATCCGGCGCGACCGGGCCGCGATCGAAATCGCCGTCACCACCGAGTTCGTCGAGACGCTCGACGGCCAGCCCGTCTCCATGACCTCCACCCAGGTCATGGGCGCCGAGCCGACGACGATGACCTACTTCTTCGGCCCCGAGGCGGTCACCATCACCTCCCGCCAGGGGGACGGCGAGCCGACGACGATCACCGCCCCGCTCCCGGAGGGGGCCTGGCTCACCCCCGCCGCCGCGGCCACCTTCACGCGCAAGCGCCTCGAGGCCGGCGCCACCGAGATCACCGCCCGCATCATCGACCCCTCCTTCGGCCTCCAGCCCATCGTCTCCACCCGCCGCGTCCTCGAGCGGACCACCGTCGAGACCCTCGGCAAGGTCGTCCCCGCGATCAAGTGCACGGCCACCGTCAGCGCCGTCCCCGGCATAGAGTCCACCGAGTACCTCGACGAGCGCGGCGTCCCCATCCGCACCACCTCCAACCTCGGCGGCATCCCCATGACCATCATCGCCGCCGACCGCGAGCTGGCGAACCTCGAGCTCGACCCGCCGGAGCTCATGCGGCGGACGTTCGTCAGCCCGGACCGGCCAATCAAGAACCCCCGCGGCGTCCGCCGCGCCTCCTACGTCCTGCGCCTCGAAGGCGGCGACGGCGCGCTGGCCGCGATCCCCGCGACCTCGATCCAGCGCACCCAGGCCGTGGAGCCCGGCGTCCTCCGCGTCGTCGTCGATCTCGACAACCCCGTTCCCGCCCCCGCCGCGGACGCCGACCGCGACGCCTACCTCGCCTCCTCCTCCATGCTCCCGACCGACGACAAGGTCATCGCCGGCCTCGTCGAGCGGGCGACCGCGAAGGCCGACGGCGACACCCCCGCGGCCCGCGCCGAGGCGATGCGACGGTTCGTCCACTCCTACATCAACGCCAAGAACCTCGGCGTCGGCTTCGCCAGCGCCGCCGAGGTCGCCCGCACCCGCGAGGGGGACTGCACCGAGCACGCCACCCTCCTGGCCGCGATGCTCCGCGTGGACAAGATCCCCAGCCGCACCGCCTCCGGCCTGATCTACGCCGACTCCTTCGCCGGCTCGCGCGACATCTTCGGCTACCACATGTGGACCCAGGCCCTGCTCGAGATGGACGGCAAGATGATGTGGGTGGACCTCGACGCCACGCTCGGCCCGAAGACCCCCGCCGACGCCACCCACATCGCCCTCGCCACCGCCGCCCTCGGCGACGCCGAGCCCACCAACCCGCTCATCGCCCTCGTCCCCCTCCTGGGCCGCCTCGAGGTCAGCGTCGAGCACGCCGAGTAGCCCGTCACGCCGCGGATGAGCCCCCCTCCCCTCCACGCTTCTCCTCCCTCGACGGCGAATCCCCGGGTCTCCCTCGCTTCACCCCCTCGTCTCCCCCGCGCTCCAACAATCCGCCGAGACCCCAGGAGACCCGTTTGACCCCCCTCCCCCCCCTCCCCCCGCGCGACCCAGCCGGCCACAAGGGCACCTTCGGCACCGTCGCCATCGTCGGCGGCTACGCCGGCCCCGGCTCGCGGATGATCGGCGCCCCCTGCCTCGCCGCCGCCGCCGCGCTGCGCAGCGGCGCCGGCCTCGCCCGCCTCGTCACGCCCGAGCCCATCCTCGCCGACGCCCTCACCGTCGCCCCCAGCGCCACCGGCGTCCCCATCCCCACGGACGACTCGGGCGCGATCGTCCCCCACGAGGCCGCGGCCGTCATCGACTCCCTCGCCCGCGCCTGCGACTGCCTCGCCATCGGCCCCGGACTCGGCCGCGGCGACGGCCCCCGCGCCGCCTCCCTCCGCGCCGTTCAGCAGGAGGATGTCCCCGTCGTCGTGGACGCCGACGCGATCAACAACCTCGCCGACGTCCCCGAGCTCGGACGCGACCTCCGCGCCGCGGCCGTCCTCACGCCGCACCCCGGCGAGTTCCGCCGACTCACGCAGGCCATGGGCCTGAAGGACGCCCTCGGGCTCGACGCCTCGCGGGAGAACGCCGCCGAGCGGCTCGCGCAGCGCCTCGGCTGCATCGTGGTCCTCAAGGGCGCCGGCACCGTCGTCTCCGACGGCCTGCGCACGTGGACCAACACCTCCGGCCACCCCTGCCTCGCCACCGCCGGCACCGGCGACGTCCTCACCGGCCTGATCGGCGCGATGATCGCCCAGTTCGTCGCCCCCGCGCCGCCGTACCCCCTCCCCGAGAAGGTCCGCGCGATGATGCCCAAACCCGAGGGCAAGCCCCTGGACCTCTTCGACGCCGTCCGCCTCGCCGTCTTCGCCCACGGCAAGGCCGGAGAGCGCTGGGCCGAATCGCACGATGCCAGCGCCGGCCTGCTCGCGATGGAGCTCGCAGACCAGCTGCCGGCGGTCCTGGAGCAGCTGCGCGGCAGCGACTGACCCCCGGTCTTCCCGGCCCCGGATGGGGCCGCGGAATGCAGCTTTCCACGGGTGAAGCAACGCCGCTTTGGGCGTCGCGGAACCCGTGGAACGCGTCCCGAGAGTTCTCCCCCCGCCCCGCGATCACTCCGCCGTCCGCGTCGCCTCCAGGTGCGCCAGCACGATCCTGATCGCGCCGTACGGCACTTTCCCCCCCAGCCGCTCGAAGATCGGCCGCAGCAGCATCGTCCCGACCTCCCCCGCCGCCCGCTCGACCATCGCGTACGCCTCCGGCGACACCCACGCCTCCACGCTCGCCGGCCGACGCTCGCCGATGTAGCGGACGAGGTACTCGACGGCGGTGCGCTCCGTCCGCCCCAGCTTCGCCGCGACCTGTTCGATGCTCGCCCCCTCCTCGAAGAGGCCGTACCCCGGCACGGGCGCCCCCGGCCGCGTCACGCGCTCCCCGCGCCCGCCGCCGCCCCGCGCACGCGGGCCGGCCCCGGGGTCGCGCCGCGGACGCGACCCAGCCGATGCGTCCAGCCCCAGCCCGCTGCGGGCGCAGTACGACCGCACGTGGCCGATGAACCGCTCCCCGAACTGCGTCAGCTTCGCCGTCCCGATCCCCCGGATGCTGACGAACGCGCCCTCCGACCCCGGCCGCACCCGCGCCATCTCCTCCAGCGTCGCATCGGAGAAGACGACGTACGGCGGCACCGCCAGCTCCTCGGCCACCTGGCGCCGCAGCGTCCGCAGCGACTCGAAGAGCCCCCGCTCCTCGGGCGTGAGCGGCCGCGAGGCCTCCTTCGGCGTCGCGCCCCGGCGCGACCCCGCGCCCACCCACCCGTCCTCTCCCGCCGGCCGCTTCGGCGAGATCAACCGCACCTCCCGCTGCCCCCGCAGCAGCTCCGCCGACGCCGCCGTCAGCCGCAGCACCGGGTACTGGTCCCGCGTCCGCTCCAGCACCCCCTCGTCGATGAGCTGGTTCACGTAGCTGATCAGCGTCTCCCGCGGCACATCCCACAGCAGCCCGAACGTGCTCAGCTCGTTGTGCCGCCGCTCGACGATCTTCGCGTTCGCCTTCCCCCGCAGCACATCGACGATGTGCGCCACCCCGAACCCCAGCCCCCCCGACGACAGCGACGCCCGCGCCACGCACGAGACGATCTTCTGCGCCACCACCTGCGAGTCCGGCGCCGTCTCCAGCTCCCCCAGGCACACATCGCACGCCCCGCACCCCTCGACGTCCCCGCCCGGCGGCTCGTACGCCTGCCCGAAGTACTCCGACAGCGCCCGGTGCCGGCACCGCGCCCCCGAGCAGAGCCGGTGGACGTGGTTCAGCAGCTCCATCTGCGCCCGCACCACCTCCTGCGCCCGCCCGAGGCTCTCCTCGTCGACGACCTCGATGTCCCCCGCCGACCCCTCGATCAGCCGCTTCCACTGCTGCACATCCGCCGCGGAGTAGAACAGCACGCACTCCGCCGGCAGCCCGTCCCGCCCCGCGCGCCCCGTCTCCTGCTGGTAGTGCTCGACGCTCTTGGGCATCGCCGCGTGCACCACGCACCGCACGTCCGACCGGTCGATCCCCATCCCGAACGCCACCGTCGCCACCACCACGTTCAGCCGCTCGCTCGCGAACGCCTCCTGCACCCGCCGCCGCTTCTCCGGCGTCAGCCCCGCGTGGTACGCCTCCGCCTCGATCCCCTGCCTCGTCAGCATCCCCGCGATCGCCTCGGTCTCGCGCCGGCTGATGCAGTAGACGATCGACGCCTGCCCCCCCCCGACTCCCTCCCCGCCCTGGTGCCGGGCAAGCGTCTCCACGAGCTGCGTCTCCAGCCGCACCCGCGGCAGGATCCGGTACGTCAGGTTCGGCCGGTCGAACCGCCCCACCAGCTCCACGTGGTCCCGCAGCCGCAGCTGCGCCGCGATGTCCTCCCGCACCCGCGGCGTCGCCGTCGCCGTGTACGCGTGGAACGTCGCCCCGGGGAACCGGTCCCGCAGCAGCGCGATCCGCCGGTACTCCGGCCGGAAGTCGTGCCCCCACTGGCTGATGCAGTGCGCCTCGTCGATCGCGAACGTCCCGATCCGCAGCCGCTGGAGCGTCGAGAGGAACCCCTCCGTCAGCAGCCGCTCCGGCGCGACCAGCAGCAGCCGCAGCTCCCCCGCCTGCAACCGGCCCCACACCTCCCGCGACTCCTCCGGCGACAGGTTGCTGTGCAGCGCCGCGGCCGGGTAGCCGTTGAGCCGCAGCCCGTCCACCTGGTCCTTCATCAGCGAGATCAGCGGCGAGACGACGACCGTCAGCTCCCCCGTCACCAGCGGCGGCGCCTGGTAGCACAGGCTCTTGCCCCCGCCCGTGGGCATCACCACCAGCGAGTCCCGCCGGTCCAGCACCGCCCGGATCGCCTCCGCCTGCAGCGGACGCAGCGTGTCGAAGCCCCACGTCCGCCGGATGGCGTCGATGATGGCGCGGTCGGTGTGTCGGCTGGTCGGAACAGACGGTTTCGCGGCCGGCATGGGGGCCATCATAGCGAGATCGCCGCACCGATCGCACTCCGTTTGGTGCCACGCCGTCGGGCCGCGTGATTTACCGCGCAACCCTCGCCCGCTATCTTGCGCCCCTTCGATCGCACCACCGCCCGGAGCATCACATGCACGTCCCGGCCGCCGCGACCGTCGCCAACCCCGACCTGTGGAACTGGGGCGCCCTGCTGACCACCGAGGGCCTCGTCGCCCTGGTCACCCTCACGGCGATGGAGATCGTCCTCGGCATCGACAACATCGTCTTCATCGCCATCGTCACCGGGAAGGTCCCCGAGCACCGCCGGGCCAGGGTCCGCAACACCGGCCTGATCCTCGCCCTGGTGATGCGCATCGGCCTGCTCTTCGCCATCACCTGGATCATGAGCCTGACCAGGCCGCTCTTCACCGTCTTCGAGCGCGGCATCAGCGGGCAGGCCCTCATCCTGCTCGCCGGCGGGCTCTTCCTCATCGGCAAGGCCACCTACGAGATCCACCACCGCGTCGAGGGCCGCGGCGATGGGCACGGCGAGACCGGCCCCGAGGCGACCGTCGGCGTCGCCGCCGCGGGCGGCGCGGCGGCCCTGGGCGCCGCCGCCGTCAGCATCCCCACCATCATCGCCCAGATCATCGTGCTCGACCTGGTCTTCTCCCTCGACTCGGTCATCACCGCCGTCGGCATGGCCCGGGCCATCCCGATCATGATCATCGCCGTCCTCATCGCCGTGACGGTCATGATCACCTTCGCCGGGGCCATCAGCCGCTTCGTCGAGCGTCACCCCACCATCAAGATGCTCGCCCTGGCCTTCCTGGTCCTCATCGGCGTCATGCTCGTCGCCGAGGGCGTCGGCGAGCACGTCAAGAAGGGGTACATCTACTTCGCGATGGCCTTCTCCCTGACCGTGGAGATGCTCAACATCCGCGCCACCGCCAAGCGGCGCGCCCGCGCCGAAGCCGCCGCCGCCAGGCCCGCCCCCTGAGCGGTCCATCCCGCCCCCCGCATCGTCAGTGCGGCGTGATCACCCCCGTGTGGTGCCCCGCGTCGCGCTCCGCCTCACCGGGGTCTTCCAGCTCCAGCGTCGAGTGGTCGATCCCGTACCGCTCCCGCAGCAGCGCCCGGATCCGCCGCTTGATCCCCTCCGCCCGCCCCGGCTCCGCCCGCTCCACGACGATGTGCGCCTCCGCCGCCCGGTGGCGCTC
Organism: Planctomycetaceae bacterium; assembly: GCA_044507535.1. GTDB lineage: Bacteria > Planctomycetota > Phycisphaerae > Phycisphaerales > UBA1924 > CALAFV01. The sequence continues at coordinate 833 of JBIQJK010000070.1, read as the reverse complement.
GTCGAGCTGCCAGACGTGCACGTGGTGCACCCCCAGCACCCCCGGCACCCGCGCCGCCTCCGCCGCCAGCTCCTCCACATCCACGTCCGCCGGCGCCCCCATCATCAGGATGTGCACCGCCCCGCGGATGCTCGTGATCCCCTGGTAGAGCACGTACGCCGCGATCAGCAGCGTCGCGATCGGGTCCGCCAGCCGCCAGTCGTAGAGGATGATCAGCGCCCCCGCGACGATCACCGCCACCGACCCGAGCGCGTCCGCCACGTTGTGGAGGAACACCGCCCGGATGTTCATCCCCTCCTTCGCCTGCGCGTACACCAGCGCGGCCGTCGCCGCGTCGATCGCCAGCGCGACCCCCGCCACGATCACCACCGTCCACCCCTCCACCGGCTCGGGCGCGAAGAACCGCGTCGCCGCCTCGAAGACCAGGTACACCCCGATCACGATCAGCACCGTCAGGTTCACCAGCGCGCCGATCACCTCGGCCCGCCGGTACCCGTACGTCCGCCACCGGTCCGCCGGCCGCCGCGCGATCCGCCTGGCCGCCAGCGCCACCCCCAGCGACGCCGCGTCCGACAGGTTGTGCAGCGCATCGGCCACCAGCGCGAGGCTGCCGCTGACCGCCCCGCCGACGAGCTGCGCCAGCGTCAGCCCCACGTTCACCGCCACCGCCGCGACCAGCCGCCGGTCCCCCTCGTGCCCCGGCGCGGCCCCGCGGCCGTGACCGTGCGCATGCCCGTGCGCGTGACCATGCCCGAACGGCATCGCCGCCAACCCCCCCCCGGGCCCCCCCCCCCCCCCCCCCCCCCCCCCCCGGCGGGGGGGGGGCCCAAGCT
>JBIQJK010000240.1:0-2887 GCA_044507535.1 Planctomycetaceae bacterium | reverse complement strand
CCCGCACCCATCGCCACCACCGCCGCCGCAAACAGCGCGACGGCCACCGCCCCGCGCCGCCGCAACGCCGCCCCGATCCCGCGCCGGTTCACCATCGCGCCGCTTCCTCCACCGACCCCGAGTGCACACACGTCGGAGTGCAGGCCCGAAAGCAGGATAGCCGCCGCCCCGCATCCCCCCGTGCGCCGCCTTAAGCCCTCCCCATCCCCGATGCGCCCCCGCTCATGAACACCCCGCTTATCCCCCCTGCTCCTCCACCATCCGCGCCAGCGCCCGCCACCCCTCCAGCTCCGCCGCCGTCAGGCTCACCCGTCCCCCCGTCCTCGCGCGGTGCTCCACCGCCCGCAGCCACCGCCGCACCTCCCGCGGCAGCCGCGCCCGCCCGTCGTTGACCACCAGCCCCGTCACCTCCTGCCGCTGGTGCCGCCGCCGGATGTGCAGCTTCCGCTTCATGTGCATCCGGTACCCGCACTCCCCCAGGATCTCCCGCGCCCGGAAGAGCAGATACCGGATCCGCTCGCGGTCATCCTCATCGAACGAGAACGTCAGGTCGTCCGCGTACCGCGAGTACCGCCCCCCGAGCCGGTCCGCCAACCCCTGGCACCGCGCATCGAGCTCGATGTTCACCAGGTTCGACAGCCGCGGGCTCGTCGGCGCCCCCTGCGGCAGCCCGCCCTCGTGCGTGCACAGCGCCGTCAGCAGCCGCGCCGCATCGCGCCCCCACCCGATCCGCCGGAAGTACGCCTCCACCCGCGCCGCCGACGTGCTCGGGAAGAAGTCCCGCACGTCGATCCGCACCACCACCGCCCGCCCCGCGTGGAACGCCCCGTGGTGCACGAACGACCGCCCCCGCTCGAACCCCACCGCCGCCTCGTGCGCCCGCAGCCGGCCCAGCACCCGCCGCAGGATCAGCCGCTGCACCCGCCGCAACTCGGGCGAGGGGGCGGCCAGCCGCCGCGTCCCCCCGCCGCGCTTGCGCACCGAGAACTCCCGATACGCCGCCCGCACGGACCCGAGCTCCCCCGCCGTCATCCCCACCCGGCGCGCCAGCTCCTCCACCCCCAGCCCCCCGCCGTCCCCGCCGCCGCGCCACCGCCCCAGCGCCCTCGCGAACCAATCCAGCACGCGCACCTCCAGAAGCGGACGCGGCCGGCGCTCCGCCGCCCGCGCCCATCGCCGCCTTGCACACCGTGCGACGGTGTCGCACTCGATCTCACCGCGTCCAGCCGGACGCCGTCGGCGAAGCGCCGACGTGTGCTCTGCGCTTGAGCACCACCAAGACGGGGCCGCCATCCTCCCGGCCCCGCGCCCGGCTGTCAATCCCGGCCACCCACTCACCCCGCTCACCCCCGGCCCCGCGCGGGGTGAGCCCGCGCTTCATCCCCGCACCCGCCATCCTCCCCTAGCGTGCCTGCGAACGCCGCCCACGCACCTTGCTGCGCGGCCGGCGCACCAGGAGACCGCCCCCATGCCCGACCAACCCCTCGCCGGTCACAAGGTCGCCATCCTCGCCACCGACGGCTTCGAGGAGTCCGAGCTCCGCGAGCCCCTCATCGCCCTGCGCAACGCCGGCGCCGAGGTCAGCATCATCGCCCCCGCCACCACCATGAAGCCCGGCGAGATCCGCGGCTGGAAGGACGGCAACTGGTCCAACGACCCCATCAAGGTCGACGCCTCCCTCGAGGGCGCCAACCCCGGCAACTACGACGCCCTCGTCCTCCCCGGCGGCGTCCGCAACCCCGACAAGCTCCGCATGGAGCGCCGCGCCGTCGAGTTCGTCCGCCACTTCTTCGACCGCCACAAGCCCGTCGCCGCCATCTGCCACGCCCCCTGGCTCCTCGCCGAGGCCGACGTCGTCCGCGGCCGCCGCCTCACCTCCTACAAGTCCATCAAGACCGACCTCATCAACGCCGGCGCCAACTGGGTGGACGAGGAGGTCGTCGTGGACAACGGCCTGGTCACCAGCCGCCAACCCTCCGACCTCCCCGCCTTCTGCGCCAAGATGGTCGAGGAGATCAAAGAGGGCCGCCACGTCGAACAGCACGCCTGACCCACAACCGTGGCAGCTCCGTCACGCCGAGGATGAGCCTCCTCCCTCATCTCCCCCTCTTCCTCCCCCTCCGCGGCGAATCCTCGGGTCTCCTGCACTTCCTCTTCCGGGTGCCACGGCCGGGCGCGCGGGGGCGCCCGGCCGTGCTCACTTCCTCTCCCCACACTCTCTTCCTCTTCCCCTCCGGCCCCCTCTCCCTTGGGGGGGCGGGAGAGGGCTGGGGTGAGGGCTCCATGGCCTCCCTCCCCAAGCTCCATGGCCCCCCCGACTCCCCCTCTCCCACTCCTCCGCCCTCTTCAAGCCCCCGCCCTGAGGGCGGGGGTTTGGGGGCGGGTTCCCTCTTCCCCTCCCTCACCTCTTCACCTCCACATCTTCACCCACTCCCACACCCCAACTTTTTCCCAATCACACCCCTTGACACACCCACCCAAATCCTTAAACTGATCCCAAACTCACCCCGCACGGATGCGACACCCGAACCGGAGGCCCCCATGGTCACCGCCGCCGCTCACCCCGCATCCGCCCCCCTCTCCTTCCGCGACGCCCTCATCCAGGCACGCATCGAGGCCCTCGACCTCCTCCGCCGCATCATGGCCCACAACCCCAACGATGAGGACGCCCCACCCCCACCTTCAAGGGAGGCCCGCCTCGCCGCCACCGCCATCCTCCGCGTGCCAATCCCCGACCCCGACCCCGCTCCCGCCATCGATCCCCCGCCCGCCGACGCGGCGAACTCCCCCGCGGCTCACGCCAACCACCCCGCTCCCACCCCCACACCCAACGGCGCACACAAACACACCTCCCCTCCCCCCACCACCCCCGCGCCCGACCGCCACC
>JBIQJK010000239.1:0-2895 GCA_044507535.1 Planctomycetaceae bacterium | reverse complement strand
GAAGTCCCCGTTCCCCGCCACCACCGGGAAGTCCTCCTGCGACCCCGCCAGGAGCTCATCCGCCGCCCGCCGCAGCGAATCCTCCGGGCGCAGCACCCGGTACCGCGTCATCATCGCGTCCCGCACCGTCAGCCCCCGGAACGCCACCCGCATCGCCGCGTACTGGCTCTCCGCCTCCGCGCCGAGGAAGATGAAGATCGCGATGATGAACAGGAACGGGCTCATCCCCAGGAACAGCGCCGCCGCCGCGAACACGATCGCCATGAACTGCCCGACCCGCGCCGCGATCGCCGTCGCCCGGGCGTAGTCCATCGCCATCGCCAGGATCGCCCGCAGGATCCGCCCCCCGTCCATCGGGAACGCCGGGATCAGGTTGAAGATCACCAGGAAGATGTTGACGACCATCAGCTGCGCGAGGAAGTGCTGCCCCGTCGCGAACGTCGCCTGCAGCCCCTCCTGCCCCCCCACCGTCCCGATCCCCCGCAGCCCCCCCGTCGCCAGCAGCACCACCAGGAGCCCCCCCGCGATCACCACGTTGACCATCGGCCCCATGACCGTGATCCACAGCTCCTGCTTGGGGTCCTCCGGCATCCGCTCCAGGCTCGCCACGCCGCCGATGGGCAGCAGCGTGATCTGCTTCGTCCCGATCCCGAAGCGCTTGGCCGTCAGCGAGTGCCCCAGCTCGTGCAGCACCACGCACAGGAACACCGCCAGGATCAGCCCCACCGCCCACGCGCTCTGCGCCACCGCCTGCCCCGTCGGCAGGTCCGGCCGGTACGTCGCCCACACGATGTACGCGATCAGCAGCAGGAACGTCCAGTGCACATAGATCGCGATCCCCGACACCGTCGCCAGCTTGAGGGACCACCTCATGCAGTTTCACTCCGGCCTCTCCCCGCCCCGACCCAACCCTACGCCCCCGCCCCGCACTCCGGGCACACCCCGTAAAGCGTCAGTTCATGCCCCTCCACCCTGAACCCCGGCGGCGCGAGCCCCTTGAGGTTCCCCGGGCACCCATCCACCTCGTACACCCTCCCGCACCCGCGGCAGTGAAAATGGTGGTGGTGCTCCTTCCCCGCCCGCTCGTAATGCGGCGGCCGCCCCGGCACATCCACCGTCACGAGCCACCCCTCGTCCAGGAGCGACCTGATCGTCCGGTACACCGTCGCCATCCCCAGCCCCGGCACCTCCCCCTGCGCGACCTCCAGCACCTCCTGCGGCCCAAGCGGCCGCTCGGCCCCATCAAAGGCCCGCCTGATCGCCTGCCGCTGCCTCGTCTCTCGCGTCAAAGCCGACATTCATCCACCTTGAAGCCCCAACCGCCCCACGAATCCTAGGCCCACGCCGCCACCCCGCTGCCCCCCTCGCCCACCCCCAGCGGTACAAGCAGCGAGCCCCGCAAAAGAGAGCCCCGAGCGCGAGCTCGGGTCATCCATCCCGACGCGCCCCATCGCCAGCATGCGCCCGCGGGCCCCGGAGGCGAAGCGGCCGCGCAGGCGACCAAGCTCGCGGCCAGCTTCGGGCCGCAACCTGACCCTGCCGCACGGCGTGACGCCGCGCCCGCAATCGGTCGATCACGTGCTATCGCTGCCTGATCTGCTCGAAGTCCTCGCTCGTAATCCTCTCATCCAGTGATGCGTAGAACCGCACCGTGAGTCGTGCTTTCTCCGACAGCACGTCGCTCGTCTCGATGAGGCTCCACGCGTCGCCGTCGCCACACCAGATGACCTCCGCAATCGAGTTGAAGTCCTCTTCGAAGCTGAATGAGGCGTATTCGTGCAGGAAGCCCCGAGACGCCCAGAACGCCGACGGTTCATTCGACATCAGCCCGTATGCACGCGACCAGCCCGGTACATGCCGGTGATACCCGTTGTCGGTGAGGCGCCTCCAGCCCGCCGAATCGATCCCCGCCGGATGCCGGGCGAGGAGAACACTTGAGAATTCATGGTGAAAGACGCGCTGGACATACTGTGGATCGAATGCCCTGGTCGCCGATTCCGTCGCTAAGAACACCCGATCAGTGTGGTACGTGCCCGCAGCTGGAACACACTGGATCCAAATCCTCTTGACGAGGATAACTTCGCCAAGATTCGCCTGCACGAAGCCAGCCGGGTACCTGCTGATCGCGTCCACCACCGCTTGCTTGTAATGCGTGCAGTCCTCTCCCGCTATGGGAGTAATCGACACCATCGTCGGAGCCGCAAGCCACTCCGGAGCAAGGGTATCGTCACCAATCTTCGTGCTGATCGACACAGGCGGCACCTGCCCCGATGCACCGCCTTCCTGCGACTGCCGGGTATCAGAGCCACAGCCAACGACGAAGCAGGCCACGACCAGGCTCGCTATGGCCGAACGCCGCGGTAGGCACGACGAAATGACCACGTACTCACGCGACTAAGGCCCCCCTGTCGCGCTCTGGAGCACGACGGGCTCGGCGGGCAACACCACCCACGAGCCCGTGGAAGTGCTGCCGCGATTTGGAGCGCTCCCCGCCTGTGCTCTCGCGACACCGGCCTTGACTCTACACACGGGCGCAGTTTACCAAATGCCGGCCGCACATGGGAGACATCTCCTGCCTATGCCCCCACAACCTCCACCAGCCGCTCCAACACCGCCCCCGCCATCTCCACCCCCTCCATCTCGCACGTCAGCTCCACCCGCCGCCGCGCCGGCACCTCCGCCGGCGGCTCGAACACCGCCCGCATCCGCCGGTACACCCGCGCATCCGCGTCCGACACCTCCCCCGCATCCCGCGCCCGCCGCGCCAGCCGCTCCTCCACCACGTACTCCGGGCACGTGATGTGCGCCACCACCACCGGCGCCCCCATCCCCTCCGCCAGCGCCAGAAACGGCGCCCGCTGCGCAGCGCTGCGGAACGTGGCATCAACGATCACC
>JBIQJK010000238.1:0-2915 GCA_044507535.1 Planctomycetaceae bacterium | reverse complement strand
CTTCCCCGCCTGGAACACCGCCGCCTTCGACCTCTCCACCGCCGCCTCCGGCGCGGCCTCCGTCCGCCTCGACGCCGCCGGCGGCAGCGCCGCACTCCGCCTCATGCCCGGCGTCATCCCCGTCTTCCCCGGCGCGGACTACGCCGTCACCGCCCGCATCCGCACCCGCGCCGCCGAGCGCTCCCGCGCCTTCCTCACCGCCCGCTTCCTCGACGCCTCCCGCCGCCCCATCCCCGGCGCCGAGGTCCGCTCCGCCCCCATCGCCTCCGAGGACAACTGGGCCGACGTCGCCATCGACCTCCGCGGCGACTTCCCCGACGCCGCCTTCCTCCAGATCGACCTCGAGCTCCTCCAGCCCCGCCAGTTCCGCCCCCAGACCGCCGAACGCCTCGGCCGCCACGCCGTCCAGCTCGACGACATCGGCGCCTCCGCCTGGTTCGACGACGTCGCCGTCTTCCTCGTCCCCCGCATCACCCTCGCCTGCGACGCCCCCGCCAACGTCACCCTCGCCCCCGACCGCCCACTCCTCCGCTTCGCCGTCCGCGATATGGTCGGCGACGCCCCCGCCGTCCGGCTCACCGTCCGCGACATCGACGGCGTCCCCGTCTCCACCCACACCGTCGCGATGGACGTCGGCGGACGCCCCATGACCTGGGCCCCCGACCTCCCCGGCCTGGGCTGGTACACCGTCACCCTCGAGGTCGTCCGCGACGGAGCCTCCGTCGCCGCGGCCCAGACGCAGATCGCCTGGCTCCCCGCCCCCGCACCCAGCCCCGGCGCGAACGCGTGCGACCTCGCCGAGTCCCGCCGCTTCGGCCTCGCGGCGGATGACGCCCCTCCCGGCCTCCCCGCCTGGCCCGGATTCGCCCCCCACGTCGCCCGCGCCGCCGGCATCGGCTTCCTCATCCTCCCCCACGGCGATCCCGCCGCCGACCCCAGCCTGCTCGCCCGCTCCTTCGGCCTGGAGCGCACGCCGCTGGACGAACTCCTCGACCAGGGCCACGAGGTCACCCTCGCCTTCGCCGCGGCCCCGATGCGCCTCGCCGACGCCCTCCGCATCGACCCCCGCGACACCCTCGCCCTCGCCCAGCACGGCGAGGAGGCGTGGATGCCCCTGCTGCTCCCCATCCTCGACCAGTACGGCCAGCGCATCCTCCGCTGGCAGATCGGCCCCAGCAACAACGCCGCCTACGCCGCGGGCCACCCCGACCTCCCCGCGACGCTCGCCGCCTTCGACGTCGGCATCTCCCGCCTCGTCCCCGGCCCGGTCCTCACCATCCCCTGGCGAGCCGATCTCCCGCCCCCCCCCGCCCCCGACGCCGGCGACAGCCGCAGCGCGCCCCTCGACGCCGTGACCCTCGTCCTCCCGCACGATGCGCCCCTGACCGACCTCGCCCCCGCGATCGCCGCGTGGCGCGACCGCGCCCGGTCCGCCGGCGCCCGCGAGCCCGAGATCACCGTCGTCCTCGAGCCCCCGCCCCCCACAGCGCAGCGCGACGCCGCCGCCCTCGGCGAGCTCATCAAGCGCACCGTCGAGGTCATCCGCCTCATCGGCGAGGAGCCCCCCGGCTCCCACCCCATCCGCGTCGCCGTGCTCTCCCCGTGGCGATGGACCCCCGGCCCGCGCCCCGCGCCCATCCCCGAGCCCCAGCTCGCCCTCTGGCGCACCGTCACCGACCACCTCGCCGGCCGGCGCATCGTCACCGAGCTCCCCGTCGCCCCCGGCGTCCGCTGCGTCGTCCTCGCCGATGCCGCCGACGAGCACGCCCCCGCCGACGCCGCCGACCTCCGCCCCCTCCGCGGCGCCCTGGTCCTCTGGAACGACGACCCCGACAACGACGAGGCCGTCCTGCACGCCTACCTCGGCGAGAACCCCCTCACCCGCATCGACCTCTTCGGCAACGCCGCCCCGCTGACCCGCAACGACGACCCCGCCGGCACCCACACCATCCCCGTCCCCCGAACCCCCGTCATCATCGACGGCATCGACCCGCGGATGGTCCGCTTCCTCGCCTCCTTCCGCGTCGCCCCCTCCTTCGCCAGCGCGATGCTCACCGTCCACGAGCACGACCTGGTCCTCGAGAACCCCTGGCCCATCCGCATCTCCGGCCAGCTCCAGATCGTCAGCCCCGACCCCAACGCCTCCGGCTGGACCATCTCCCCCGCCGGCATCATCCCCTTCGACATCGCCCCCGGCGCCACCGCCCGCATCCCCGTCTCCTTCTCCTTCCGCGCCAGCGAGGAGACCGGACGCAAGACCTTCTCCATCCTCGTCAAGCTCACCGCCGACCGCACCTACCCCGCCCAGCTCCTCTCCGCCCCCCTCGAGATCGGCTCCGAGACCCTCGACTTCACCGCCGAGGTCGCCCGCTCCAACGACGGCGACGGCCCCGACGTCATCGTCACCGCCACCGTCACCAACCGCGGCGAGCACACCCGCACCGTCCGCCTCGACGCCAGCGCCCCCGGCCGCCCCACGCAGCAGTTCCCCGTCAGCAACCTCGCCCCCGGCGAGACCGCCATCCGCCACTTCATCTTCAAGGACGCCGACGCGCTCCCCACCCCCCTCTCCGGCAAGCGCATCCGCGTCTCCCTCGCCGACGCCGACGCCCCCGAACGCCTCAACACCTCCGTCACCGTCCCCTGACCCCCCCGTGGCACAAGCTTTCAGCCCGTGCCACCCTCTCTCCCGTGGCATGGGCCTGGGGGGGCCGGCCGTGCTCTCCCCCTCCCCTCCTCTCCCCCTCTCCCCCTCTCAGCCGCGAAGCGGCGCCAGAAGGTAGCCCAGGGCGCAAGCCCTGGGTCAAGACACACTCTCGATCCACCCTCGCCCACAACTCTCACAGAGCCCCAGCGGGGCGACACTCCCTCCCACCCCACGCCCCCGCTCCGCCCCATCACCCCCTCGAAGATGA
>JBIQJK010000069.1:0-20053 GCA_044507535.1 Planctomycetaceae bacterium | reverse complement strand
GGGGGGTGGAGGGGGGGTCAGCGGGTGTTCTGCTGGACCCTGGCGTCCGCGGCGAGGCTGCGGTAGCCGATGCCCTCGAGCCGGTTGCCGTTGCGGTCCCAGCGCAGGGCGACGAGCTCCTGGTTCACGGAGTCGAGGATATAGACGGCGTCGGCGGTGTCCCCCTGGATGGACCCGGAGAGGATGGTGTACTCCCCGCGGGCGCGCCCCTCGGGCTGGGCGCTGGAGCGGCCGCTCATCCCGGCGAGGGTGACCAGCGCGAGGACGCCGATCAGCGCCGCGTTGAGGCCGATGAGCCTGCGTTGCTGCTGCTGCTGCGTGGGTTCCATAACAGCGTTCCTGGTTGTGATGTCGGGGGGCCGCCGCGGGGGCGGGGGGGAGTGGGGGGGCGATCAGTCCTGGTGGCCGCGCTTGCTCGGGATCATGTTGACCCCGATCACGAGCACCAGCAGGACGATGGCGATGGCCATCTGCAGCGGGTGCGACGGCGCGGTCAGCGGCGGCGAGGGGATGGGGGGCTGGAGCCCCTGCTGCCCGGGCTGGGCCACGGCCGCGGCCGCCGTCATCATCACCGCCGCCAGCGACGCCACGCCGGCGAGGCGCAGAGGCATCTTTGTCGTCGGGCGGGTCGTCGTGGGGTCGCCGAGTCGGGGAGCCGGGGTCTTCATAGCCGCGATCCTAGAGAACGGTGCCCCGGCTGTAAAGCGGCCGGGGCTTGTGCGGGATTCGGTGAGGGAAGCGGGCGAGGGCCGCGGAGCGGCACCCGGAAGGTACGCTACCGGCCGCGGCGGGGTTTCACCCCCGCCGATGCACCAGCCGGTTGTTCGGGTATCATGCGCGCATGCGGGACCAGGGGCGGCACTACGAGCGGGCCTTCGAGGCGTACCTGGCGGCGCGCCGCCTCTGCTACGTCGCGGTGGATGAAGCCCGGCGATCCCTGATCCCTCACGCCGGCTGGGCGAGCGGCGGGCCGGCGGGGGAGGGGGGAGAGGGGCTGGGGGATCTGAAGTCCTTTGACTACGTCGTCTACCCGCCGGCGGGGCCGAGCCTGCTGGTGGACATCAAGGGGCGGCGCGCCGGGCGCGGGGGCGCATCCTCCGGCCTGCAGTCCTGGGTCACCGAGGACGACGTCCGCTCCCTGCTGACGTGGGAGCGGCTCTTCGGCGGGGGCGAGGGGGGCGTGTTCCGGGCCGCGTTCGTCTTCATGTACTGGTGCGACGAGCAGCCCGCCGACGCGAGCGTGGGGGAGGTGATGCGCCACCGCGGGCGCTGGTACGCCATGCGGAGCGTCGGCGTGGCCGACTACGCCGCGGCGATGCGTCCCCGCAGCGTCCGGTGGCGGACCGTGGGCCTGCCGGCGCGGGAGTTCGACCGACTCAGCGCCCCCGCCGCGGCCCCCGCGCTGCTGCGCGCCTGAGCCTCAGCAGCCGCCGCCGACGGCGGCGAGCCACGCGCTCAGGAAAGCGCTGATGTCGTTGGAGTTCACGCTCCCGCTCTGATCGAAGTCGGCGATGAGGTTGCCGTTCTGGACGCTGTCGAGCCACGCGCTCAGGAAGGCGGAGATGTCGTTGGAGTTGACCGTGCCGCTGCCGTCCCAGTCGGCCGGGCACCCCGGGCCGCCGTCGCCGAAGTCGACGGCGAAGACGACGCCGCTGTCGAGGATGGGGCGGTCGGCCATCTGCGCCCCCACGAGGCCGACGGAGCCGTGGCACGCGACGGACCAGCCGAAGATCTCCTCGACCTGCGGGGTCGGGTCGGTGAGCTTGGCGCTCTGGACCCACTGCCCGCCGGAGCGCTCGAAGACGTAGGCGGCCCCCCCGCGGTTCACGGCGCCGCCGTGGTTGTCCCAGTACGCCCCTGCGAGGATCCGCTCGCCGCTGATCCCCACCGACTGCCCGAGGAACTGCAGCGCCGCGGCGTCCTGGGCGATCAGCTTCTGCTCCAGGGCCCACCCCCCGGCCCCGCGCCGGAAGACGTAGACGGCGCCGGTGTACTGGCCGGCGTCGTTGTCGCCGGGGGCGCCGACGGCGACGGCGTCGCCGTCCATGGCGATCGACTCGCCGAACTGCGTCACGACGCCCGTCTCGGGGTCGGGGTTGACGAGCTTCGCCTCCTCCACCCACGACGCCCCCTCGCGCCGGAAGACGTACGCCGCGCCGGAGACGTCGTCGGCCTGCATCGCGCCGATGACGAGGCGGTCGCCGCTGACGGCGACGGAGCGGCCGAAGTGGGCCAGACGCTGCGGGTCGGAGGGGATCAGCTTCTGCTCCACCACCCACTCGGAGCCGTCGCGCCGGAAGACGTACGCCGAGCCGGAGTTGCACATCGGGTCCTCCGGGCAGGCGATGTCGTCCTGGGGCATCGTGACCACGACGCGCTCCCCGTCGGTCGCCACGGCGTGGCCGAAGCCGAAGTAGCCGAAGCCGTCCTGCGGGGTCTGGACGTCGGGCGGGCGGAGGGTGGTCTCGTACAACCACCCGTCCGGGCCGTTGCGGAAGACCAGGGCCGCGCCGATGTTCACGGTGGCCGCCTCGGCCCTCGCGCCGGCGACGGCCAGGGGGCCGCCGATGGCGACGGAGGTGCCGAGGTGGCCGCTCATCATCGGGACCGGGTCGAACAGCTCCGCCTCCTGGACCCACTGGCCGCCGTCGAGCCGGAAGATGTACACCGAGCCGGCCCGGAAGCCGGCGCTGGGGTCGTTGAGCGACCCGATGATCGCCCGCTCCCCGTCGAGGGCGACGGCGTAGCCGAAGCGGGTCTCGGGGGTGGGGTCATTGGGGCGGATCTCCGTCAGGCCGTACGAGGGGCCGGCCGCGGCGACGGCCGCGCCCGCCAGGAGCGCCGCCGCGGCGAGAGCCGCGCGGGCCGGCGCGCCCGCCGGCAGGGTCCGACGATGCTGGTTGCTCACGCTCGTGACTCCGGTGTAAAGCTGCGCGAATGGTGGATTCGAATGGTGGATTCGGGCCTCGGCCCGGCCGCGTCGCCGGCCCGCTGCTCAGCGGCGGCGCCGCCGCGCCAGGCCGCCGGCCGCGAGCATCAGGACCGCCCCGGCGGAGGGCGCGGGGATCAGGGTGATGTTGTCCACCTGGTGGGGCTGGCTCCCCTGCCACTGGACCTCCACCAGGTCCGTGAACGTCGCCGGGAAGTTGAAGTCCTGCAGGAGGACCCCGGAGACGGTGCCGTTGAAGGTCGCCGTGACCGTGGAGAGGTCCGACTTGGTCCCGGTGAAGGTGACGTTCACGGGGAAGATCGACCCCGCGGTGTCGCGCTTGGCGATCTGCATGGAGAGCAGGTCGAACGCACCGCCGCCGACGGCGGTGAGCGTGACGACCGAGCCCACGGTGGGAACGACCAGCGCCGTGGAGCCGGGGTAGGCCACGGACTCCGTCCCCCAGGTCCCGAACTCGCCGCCATTCAGCTCGAGCCGGAAGCCCGACTCCTCGTACGAGGTCCCGTGCGAGGCCAGGGTGTTGCCGCCGTGGGCCAGGGACTCGAAGGTCAGCTGGATCGTCCCCGCCTGCGCGGACGCTCCCGCCGCCAACGCCACGCCCGCCGCCAGCGCCAGGGCGCCGGCGCGCCGGCCCCCACAGGTCAAAGTCGTGCTCATCACATCTCTCTCCGCGATCTGGGTCGCGGCGCTCTCCTCCGGTCTCGTCCCCGCGGCAGCGCCGCTCGGCCGGGGGCGGGGGGCGGCTTCGCCGCCCAGGAACGTGCAGCCTAACACATCGGTGGGGTTCTGCAACAATATTGGTAACCAATATGCTCCCTGGTTCCCACCGGGGCTTGCCCATTCACACGGACACTGTTAGGCTCTGCCCCTGTGACGATTCGTTCGGGATCCAAACACGCCGCGGCGACCGAGGGGGAGCACCTCCGGCAGGCCGCGGCGGTCCTGGTCGACCTGCGCGACGCCGTGCGCCGGCTGGTGGATTCCTCGCCGGTCCCGATCCGGCGGGCGGCGGACCTCAGCCGGACCCTGGAGGTGGACGCCCCGCTGGGGTGGCAGGTCTTCCGTCTGGCGATCGCGACCGACCCGTTCGCGGCCGTCCCCTACATCCCCCGCGCCGGCTCGATGGACAAGGTGCTCCGCCACGCCGCGGAGCGCTCGTTCGACGGCGCGGCGATCGAGGCGGCCCGGCTGGCCTTCGACCGGTTCGAGGAGGCGATCCGCCGCATCGCCGGCGGTCGCGGCAACTTCGACGCCATGGTCGCGGCCCTGGGGCGGGAGGCCTCGGGGCTGATCGAGGTCCGGCACCGCGGCGCCGCCTTCCGCGCCAACACCCACGTCTGGGGGCTCTCCGCCGACACCGACCACCGCGTCGCGGTCTGGCACCCCGGCTCCTGGCCGGGGTCCGAGCACGTGCTCTCCATCTTCGGCAAAGTCAACCTGCGGCAGCTCCGGCCCGACGCCGTGCTCTGCCTGCGCAGCAGCGTCGTCACCGACGAAGGGGGGGCGTCCGTCCACGCGTTCCGCACGCTCTCCCTGGTCGAGGGCTTCGGGAGCGATCCCCCGCCGGCGATCGAGGTCGTCCGCGACCCGGACGCGGTGCGCCAGGTGGTCCGGCCGGCCGGCGTGGGGTCCGCCGGCGCGATCACCTTCTTCATCCACGAGCTCGCGAGGGACTGGAACGAGGGGCGCGCGCAGACGTCGTGGGGCCTGCGGTGCCTGGTCAACGTCCCCTGCAAGGTGATGATCCTGGACATGCTCGTCCCGCGGGGCTGGTCGGCGCCGGCGACGGCGCGGCTGACCACGCACGGCAGCCTCTCCAACCCGGCCTCGGTGGTGGAGAACGCCGAGCCCTTCCTCCTGCCGACGCGCGAGACGGTGCGGCACCTGGGCGCGGGGCAGCAGGGGCTGGAGGCGATGCACACGCCCGAGGTGCCGCGCTGCCCCGAGATGATCCGGGCCATGCTCCGGCGCGTGGAGTGGGAGGGCGCGGCGTTCGACGTCTACCGCTGCCGCATCCGCTACCCGATCCTGCACTCGATGGTCGCGCTCGTGGTCGGCGCCGCCGAGTAGGCGCCGCTACGCCGCCCGCGCCCGCGGCGCCGCCTCCAGCGCCGCGTTGGCGGCCTCGACCAGCCGGTTGACCGTCGTCGGGGTCGTGATCGTCGCCAGGGGCGGCACGGGCCAGAGCGTGTCCGCGGGGGCGGGCTTGTCCTCCGGCGTCAGCACGATCAGCGGGGGCATCCCCGCGCCGGCGTCCTGGAGCGCCTCGAGCAGGGCCGCGGCGACCTGGGGCTGCTCGCGCGGCGCGGCGACCCGGGCCACGGCCAGGTTCGGCGCCCCGCCGTCGTCCTCGCCGGCGAGCTCGTCGAAGAAGTGCCGGAAGGCGTCCAGCCGCGGCTCGGCGCTGATGTACACGGGCCGCAGGGGCCCGCGCAGCCTCGACCGGACCCGCTCCGCGACCGGCGGGGCGGCCCCGGAGGAGGAGGCCGCGAGCATGGCGAGCTTCAGCTCGTCGGTCTTCCGGCGGATGCCCGTGAGCACCCCGGCGAGCGCCTCGCCGTCGAGGCCGAGGGCGCGGCAGAAGTCCTCCGTCGGCGAGAGCGCCTCGTTGCCGCTCCCGCCGAGCATCAGCGCGTGGGCGAGCCGGTCGGCCAGCCCGAGGCGGAGGCACTCGGCCTGCTGGCGCGGCGCGGCGTCGCGGATCTCCGCGGGGCTGTGGTGGTGCAGCACGATCGGGTTGATCAGCTCGCGGGCGAAGTTCCACCCCTGGAGCACCCGCTCCATCACGTCGGCGTGGCTCAGCAGCAGCAGCCTGGACTCGACCCGCTCCAGCGGCAGGTCCAGCCGCCGCGCGGTTTCGACGACCTGGACGTACTGCTCCCCGAGCTGCTCGGCGTAGATCAGCCGCCCCACGTCGTGCAGCAGCCCCGCGGTGAAGGCCGCCTCCGCCTGGCGCGGCCCGGCGCCCGCGGCGAGCTCGGCGGCCAGGCCGGCGACCGCGATCGCGTGCTCCCACGCGTCGAGCATCGAGTACTCCCCGCCGGGCAGCGGCGTGCTGAAGCGCTCGATCACCGACAGGTTCAGCACGCACTGGCGGATCCCCTCCACGCCGATCCGCACCACCGCCTTCTGCACCGAGTCCACCGGCTCGCCCTGGGCGGCGAAGGCGGCGGAGTTGGCCAGCCGCAGCAGCTTCAGCGCCATCGCGTGGTCCTGCGCCACCACCTTCGCCAGGCTCTCCATCGAGCACCCCGGGCTGCGGGTCAGCTCCAGCACCTTGGAGGCGGCGGGGGAGAGGGCGCGCAGCTCGGCGCACCCCTGCACGCTGCGGAGCACCTCGGCCCGGGTCATCAGCGGCCGCAGGGAGCGCAGGGCGTCCGGGCCGGGGGCGGCCGCGTCCGTCGCGGCCCTGGGCGCCGCCGCCGCCGCGGCCTTCTGCCTGGCCCGCCCCCCGGCGTCTGCCTTGGCCCTGGCGGCGGGCGCCGGCCGGGGCGCCCCTCCGGGCGCGCCCCCGAGGCACGCCCGCACCCGCGCCAGCAGGTCCGTCAGGGAGAACTCGGACTTGAGGAGGTACCCGCTGACCCCCAGCGCGGCGATCTCGCGCACTCGGTCCCGCTCCGGCAGCGCCGTCAGCACCAGCACCGGCACCCGCGACAGCCGCTCGGAGCGGCGGATGCTCGCCAGCACCTCGCGCCCGCCGAGCCCCGGCAGGTTCAGGTCCAGCAGCACCAGGTCCGGCGTCTGGGCCGCCAGGAGCGCCAGCGCCTCCTTCCCGTCCCGGGCCGTCAGCGTGCGGTACCCCTCCCCCTTGAGCACGGCCTCGGCCAGCTCCCGGATCACCGCCGCGTCCTCGACAATCAGCACCGACCTCACGCCGCGGCCTCCAGGAAGATCCGCGGGGGATCCTCGGCCCGAGCCGGCCCCGGCAGGTCCGCCCGCAGCATCGCGGTGAACGTGCTGCCGCGCCCCGCGGCCGTGGCCAGCGAGATCTCTCCGCCGTGGGCCGCGGCGATCCCGCGGCAGATCGCCAGCCCCAGCCCCGTGCCCCCGGGGCGCGACGAGGCCGCCACCCCGGCGTTGAGCGCGAAGGCGTTGCCGAGCCGGTCCGCGATCTCCGCCGGGATCCCCGGCCCCGTGTCCCGGACGGCCAGGCGGACCCAGCGCTCCTCGCCCCGGCGCACCTCTTCGGCGAGGACCTCGATCCTCCCCTCGGGGGTGTGCTGCACGGCGTTGTTGACGAGGTTGATCACCAGCCGGCGGAGCGCGTCCGCGTCGCCGCTGAACGTGAGCCCCGCCGGCGTCACCGCCGCATCCAGCACGACCTTGGACATGTCCACCAGCGGGCGGACGATGTCCAGCGCGTCGTGGCAGACCTGCTCGGCGATCACCGTCCCCCAGTTCCACCGGGCCGCGCCGCTCTCCAGGCGGGCCGCCTCCAGGATGGTCGTCACCATGTCGGCCATCCGCAGCACCTCGGAGTTGATCGAGCGGAGGAAGTGGTCGTTGAGGGACAAGTCCCGCCCCTCCTCCGTCAGCAGGTACTCGGAGATCAGCCGCAGCGAGGTCAGCGGGGTGCGCAGCTCGTGGGCGACCACGCCGAGCACGCGCTCCATCGCCCCGATCGCCTCCTGCAGGCCCTGGCGCTCCCGGGCCGCCCGCTCGGCGCGCTTGCGCTCCAGGGCGTATCGGACCGCGCGGATCAGCGTGTAGCGGTCGGCGTGGTCCTTGGCGAGGTAGTCCTGCGCCCCGGCCTGCACCGCCGCCAGCGAGAGCGCCTCGTCGTTGGCGCCGCTGAGCACCACGATCGGCACGTCCGGGGCCGTCGTGTGGACGGCCTCGAAGGTCTCCAGGCCGCGGCTGTCCGGCAGCGACAGGTCCAGCAGCACCACGGCGAACGCGTCCGCGCCCAGGGCGGCGACCGCGTCGGCCAGCCGCACCACGTGCGCCACCTCGCACGCGAACGACTCGTTGTGCGTGAGCATGTCCAGGAACAGCCGCGCGTCCCCGCGGTTGTCCTCCACGAGCAGGACCCTGGCCTTCTCCGGGCTCATGCCGCGGCGCTCCCGGACTGGCTCGCGACGGGGAGCTTGACGATGCTCAGCCAGAACCCCTCGATCGTCCGGACCTGCTCGAAGAACCGGTCGACGTCCACCGGCTTGACGAGGTAGCAGTTGGCGTGCAGGCCGTAGCTGTCGAGGATGTCCGCCTCCGCGTCGGAGGTGGTCAGCACGATCACGGGGATCCGCTTGAGGTCCTCGTCGCTCTTGATCGACGCCAGCACCTCGCGCCCGCCGAGCTTCGGCAGGTTCAGGTCCAGCAGGATCAGGTCCGGGCGCGGGGCGGCGGCGTGGCGGCCGCGCCGGGCCAGGAAGTCCAGCGCCTCCGCGCCGTCGCCGACGACGTGCAGGCGGTTGGCGACCTTCGCCTCCCGCAGCGCCTCGCGCGTCAGCCGCACGTCCCCCGGCGAGTCCTCCACCAGGAGGATCTCGATCGCGTCATGCCGCCCTGCTTGCCCTGCCATGCCTGGCCTCCTGTATGGGGAATGTGAACACGAAGGTCGAGCCGCCCCCCTCCGCCGGCTGCACCCGGATCTGCCCCCCGTGCCGCTCGACGATCTTCTTGCAGATCGCCAGCCCGATCCCCGTCCCCGGGTACTCCTCGCGGCTGTGCAGCCGCTGGAAGACCTCGAACACCCGCTCGGCGTACTTCGGGTCGATCCCGATGCCGTTGTCGGTCACCCGCACCTCCCACACACCCCCGCGACGCTCGGCGCCGATCTCGATCCGCGGCCGCTGCGTCCCGCGGAACTTCACCGCGTTGCCGATCAGGTTCATGAACAGCTGGCGGAGCTGCGTCGGGTCCGCCTGCACCGTCGGCAGCTCGCCGATGTGCACCCGGGCGCCCGACTCCTCCAGCAGGGCCTTGAGGTCCAGCATGGCCTCCCGGGCGGGCTCCGCCAGGTCCGTCGGGGTCAGCGCCCCGCCCCGTCGCCCGACGCGCGAGAACAGCAGCAGGTCGTTGATCAGCTGCTTCATCCGGGTCGCGCCGTCGACCGCGAAGGCGATGAACTCGTCGGCCTCCTCGTCGAGCTTCCCCTTGTACCGCCGCTCCAGCAGCTGCAGGTAGCTCCCGACCATCCGCAGGGGCTCCTGCAGGTCGTGCGAGGCGACGTAGGCGAACTGCTCCAGCTCGCGGTTGGAGCGCAGCAGGTCCGCCGTCCGCTCCTGCACGCGCTCCTCCAGCTCGTCGTTGTACCGCTCCAGCTGGCGCTGCGCCCGCGCCCGCTGCTCGTCGGCGTGGTTCAGCCGCGCGGCGCACGCGAGGATGAACCCGACGCTCAGCGCGATCATCGACGCGGCCATCAGCGCCACGCCGAACTCCGTCTCGAACAGCCCCGACTGCTGCCCCTCCAGCCGCAGCCACGACAGCAGCAGGACCGCGCCGGCGATCGCCGGCAGCAGCCGCCGCGCCATCACGCCCCCCGCGCTGCGGGAGGTCACGATCGCCACCAGCCCCGCCCCCGGGCGCGACAGCACCGTGCACACGCTCAGCGTCAGCAGCGCCAGCGACGTGTGCAGCGCCATCGGGATCAGCGGGCCGACCCGGTACAGCGCGTCCACGTGGTAGAGGTACCCCAGCGCCGCCAGCAGGGCGATCATCGCCCCCATCACCGCCAGCGCGTCCCCCGCCCGCGCCAGCCACCGGCGCGGCGCATCCATCGCCATCAGCGCGCCCCCGCACAGGATCAGGCACAGCGCCGTGTTGGGCGCCATCCGGTTCGGCCCCCCCGTCGGGTCCGGGGCCCCGCGCCCCATCGTCAGCAGCGTGTCGATCCCCACCTCCGAGCCCATCACGTACGCCGCCAGCCGGGCCGCCCCGATCGCGACCGCGCACGCCGCGGCGGCCCGCCCCAGCGCCACCCGCCCGCGCGACGCCCCCTCCGCCGCCCGCAGCCACAGCGACACCCCCGCCAGCACCAGGCACAGCGCGGTCGCCGGGTTCATCGCCACCATGCCCGGCCGCAGCCGCTTGAGCGGCTCGATCCCCAGCGTCCACCCGGCGATCACCGCCGCGCCCACGCCGACCACCGCCAGCGCCCCCGCGCCGGCGGTGCGCTCCAGCCATCGGTGCGCGGGCGAAGGCTCGGCCGGCCCGGCGGGACCGGCCTCAAGATCGGTTCTGGCGGCGGCGTCCGTGGGCACGTCCGGTCCCCTGCATCTACGACATCTCGTCGGCGCGACGCGGCGGCCCTCGCCGTACGAGCGAGGGGCCGCTGGCGGTCTCATAATGCAGGGTCGGAATGATTCGGGGCTGACTTAAGCCGAGCGCACCCGGAAAGCGGCGAGGTTTTCGCGCCGCCGATCCCGCGGCCGCGGCGGCCCACACGTGTATGTGCGATCGGCCCCTACCGCTCCCCCTCGGGCCGCTCCCCGGACAGCCGCTCCCCGGACAGCCGGTCCCCGGATAGACGGTCCCCGGATAGACGGTCCAGGATCACCGCGATCGCAGGGGGATCGGACTCCGGGAACCGCAGCCTCCCCACCTCGAGCCGGCGGAGCATCGAGCGGTGGTTCGCCTCCACGCGCACCACGTCGGCCGCCCCGTCGAGCATCTGCGACTCGACCGGGACGATCCCGTCGCCGACGGTCCCCGAGAGGTCGCGGATCGCGGCCTCGGCGGCGCGGAGGCGCTCGTCGCCGAGCGTCTCCCGCACGATCCGCCACGAGAGCACGCCCCTCAGCGACTCGGAGGCCTCCTGCGCCACCGCGCCGACGATCACGGTGATCTCCACGCCGTCCTCCCCCGTGCGGGGCAGGGGGCGGGCGTTGAGGTCCGTCAGGTACGCGGAGTCGGGCAGCAGGTCGTTGGCGATCTCACCGTCGCCGTCGTGCAGGAAGCCCAGCAGCGCGGCGGCGTCCTTGCCGTCGGAGCTGATCCACCGCGCCAGCAGCTCGCGCGCCTCGGCGAGGACTCGCACGTGGGCGAGCGCCGCGCCGCGGTTGGGCGTGCCGACCATGATCAGCCGCCGCACATCCGGGAGCCGCTCGTGCCCGCGGGGCTCGCCGCGGTACATCGCGGGGGCGTCGCGCGTCAGCACGTCGCGGGCGATGAGCCCGCCGGCGGAGTGCGCGACGATGCTCACCTCGCGCACGCCGCGGGCGCGGAGGTCCACCAGCGCCCCCGTCAGCAGCTCGGCGGAGTCCACCAGCCCCTGGTCGTTGGGGTAGTCGAACCGCGCGACCTCGTGCCCCGCGCGGGCCAGCGCGGGGGCGAGATCGTCCCAGATCCCGCCGGGCTCGTCCATCCCGTGGATCAGCAGCACCATCCGGCGCGGCAGCGCGGGCGCGGCCTCGTCGCCGTCGTCGATCAGCTCCCAAAGGGCCTCCCCCGCTCGCGCCCCCGCCCGGTACAGCCGCACCCCGGGCTCACGTCCCTCCCCGGCCCGCTCGACCGCATCCGCGATCGCGCTGCGCAGCGACCGCTCCGCCTCCGCGGCACGCTCGGCGACGTCGCCCCCGGAGAGGCCCGTCTTTCGCTCGAACCACGCCAGCGCGGCGTCCGCGGCCGAGGCCGCGTCCCGCAGCAGCCGGTCGGCCAGCGTGTCCGGCGACTCATCCTCGGCCGGACCGGTCTGCGACGGCGGCGATGGGGGGGTGGGGGCAGGGGGGGCTCCCCCGACCTGCTTCTCTGGCGGCACGATCGCGGCCGCACCCAGGAGCGCGATGGTGAGCAGCGCCAGGAGTCCGTGACGCAGGGGCTTGCTTCTCATACACCCGTCATTACGAAATCCCCCGCGCCCCGTTCACCCCCCCTTTTCCCCCCTTTCCCCCTTCCCTTCCCCGGTTTCCGGGGGCTGCGGCCTACCGCCCGGTCGGGCCCATCAGCCGGTTGAGGAACTCACGCTCCGCCCGCTGGTAGCGTGCGAAGGCGTCCTGCAGGGAGTGCACGAGCCGGTCGATCTGCTCCTGCTCCAGGGCGGTCCGGCCCGCGGGGTCGCTCGCCGCGGCGACCGACTGCAGCGACTCCGACGCCGCGCGCAGGTCGCTCACCGCCTGGGCGTACTGCCTCGCGGCGTCATAGAGGACTTCGTTCTCCAGTTCTCGCCGCCCCGTCGGCCGGCTCAGCAGCTTCCACGGCGCGGCGCGGACCTCCGCCGCGGTGAGCTTGAGCTGGTCCGAGGCGAGGCGGGCGTTGGCCACCAGCGTGCGCAGCTCCGGGTCGGTCTCGCTGATGAGCCCCTCGACCCGCGCCGCCGCGGCGGCGAACTCGTCCACCCCCTGCATCCCCCGGTCCAGCGTCGCCCGGACCATCTCCCACCCCTCGGTGTTGGCCTTGGCCGAGAGCTCCTCGAGGTTCCGGGTGGCGGCGCTGATCCGCGGGCGGTTCTCCGCGATCATGGCCCGGGCCTCCTCCACCCCGGCCTGCACCGACTCGACCACCGAGTTCATCCGCTGGTTCGCCGTCGTGAAGCTCGAGATCGACGCGTCGATCTGCTCTCGCCACCCCGGCCAGCGCTCCCGCACGTCCCCGCTGACCGCCCGCGCGTCGGCGAGGATCGTCCTCATCTCCGCGATCACCGGCTCCAGCTCCGCGTCCACCCGCTGGGTGATGGAGGTGACCCGCTCCGACGCCGCGGCCATGTTCTTCAGGATGTCCTGCACCTGCTGGCGCTGCTCCTCGCCGTAGCCCGCCTGCGCGAGGAACCCCGGCGCGGCCAGCCGACCCTGGACGACGTCCCCCTCCTCGATCAGCGGCGTCGAGCCCTGCACCTGGCCGGGCGGGATGTGGCCCCCCCCGACGTCCGGGATGTTGATCTGGCTCGTCGAGCCGAGCAGCGGCAGCACCAGCAGGACGGTGGCGTCCTCGTAGATGTTGATGTCCGAGCGGACGCTGACCTGCACGTCCACCGCCCTGGGCTGCCCCGCGTCGTTGAGGTCGAAGGTCCACCCCAGCACCCGCCCCACCGGCTGCCCGCCGACCTTCACCTGCGAGCCGGGGCGCAGCCCCTCGGCCCCGTCGGTCAGCGAGAAACGGACGACGAAGTCGGTCATCGGGGTCAGCCGCTCGTCCAGGTCCGACAGGAGGATGATCACCGTCGTGGCCAGGATGATGCTCCCCAGCACGAAGATGCCCGCGAGTAGGTTGTTGCGCGCGCCGCGAGTCGCCATGGGCCTGTCGCCTCTTCTGGGGAGTCTGCCGGGAGGGCCCCCGGGCCGTCGCCTCTCCCGCCGTCGGGCGAGTTTAGTAGCCCCGGCCGGCTGGTGCAGGCGCGGGCGGGCAATCCGGCGGCGGCCTCAGGGGCGCGTCGCCTCCACACTCGGCCCGCGCGGGACCTGGCCGGCGCCGATCTCCCCGAGCAGGTCGTCGGCGTAGTTGGTCGCGGCCCGGCGCGCCGTGATCGGCCCTTCCGCCTCGCCGCGCAGGAACTGACGGATCAGGCGCGAGGTCTCCGGGATCCCCGCCGCCTCCTCGGCGCTCAGCCGGCGCAGCCCGTCGAACCACTCCCGCGACTCGACGACCAGCATCCGCCCCTTGTCGAGCATCGCCATCCGGTCCGCGATCGCGAAGGCCGAGTCCATCTCGTGGGTCACCACCACGCTGGTGACCCCGATCTTCTTGCTCAGGTCCACGATCAGCCGGTCGATCTCGGCGCTGGTGACGGGGTCCAGCCCCGCCGAGGGCTCGTCGTAGAACAGGATCCGCGGGTCCAGCGCCAGCGCCCGCGCCAGCCCGGCCCGCTTCTTCATCCCCCCGGAGATCTGCGCCGGGTACTTGTCCGCGTGCTCGCGCAGCCCCACCTGCTCGAGCTTGATCTTCACCTGGATGTCGATGATCTCCTGCCCGAGGTCGGTGTGCTCCTGCAGCGGCAGGGCCACGTTCTCGGCGATGGTCATCGAGTTGAACAGCGCCCCCGACTGGAAGAGGATCCCGAACTTCTTGCGCACCTCGTCGAGCGCCTTGTCCCGCAGGCCGCAGATGTTCTGCCCGAACAGCTCGACCGTCCCCTCGTCCGGCTGCATCGAGCCGATCATGCACCGCAGCAGCGTGCTCTTGCCCGAGCCCGAGCCCCCCATGATCACCATCGTCTCCCCGGGGTACACCTCCAGCGAGACCCCGCCCAGGACGGTCCGCCCCTCGAACCTTTTGACGAGGTTGCTGACGCGGATCACCGGCTCGCGTCGGGGCGCGGCCGTGCTTGGGCTCTCCGGCTCGGGCACGACTGAAATATAGGTCACGGCGCCTCTCTCATCGGCCCGCGGGCGGCCGGCGGGAACGCCCACGGCGCGGCCGACCGGTCATCCGGGCTCCGATGGGTCGGGATCGGCCGGTGGCGCGGGTTGCTCCGGCGGCGCGGCCGGCTCGCTCGACGGCTCCGGCGCGGGCTCCGGCTCCGGCGCATCGCCGCCCTCGTCCGCTCCCTCGCCGTCCGCCGCCGGCGGGGGCGTCGCCGGCTGGGCTCCTCCCGGCGCGGGGAGCGCGGGGGTGGTCCCCCCGACCAGGGTGGGGTCGATCAGCCACACGACCCGGCGGGCCCGCGGCAGGACGATCCCCAGGTTCCGCAGCTGCGGCAGCGGCCCGCCCACCGGGTTCACCCCCGGCGGCAGGTCGAGCATCACCGCCGACCACCCGTTGTCAAACTCCGCCGGCAGCGGGAGCACCTGCTGCCCCACCTGCGGCTGCTGCGACCCGACCTCGATCGCGGGCCCGGCCTGCCGGTACCCGGACCACAGCCCGCCGAGCCCCTGCGGCACGCCCTTGTACTCGCCCAGCTCCGACTCCACCTCCTGGACGAACGACTCCAGCCGCTCCGGGGTGATCTGCGCCGCCGACGCGGGCTCGAAGACCGACGCCGCCGCCGTGGCGTCGCGCTGCCAGATCGCCTCCAGCGTCGCGCGGTGGCCGGCGAACCCGGTGAGCCCCATCGAGATCCCGATCCAGAGCAGCAGCGAGATGATCGTCGCGATCAGCCCGATCAGCAGGCCCGCGATCGCCATCCCCAGCCCCGTCCGCCTCCCCTGCGACCTGGAGATCGAGATCACCGCCCCCAGCGCCAGGAACATCCCCAGCACCCCCGGCCCCGGGACGCAGCAGACGATCAGCGAGACGATCGAGACGATCAGCGACGCGACGGCCAGCGCGCTGGTCTGCGGCGGCATGCCGTCCCCGTAGCCGCCCGCGCCGTCGAAGCCGCCGCCGGGCCGGTATGGGTCGTTGCCGCCGATCTGTGCGTAGGGGTTCCGTGTCATGGCCTCAGGGTATCGTTCGGCCAAGCGCCCCGCTAGTTTCGCGCATGAGGAGCCGCGGGCGGGAAGGGATCAGCCCCTGCTCATCCGCCGCCCCCGCCCCCACCCACACTCATGCCGGCCATCGATCCCCCCAGCTGCTCCACGCACCGGGCGATGATCCCCGCCGCCTCCTGCAGCTCCCGCTCCGTCGTCTCCCGCGACAGGCTGAACCGCACCGACCCGTGCGCCTCCGCCTCCGGCACGCCCATCGCCAGCAGCACCGGCGAGGGGTCGAGCGACCCCGAGCTGCACGCCGCCCCCGCCGACGCGCACACCCCGCGCTCGCTCAGCAGCAGCAGCAGCGCCTCCGCCTCCAGACGCGGGAAGGCGATGTTCGTCGTGTTCCAGATCCGCCGCGTCCGCGGCAGGCGCGTCCCGTTGACCGACGAGCCGATCCCCGCCGTCAGCCGCAGCACCTCCGCCTCGAAGGCGTCCCGCATCGCCCGCAGGCGCGCCCGCTCCCCCGCGTCGGCCAGCCACGCCGCGGCCTCCGCCGCCGCCGCGCCCGCCCCGACGATCCCCGGCACGTTCTCCGTCCCCCCGCGCCGCCCCTGCTCCTGCGCGCCGTGGATCGTCGGCATCAGCCGCACCCCCGGCCGCGACCACAGCACCCCCACGCCCTTGGGGCCGTGGAACTTGTGCGGCGAGAAGGTCAGCACGTCGCACCACCCGCCCCCGTCCTCCCCCATCGCCGCCGGCTCCTTGCCGACCCACTGCGTGCCGTCGCAGTGGAACGTCACGCCGCGCTCGCGGCAGAGCCGGCCGATCGCCTCCACCGGCTGGATCACCCCCGTCTCGTTGTTGGCCCACTGCACGCTGACCACGGCGACGGAGGCGTCGATCATCTCCGCCGCGGCGGCGACGTCCACCACCCCGTCGAGGTCCACCGGCAGCCGGCGGACCTCCACGCCCCCGCGCTCCTCCAGCCACGCGCACAGGTCGCGCACCGCCGCGTGCTCCACCGCGTCGGTGACCACCGCCCGCCGCCCGCTGGCCAGGAGGCTGCCGCGGATCGCCAGGTCGATCGCCTCGGTGCCGCTGCCGGTGAAGGTGATCCCCCGCGCGCGGGCGTCGATGAGCGCAGCGACGTCCCGACGCGCAAGCTCCACCCGCGCCCGCGCCTCCTGCCCGGCGCGGTGCACGCTGGAGGGGTTGGCCCAGGCCTCCCCGAGCGCCGAGGCGACCGCCTCGCGCACGCCCGCGCTGGGCCGGGTGGTGGCGTTGTTGTCCAGGTAAATCACCGATGAAAGGTTAGGCCCTCGCGCGGGAGCGGCCGTCCGGGCCGGACCGCCCGCGCCCGCACCCCTACTCTCGGAGGACGATGCACCGACGCGACGGACATGCCGCGGCCGCCACTCCGCCCCCTCCCATGGGCGTGGCGCGGCCGGACGTCTCGCTCCGCGGCGGCCCGTCCCCCTCCGGCCCGCCCCCGCAGCCCGAGCTGCGCACCGAGAGGCTCCACAAGGCCTTCGGCTCCCACGTCGTCCTCCGCGACATCAACCTCCAGATCAACGCCGGCGAGATCGTCGCCATCGTCGGCACCTCCGGCTCGGGGAAGACGGTGCTGCTCGACTGCCTCACCGGGCTGATGGAGCCCACCTCCGGCCGCGTCCTGGTCGCCGACCACAACGCCCCCCGCACGCCGGGGGGGCGCGTCCCGCTGGTGGACCTGGCCACGCTGAGCATGGACCAGCTCGACCGCATCCGCCTGCACTGGGCGGTGGTCTTCCAGAAGAACGCCCTCTTCTCCGGGTCGGTCTACGACAACATCGCCCTGTGGCTCCGCGAGCACACGTCGATGTCCGAGGCCCAGATCCGCCGCGTCGCCGAGGAGAGCCTGCGGGCGGTCGCCCTCGACGTGGACGACGTGATGGACAAGCAGCGCGAGGCCCTCTCGGGGGGGATGGCCAAGCGCGTCGCCATCGCCCGCGCCATCGCCATCGATCCGCTGGTCATCTTCTACGACGAGCCGACGACGGGGCTGGACCCGATCGTCTCCGGCCAGATCCACGAGCTGATCTGGGCGACGCACCACCGCCCGCACTCCAGCGGCGGGCCGCGGACGACCGTCATCGTGACTCACGACAAGGAGCTGCTCCGCCGGCTCGCCCCGCGGGTGATCATGCTCGACAGCGGCGGCATCGGCTTCGACGGCTCGTACGACCAGTTCACCCTCTCCGTCTCTCCGGCGGCGCAGCAGTACCTCCAGGCGATGCCGGTGCTGCACGCGCGGTGGGAGGAGTAGGGGAGGGGGAGCGCTGGGTGCTGGGTGCTGCGTGCTGCGTCGCTTTAGAACGGCCCGGCGCGTGGGACGCGTTCCAGGGCGACCCGGCACGCAGCACCCAGCACCCAGCGCTTTCTCCTACGCCGCCGCCCCGCGCAGCGCCCGGATCATCTCCGCGCTTCGCCGCTCCGCGTGGTGCTCGTGCACGACCAGGATCGCGTGGATCATCCCCGGCACCCACAGCAGCAGGCACAGCACGAGGTTCATCAGGAACTGAAAGGGCTTGCCGCACGTGAGCACCGCCACCGGCGGCAGCACGATGGCCAGCAGGTACCGCATCGCACCGACCTCCCGCGCCGCGCACGCCGCTCGGCGCACGCCCGCTCATCCCCGTTCCTGGGAGGCGATGCAGCGTGGTTTCACCACGGAGCCCACGGAGGAAGACAAAGAGTGTTCAACGCGAAGGTCGCGAAGCGCTCGAAGGAAGAGGAAGAAGAGAAGATCCACCACAGAGGCGCAGAAGCACAGAGGGGGCGCAGAGGGAAGAGAGGGGAAAGGGATTGAAGGGGGTTGGGGTTGGATGGGGCCTGGGGCGGGTATGTGCGCCGGGCAATCCAAACCCGGTCTTTCCCCCCCTCCTCCCCGCCCACCCCGCTCCCCCCGCGTTCTCTTCCCTTCCGCCCCTTTCTTCCCTTCGTGCCCTTCTTCGCGCTCTTCGCGACCTTCGCGTTGAAGCTCTTCCGCCTCCCCCGTGCTCTCCGCGCCCTCCGTGGTGAAGAGCTCTTCTCCTTACTGCATCAGCGTCGAGCGGTGCTTCTGCCCCGCCTTCTTGAAGTGCGCGATCGCGCTCTGCTTGTCCGGGAAGTCCGACAGCGTGAACATCAGCTTCGTGTCCCCGACCTGGATCTCGTCCCCCTCGGCCAGCAGCGTCTCGGTGGTGATCCGCCGCCCGTTGATGAACACGCCGTTGGAGCTGCGCATGTCCAGCGCGAAGTACCCCTTCTCCGCCTCGTAGCGGATCTGCATGTGCTTGCGCGACACCCGCTCGTCCACGATCTGGATCGGCACCGCCTCGTCCCGCCCGATGACGGTCGTGCGGTGCCCAAGGGGGTAGAAGTCGCCCTCGCGGGGGCCGGCGGTGATGATGATCGAGGCCATGGTGCTGCTGTCTCCGCTGCTGGCCGCGCCGGAAACGGCCGCGGCCCGTGTACGTTCCTGCCCCAGCATACCCCCTCCCGCCCGAAATGGGGAGCCCGATCGCCGGTTCCGCCCCATAACCCGCTCACATCAACCATACCACCCGATCAAGTGCCACCTCCCGATGCCCGATACTCCCTCCGTGCCTACCCGTCAGCCGACGATGCTGAAGCTCACCGAACCCCCCGCGGGCTCTACGAGCCGCCGCCGGCACGGCCGCGTCCGCTGCGAGCAGACCCGCTGCACCCTCGGCAGCGTCCTGGACCTGTCCGCCTCGGGCATGCGCGTCCTGATCAAGGGCCGCCCCAGGTTCCGCGCCGGCGAGGTCGCCTCGATGCAGGTCGAGATCGACGGCGGCGCGCTCGTCCTGATGGCCAAGGTCGTCTGGCTCAACAAGGTCTCCTGGCGGCGCCACGTCGCCGGCCTGGAGTTCGTGGACGTCGAGCCCGAACTCCGCCAGAGGCTCGTCGAGCTCGCCCGCACCGCCTCCAACAACGAGTACATCCGCGACGGCCTCGACCCCGCGGCCCGCTCGGCCTGACCCCCCTCCCCCTCCCCCCGATCCCCGTCTTCCTTGAGATCGCACCCGCGGGCCCCGCCCGGGGCGCGGTACGCTGGCTCCGTTTCCACCCGGAGCCGCCGCGATGATCATCCCGACCCTGCTCGCCCGCGCCCTGGCCCTTCTCGCCATCGTCACTGCCGTCGCCGCCGCCGCCGGCCCGCCCCCCGCCGCGCCGTCGCCGGCCCCCGACGCCCCCGACGCCGCTGTGGGCCCCGACCTGGTCCTGATGACCTTCAACATCCGCTACGCCACCAGCCGCGACGGCGAGAACGCCTGGGACCGCCGGCGCGACCTCCTCGCCGAGGTCATCCGCGACGCCGCCCCCGACGTCGTCGGCCTCCAGGAGGCCCTGGCCACACAGCTCGACGACCTGGCCCGCCTCCTCCCGCAGTACTCCCGCCTCGGCGTCGGGCGAGACGACGGCGACGCTGCGGGGGAGCACTCCGCGATCCTGTACCGCACGAGCCGCCTCGAGGTCGCCGGCGGCGCGGAGCAGGGGACCTTCTGGCTCTCCGACACCCCGGAGGTCCCCGGCTCGAAGTCCTGGGGCAACTCCATCCCCCGCATCTGCACCTGGGCCCGCTTCATCGACCGCGAGGCCCCGCCGGGCTCCCCAGGCTTCTACATCTTCAACACCCACCTCGACCACCGGTCCCAGCCCTCGCGCGAGCGTGCCATCGAGCTCATCGCCGCCCGCATGCACGCCCGCGAGCATCAGGATGCCCCCGCGGTGCTCATGGGCGACCTCAACGCCGGCGAAGACAACCGCGTCCTCCGCTACGCCCGCGGCGAGATCGAGCGTGCTTCCCCCGCCGACGCCCCCGTCCCCGCCC
>JBIQJK010000068.1:0-20079 GCA_044507535.1 Planctomycetaceae bacterium | reverse complement strand
GCGGCGGTGATCGGGCGGGGGGAAGAGGGGGGGAGCGGTTGAGGCGGTTTGTGGTGGGGATCAGCGGGGCGTCGGGGGCGGCGTACGCGCTGCGGCTGGTGGAGCAGCTGCTGGTGCTGGGGGGGGAGGTGCACCTGGTGGTGACGGACTACGGACGGCGGCTGCTGTTCGAGGAGGCGGGGGTGACGCACATCGAGTTCGCGGCGCTGTGCCCGGGGATATCTGATGCGCGGGCGGCGGAGCGGCTGGTGATCCACCCGAACAAGGACGTGGGGGCGGTGATCGCGTCGGGGAGCTTTCTGCACGACGGGATGGTGGTCGTGCCGTGCTCGAGCTCGAGCCTGGGGGCGATCGCGACGGGGTCGGGGGGGAACCTGCTGACGCGGGCGGCGATGGTGACGCTGAAGGAGCGGAGGACGCTGGTTCTGTGTCACCGGGAGACGCCGCTGAGCCTGGTGGATATTGAGAACATGCGGGCGGTGACGCTGGCGGGGGGGATCGTGTGCCCGACGAATCCGGGGCTTTATTTGAAGCCTTCTCGGGTGGAGGACCTGGTGGACTTCATGGTGGGGAAGGTTCTGGACCTTTTGAAGGTGGAGCATTCGTTGGCGACGCGGTGGGAGGATGTGGGGAGGTAGGTGAGGGAGAGAAGAGCCACCACAGGGGCGCCGAGACACGGAGAAGGCACAGAGGAAGGCGGATCGCGGGGGGGAGATGGGGAGGAGGAGAGCGTCAACGCGAAGGTCTCGAAGGGCGCGAAGAAGAGCACGAAGAAGGGCGGAAGAGAACGCGGGGAGCGCGGGGGAGCGGGGGTGGGGCCGGCTGGTAGACTGCGGGGATGGCACGGCTCTGGAAGCGGCGTCGGAGACGGGGGAGAACGAGGGCGCCGGCGCTGCTGGTGCGGGTGCGCGGGGCGTGTCCGCGGTGCGGGTATTCGCTGCGGGGGCTTGTGGGGGTGGGGGCGTGCCCGGAGTGTGGGGGGAGGCTGGTGGTGGCGGCGACGGTGGCGCCACCGTCGCCCGTGCTCGCGCTGTTGATGATGGTGTCGTCGATGGCCAGCCTGTGGTGGGCGGATCGGCTGCGAGCGGAGCGGCCGCGGGCGGCGGGGGTTGTGCTGGCGATCAGCCTGTCGCTGGTTGCGGGCGCATGCATTGTGGCGGTTGGCGTGTGAGCAGCAGGCTGAGATGGATTTCGATTCGCTCGGTTTCGAGGCGCGGTACGAGGTCGTGACCGAAGTGGGGATCCCGCCCGCGGGGGAGCCGCTGTGGTTCCCGGCGACCGGCCGCCGATCGGCCGATGGGCTGGTGATCAGGGTGGCGCCGGAGGTGGGGCCGGCGTGGACCGGGGTGTTTGGCGGTGGCGGCGGCTCGATGAGCGGGGTACTCGGGACGCCGCGGGCGGGGTCGCTCCTGGTCGTGAGCCGCGGGGATGGGTGCATGGTTCCGGCGGACGATCCTCGTGCGTTCGAGAGGGTTCCGCTGCCGGTCGTTGAGGTGCACGCGGCTCATGGGCACGGGCTGCTCCTGCTGGTGTCCTGGACGGGGGTGTTGGCGTACGGGGAGGATGGGCTGCGGTGGACGAGCAAGCGGATCGCGGATGATGGGGTGTCGATCACGGGGATTGCCGGGGGGCGGGCGGAGGGAAGGGCGTGGAGTTCGCCGAGACAGGAGTGGGCGCCGTTCAGCCTGGACCTGGCGACGGGGCGGCACGAGGGTGGGGTGAGGGAGTGAGGAGAGGGTGGGTTGTGGCGGGCGGGGCCGGGGAGGCGGTGGGGATTCTGGGGGAGGATGTCGAGGGTGTGGGGGTGAATGGGAGTGAGTGTTGGGGGCGTGGGGTGGGAGGGGTGTCGCCCCGCTGGGGCTCTGCGGCTTTGGGGGCGGGTGAGCTGGGACCCGAGGCTTACGCCTCGGCTACAGGCTTGCGCCGCTCCGCGGCTGAGAGGGGTAGAGGAAGAGGGCACGGCCGGCGCCCCCCAAGCCGCCGGCCGTGGCACGCGGATTGGCGCGTGGGGTCGGTCGAGGCGGGGAGGTGAGGGAGACACGGGCCGGCCCCCCCAAAGCCCGTGCCACGGGGGAGAGGAGGAAGACACGGAGTTGGGTCATCCGACCTTCGCCTTGGCCCAGCGGTTCTCGCGCTTGCCCGTGCCGGGGACCTCGACGGCGACGCCGCCGACGACTCGGATGCAGTGGTCGCCGAGGAGGGTGGTGAGGTCGGCGACGGTCTCGGGGGTGAGGCGGAGGCGGAGTGATTTATCCGCGGCGAGGAGGACGTAGGAGCGGGCGGTGCCCCCGGGGAGGCCGGGGGGGAAGGGGGGGGGGGCGGGGGGGTTGGGGGGGGGGGGGGGGGGGGGGGGTCTGGCGTTGGCCCGGGGGGGGGGGGGGGGTGGCGCTGCGGATGAGGTCGGCGACGGAGCGGAGGGTGCGCCGGCCGGAGCCGTTGAGGCGGTCGGCCTCGACCGTGAGCAGGACGCGGCCGGGGGAGAGGGGGGCGCCCTCGATGGGGACGAGGCGCTCGACGACGATCTGGCACTTGCCCTCTTCGGCGCCGCCGCCTGCGCCGCCGCCGCCGCCGCGGGAGTGGTCCACTCGGCCCAGCACGAAGAGGACCTTGTCGGGCTCGACGAGGTGGTCGAACTGGGCGTAGCAGTCGGCGAAGAGGACGGACTCGACGGTGCCGTAGAGGTCCTCGAAGGTGACGATGGCCATCTTCTGGCCGGCGGAGCGGCCGTTCTTGACGATGATGGTGCGGACGCCCTGGACGAGGGCCGCGACGACGACGCGGGCGTCCTGGCGCATGGTGCGGACGGTCTCGGTGTTGGCGGTGGCGAAGACGCTGGCCCAGGGCGCCCACTTCTGGAGGGGGTGGCTGGAGACGTAGAAGCCGAGGGCCTCTTTTTCGTTGGCGAGGGTTTCGGCCTCGGACCAGGGGGTGGCGCGGGCGAGTGCGGCGGCCTCGACCTTCGGCGCCGGCCCGCCGCCGCCGCCAAAGAGGCTGCCCTGGCCGGCGGCCTTGTCGGCCGCGGCCTTGGCGCCGGCGGCGAGGGCGGCCTCGATGGTGGCGACCATGGCGGCGCGGTTGTCGCGGCCGTGGACGGCGTCGAAGACGCCGCAGCGGATGAAGGCGTCCACGGCGGTCTTGTTGATGACGGCGCCGCCGGAGCCGGTGGCGCCCTGGGCGAGGACGCGTTCGCAGAAGTCGAAGAGGGAGGTGAAGGGCTTGCGGACGGGGGGGCGGCCGTCGGGGGAAGGGGCGCCGTCGCGTTCGCGGATGACGGCCTCGATGGCCTTCTCGCCGACGCCCTTGATCCCCTTGAGGCCGAAGCGGACGTGGCCGGCCTGGGCGGTGCGGGGCTCGCCCTCGTCGAAGACGACGGCGAAGTCGGCCTGGGAGAGGTTGATGTCGGGGGGGCGGACCTCGACGCCGACCTTGGGGGGGGAGCCGTCCCAGGAGACGAAGCGGGTCTTCTTGCAGTCTTCGAGGTAGGGGATCCACTCGCTGGCCTTGTTGGCCTGGGACTCGTAGGTGAGGAAGGCGGCCATGTACTGGTTGGGGAAGTAGGTCTTGAGGTAGGCGGTCTGGTAGGCGACGATGGCGTAGCCGGTGGAGTGGCTCTTGTTGAAGCCGTAGCCGGCGAACTTGAGGATCATCTCGAAGAGCTCGTCGGCGGCGGCCTTCGCGAGGCCCTGCTTCTGGGCGCCCTCGAGGAAGACGGGGCGCTGCTTGGCGATCTCCTTCTCTTTCTTCTTGCTGATCGCCTTGATGAGGGAGTAGGCGGCGCGGAGGGGGATGCCGCCGAGCTCGTGGACGATCTGCATGACCTGTTCCTGGTAGACCATGACGCCGTAGGTCTCGGCGGTGAACCGGTCCACGATCGGGTGGATCTGCGGGACGGGCTCGGTGCCGTGCTTGCGGCGGTTGTAGTCGGGGATCAGGTCCATCGGGCCGGGGCGGAAGAGGGCGTTGGCGGCGATGAGGTCCTCGAGGCGGTCGGGCTTCATCTCGACCAGGAGCCGGCGCATGCCGCCGGATTCGAACTGGAAGACGCCGGTGGTGTCGCCGCGGCGGAAGAGCTCGAAGACGCGCTGGTCGTCGTAGGCGAGGCGGTCGAGGTCGAGGGGGTGTGCGGCGCCCATGGCCTGCTCGCGGCCGACGGCGCGCCAGATCTCCTCGTCGGGCAGGCCCTCGCGGATGAGGCGCTTGGCGCGCTCGACGATGGAGATGGTCCTGAGGCCCAGGAAGTCCATCTTGAGCAGGCCCATCTTCTCGCAGGTCGGGCCGTCCCACTGGGTGACGACCTCGTGCTCGGCGGCGCCGGCCTGCTTGTAGAGGGGGACGACCTCGTAGAGGGGGCGGGTGGCGACGATGACGCCGGCGGCGTGGACGGAGGCGTGGCGGGCCTGGCCCTCCAGCGTCCGGGCGGTGTCGATCATGCGGCGGATGCGGTCGTCGGTGTCGTAGAGCTTCTTGAGGTCGGGCTCCTGCTCGAGGGCCTGGTCGAGGGTCATGCCGAGCTGCTCGGGGACGAGCTTGGCGATCTTGTCCACCTCGGGGAGGGGGATCTCCAGGACGCGGCCGACGTCGCGGAGGGCGGCGCGGGCCTTGAGGGTCCCGAAGGTGATGATCTGGGCGACGTGGCCGTACTTGCGGCGGACGTAGTCGATGACCCGGCCGCGGCCGTCCTGGCAGAGGTCGATATCGATATCGGGGTACTCGGAGCGGTCGGGGTCGGTGAAGCGCTCGAAGAGGAGGCCGTAGCGGACGGGGCAGGCGTTGGAGAGGCCCAGGACGTAGCCGACCATGGTGCCGACGCCGGAGCCGCGGGCCAGGGCGGGGATGCCGTTGTTGCGGCCCCAGTTGACGAAGTCCCAGACGATGAGGAAGTAGGCGGAGATGTTCTTGTCGCAGAGGATCTTGAGCTCGCGGTCGAGGCGGGCGCGGATGCGGGCGCTCTCGTCCGGATCGATTTTCACCACGGAGGACGCGGAGGTCGCGGAGGGGGGAGTAGAGGGGGGTTCGGGGGCGGCGCCTGAGCCGCCCTTGTCCCTTGTCTTGCGCCTGCCCTTGCCTGGTTCCGGCTTCTCCTTGCTGCTCTCTCCGCGCTCGCCGCGGTGAACGATCTCCGGGCCGTAGCGCCAGACGGCGCCGGCCTCGGCGAGCATGCGGAGGGCGGTGTCGCACTCCTGCTTGGCCGCGGCGCGTTCGGCGTCGTCGGCGTCGCCGGACATGGGGCGGGTCTCGAAGAGGGCGCAGTAGGCGGTGTACCAGGCGGTGAGGTCGCCTCGGAAGCGGGGGTCGTCCACCCTGGGGAGGTCGGCGTCGGCGGGGATGGAGACGCGGACCATGGGGGCGTGGTTGGCGCCGATGGGGAGCTTGACGTTGCAGCGCTCGGCGATCCGGACGGTGTTGTCGCAGGCCTCGCGTCCGGCGTCGCCCTCCTCCTCGAAGGCGTCGCGCATCTCGCGGGGGCTCTTGACGTAGAGCTGGGTGGGGTACTTGAGGCGCTCGGCGTCGTGCTTGGACTTGCCCATCGAGATGCAGATGAGCGTGTCGTGGGCGTCGTGGTCCTCGGCGCGGAGGAAGTGGGCGTCGTTGTCGGCGACCAGGGGGAGGCCCAGCTCGCGGGCGAGGCGGATGAGGTGGGGGTTGATGGAGTTCTGCTCGGGGATGTGGCGCTGGAGCTCGACGTAGAAGCGGGGCTCGCCCTCGGGGGAGGGCCTGAAGGTCGCGGCGTGCCACTTGGCGCAGTCGACGGCCCTCTCCCAGAGGCGCTCGTCGGGGCTGCCGCGCTGGATGCCGGTCTCGTAGGCGAGCAGGATCTCGCCGAGCTCGCTGCCGAGGTGGCCGTTGATGGCGATGAGGCCGTCGGCGTGCTTCTCGAGCAGGGCGCGGTCGATGCGGGGCTTGAAGTAGAAGCCGGTGAGGTAGGCCTCGGAGCAGAGGTACAGCAGGTTGTTCCAGCCGGCCTCGTTCTCGGCGAGCAGGACGAGGTGGTAGCCGCCGTCGGAGACGCCGGTGTAGGTGCGGTCGGTGCGGTCGCCGGGGGCGACGTAGGCCTCGACGCCGAGGATGGGCTTGATGCCGGCGTCGCGGCAGGCGAGGTAGAAGGCGACCGCGCCGTGCATGTTGCCGTGGTCGGTGATGCCGACCGCGGTCATGCCCAGCTCCTTCACGCGGCGGACGAGCTTGTCGATGCGGTTGCCGCCGTCGAGGAGGGAGTACTCGGAGTGGAGGTGGAGGTGGACGAACTGCTGGTCGATGGGGATTCCCCCCTCGCCCTCGCCGGGCTTGGTGCCGCTCTGAGACGCTACAGCTTGTGGCGTGTCGCCCATCCCTGCCGGATCCTCTACAACACAGTGTGGTCGATGGCGGCCAAGCGGCCAGCCGATGGCGCAGTGTACCGCGCTGGGGCGGCCTCACGGAGCGTACGGGGCGTGATGGGGCCTGGGTGGGGCTCGGGGGGATGGAAGCGACAGGTTTTCCCCGGCCGAATCCCAACTAAACCTGAATCGGGGCGGTTGGAATCCGTAGAATGGGGTATGAGCGGCGAGAACGAGCGGAGTTGGGGGAGCTACCGGAGCGTGAACGTGGAGGCGCCCGGGGTGCGGGTGTTCCACACGGTGGCGTCGCAGCCGTCGTGGGTGGTGCGCAGCGCGCTGCTCGCGGCGGGGGCGGTGCTGATGGCGATCCTGCTGGTGATCCTGGTGCCGGTGGTGCTGGCGGGGGTGGTGGTGTTCGCCGCGGGGATGATGGTGGCGCGGGCGCGGCGGTGGCTGGAGGGGCTGCGGCGGCCCAACGGGATGCTGGATGGGCGGCGGAACGTGCGGGTGATCGTGCGGCGGGAGGGGGAGTAGAGGGGGAAGAGGTGAGCGGGAGCCCAATGAGAAAGGTCCTATGGGTCGTATGGGGCCCATAGGACCTATGGCTTTGGCTTGTTGCAGCGGGGCCGGCGGCCCCCGGGCGGCCGCCGCGCTCAGCCCGCGGCCCGCGTGGTGCGGCGGCGGGGGCGTGGGGCGCGGGGGGAGGCCTCGGCGGGGTCGTCGAGGGTCTCGGGCTCGATGGCGCCGGGGCGGCGGAAGAAGCGGCTGGGGTGGTCGTCGTTGACCTGGGCGTTGAGCTTGCGGAGGGCCTCGTCGGCGATCTGGCGGACGCGTTCGCGGCTGATGCCGATCTCGCTGGCGATCTGCTTGAGGGTGAGGGGCTCCTGGCCGTCGAGGCCGAAGCGCAGGCGGAGGATCTTGGCGTCGCGCTCGTCGATGGCGTCGAGGAGGCGGCGGATGGTTCGCAGCTCGTCGTCGCGGAGGATGCACTCCTCGGGGGTTGCGGTGCGCTCGTCGGCGAGCATGTCGGCGATGTTCATCTGCTTGCCGTCCTCGTCCAGGGGGGCCTGGGAGGGGGCGCGGAAGGCCTTGACGGCGCGCTTGATGATGCGGAGCTTCTTGAGGGGGAGCTGCATCTCGTCGGCGAGCTCCTGGAGGGAGGGCTGGCGTCCGAGCTCGCTCTCGAGCTTGGCGGAGGCCTGCTTCCAGCGTGCGATGAGCTCGACCATGTAGGCGGGGACGTGGATGGGCTGGACGGCGTTGATGAGGGCGCGCTTGATGGCCTGCTTGATCCACCAGGAGGCGTAGGTGGAGAAGCGGGCGCCCTGTGCGGGGTCGAAGCCCTCGACGGCGCGCATGAGGCCGACGTTGCCCTCCTCGATGAGGTCCTGGAGGGAGAGGCCGCGGTTGGCGTAGTTCTTGGCGATGGAGACCACGAGCCTGAGGTTGGCGCGGATCATCCGGTCGCGGGCGGCGGGGCAGTTGTCGTTGATGATGGCCCAGCCGAGGGTCTTCTCCTCCTCGGCGGTGAGGAGGGGAGTCTCGTTGATCTGCCTCAGGTAGAGCTGGAGCCCTGACTGAAGCTCGGCCCGCGATGGGGATCTGGACAGATTGGTTGCACGCACTGTCGAGCTACCTTCGATGGCGAGCTTCGTTAGGCGAGAGCCGCCGCGACTGGACCGCCCACGGGACTGCCAAGCAGCACCCTGCCGTTCGCTTGCCGTGGCCACGCGGTTGCATCGTCCATCGATCTTTTCCGCTTGAGGGCGGCAGGGGCGAAGGGGGTGATGCGGGAGTCTAGCGGCGCGGGGGCGCGGGTCATCCGGTCCAATCTCAACCCATCTTCACAGCGTGCGCGGGTTACCGGTCCCCGGGGCGGCGAAAACGGTGGCCGGGAAGGGGCGCGGGAAAACTGGGTTGCGCGGGGGTGCTGGGAGCGGCGGGGGGGGGGCCGGGGGGGGGGGCCGGGGCGTGGGCGGGGCCATATAGTACGTTGTGGTAAGCCGGGAGGGACCGGGGACCGCCGCGAGGGCGGCCGGCGTGAGGCCGTGGGCCGCGGCGGCAGGAGGGCCCGTCGTTGAGCGCGGACCTGAGCAAGCTGTTGGAAGAGTGGCCGTACGAGCCGGGGCAGATCAACGTGCGTCTGATCGAGGGGGACGACGGGGAGCCGCGGCTGCAGCTGCGGATCGACATGGGCATCATGCAGATGCACACGGAGGGGCGGCCGGACGGGCAGCGTCCGCACGGGATGGAGAGCCTGCTGGAGTACCACGAGAGCCGGCTGGACCACCACGTCGCGGAGCACGGCTCGGCGGCGGGGTTCCTGCTGAGCGAGGAGGACTGCCGCGAGCTGCGCGAGGAGGCGGTGCAGTACTACCACCGGTACGTGTGCCTGATGGTGCTGGAGGACTACGAGGGGGTGGTGCGGGACACGAGCCGGAACCTGCGGGTGCTGGACCTGTGCGCGAAGTACGCGGAGACGGAGGGGGACCGGCAGATCCTGGAGCAGTTCCGGCCGTACATCACGATGATGCGGGCGCGGGCGATGGCGAGCCAGGCGCTGGCGGACAACGAGCCCAAGGCGGCGATCCACGCGATCGACCAGGGGATCGAGGCGCTCAAGCAGCACTTCGCGGAGCAGGGGCAGCTGGACGCGTTCGAGAAGTCCACGGAAGTGGAGATGCTGCGGGGGATGCGCGAGTCGCTGGTGCCGAAGCTTCCGGTGAGCCAGAAGGGGGAGCTGCGGCAGCGGCTGCAGCGGGCGATCGCCGAGGAGAACTACGAGCTGGCGGCGATCCTGAGGGATGAGCTGAAGGCGCTGGGGGACTGAGGAAGCGCGGAGGCCGGGGGGCGCGGGCGGCATGGATCCCATGGGTCCTCCGGGGCCTATGGGTTCCACGGCGTGGGCGTGATCGGCGGCGCCCGGCGCGGCTCGTGCGCCGGCTTTCGGAAGACCGGGTCGATCGCGGCGACGGCGAGGGCGGCGACGACCAGCGCGAAGACGATGAAGACGAAGCGCTGGCGGTTGATGGGGCTGTTCCACCAGGGGCCGGGGCCGAGGGCGTCGGCGGCGAGGTAGGCGAGGTGGACGGCGGCGCCGAGGGTGATGAAGCCGGCGGCGACGGCGAAGCCGCGGGCGGGGTCGAGGCGGGCGAGGGGGAGGGTGGCGGCGGCGAAGGCGCCGATGTAGGCGAGGGAGAAGCAGATGTGCATCTCGTTGCAGGCGAAGGGGGGCCCGGCGGGGGTGACGCCGACGAGGAGGAGGTACGCGCCGTCCCACGCCGCGGCGACGAGGACGGGCATGGCGAGGGCGGCGCCGATGGCGATGGGGACGAGGCCGAGGCAGCAGGCGGCGCGGCGGGGGGCGTAGGACCAGGTGCGCGGGGACCAGAGGGGGCCGCGGCGGCCGCGGCGGGCACCGCCGCACTCGGGGCAGGGGGCGGAGGCGGGGAGGCCGCGGAGGTCGTAGCCGCAGGCGGCGCAGGCGCCGGCGTCGGGGAGGGGTCGGCGGGCGACGCCGGCGAGGGCGACGGCGGGGAGGATGACCGCGGCGAGGAATCCGGCCTGATCCACCAGCCAACTCGTTTCCATGGCCACCTCCGCGTGCGGGCGCCGGTCGCGGCTGATTGCGCTACGCGGTGAGCGGGGGCGCGGTTGCGGGGGCGGAAAGCGGGGCAGAAACGGGGCGGGGCGAGCGGGGCGCACCGAGCGGCGGTATGCTGCGCGCCGGCCGGGCGGCCCGCTCGGCGCAGCGGGGGGGCCGGGCGGCAACAATGTCGCTGCGGACGGCCGTTGGGGGGGCGGGTCGCCTCAGACTCCCGGAGCCCCTCGTGAACGTGAAAGCGAACATCCTCGACGCGGTCGGCAACGTGCCCCTTGTGAAGCTGAACAAGGTGGTGGGGCCGGAGAGCGCCACGGTGCTGGTCAAGTGCGAGTACATGAACCCGACCGGGTCGATCAAGGACCGGATGGCGGTTCACGTGCTGGAGGAGTCGGTGCGGCGGGGGCTCCTCAAGCCCGGGATGACGATCGTGGAGAACACGAGCGGGAACACCGGGCAGGGGGTGGCGATGTGGGCGGCGGTGCGTGGGTACCGGTGCGTGTTCACGATGCCGGACAAGATGAGCGTCGAGAAGGTGAACATGCTCAAGGCGTTCGGGGCGGAGGTGGTGATCACGCCGACGGACGTCCCCGGCGACTCGCCGCAGCACTACGTGGAGACGGCCAAGCGGATCGCGCGGGAGACGGGGGGGTTCTACGTGAACCAGTACCACAACCCGCTGAACATCGATGCGCACGAGCTGAGCACGGGGCCGGAGATCTGGCGGGACACGGACGGGAAGTTCGACGTGTTCGTGGCGGGGGCGGGGACGGGGGGGACGCTCTCGGGCGTGGGGCGGTTCCTCAAGAAGAAGGGGGCGCCGGTGCGGGTGGTGGGGGTCGATCCGATCGGGTCGGTGCACTACCACTACTTCTACACGAAGACGATGCCGACGCCGCACGTGTACAAGGTGGAGGGGGTGGGGGAGGATATTTTGTGCGAGGCGATGGACTTCTCGGTCGTCGACGAGTTCCGGCAGGTGAACGACAAGGAGTCGTTCCTGATGGCGCGGCGGCTGGTGCGGGAGGAGGGGCTGTTCTGCGGGGGCTCGAGCGGGTCGAACGTGCACATCGCGGCGCAGATCGCGCGGGAGATCGGGCCGGGGAAGACGGTGGTGACGGTGCTGCCGGACTCGGCGACGCGGTACATCACCAAGTTCCTGTCGGACGCGTGGATGAAGGACTACGGGTTCCTGGACGGGGGCGCCGAGGGGCGGGACCTGGGGCTGGTGGAGGACCTGCTGAAGGACCGGAAGCGCGAGGTGATCACGGCGAAGGAGACGGACACGGTGGGGGAGGTGATCGAGCTGTTCAAGCGGCACGGGGTGTCGCAGGTGCCGGTGTCGGAGAACGGGGGCCTGCCGCGGAGCATCGTGCACGAGGTGGACGTGCTGCGGGGGCTGCAGAGCGGGAAGGTGACGACGGCGTCGCTGGCGAAGGACGTGGCGCACCCGATCGGCGGGCTGATCTACCCCAAGGCGCGGATCGAGGAGCTGTTCCGGATCTTCGAGACGGACCAGGTGGGGGTGGTGGTGGACCAGGGGAGGATCCTGGGGATCGTGTCGAAGATCGACGTGCTGGAGTACATGAGTGGGAGGGGGAGGTAGGGCAGCGCAAGGCGCAAGGCGCAAGGCGCAAGGCGCAAGGCGCAAAGTGGAAAGTGGAAAGTGGAAAGTGGAAAGGGGAGGGTGGGGGGTTGCGCGCGGGGCGTCCGCTGGGGGCAGGCGGCGCGCTGAGCATCGTGGCGGGCCCGCTACGAGACCGAGGTGCGGGCCTGGTGGAAGTGTGCGGCGCCCCGGCCGACCGAGTACCCCTCTTCAACGGCTGTGCTCCGATACGAATGCGGTGTAGTCGCCGAGCATCGAACACGACCTCGCCACGCATTTCGACGAACTCACGAGAGCCCACCGGGATATTCAGGATTCGCAGGCGCCTGGCGAGGCCGCGGAGCACCTCGGCAGGAACGACGGCTTGACTTCGACTCGATTGGAGCCGGATCAGCCGCTCCTGCGCTCGTTGATTCGCATCGCCTCAGCCTCGGTCGGCGGGGCGATCGACACGCCAACTCCTGGCAGATCCGACCTCTGAGGCCGGAGTTCACTCACCGATGTGGCAAACTCCTCGGAAATCGCTCGCGCACACCCCACAAATTGGGGAGCCAAGATCGACAGGTCGCCGGACTGGCCTCTCGGATTGCAAGATTGTGCTTGACATTATCTTGATTGACTTGTAATCTCGCGGCGTCATACACGAGGCCCTAAGAGGAGACTGATGATGAGCGTTTCCCCTGGAGTCTTCTGCTGATAGTCAAGTCGCTCGCGGTGCTTGCCGGGGTTTGTGGTGCACCCGAGGTTGCCTTCTCACAGGACGACTCGGCCATCTACGTCGTGGTGCTGGCCGACGAACGGTCGTCGACGGCCTGGTCGCTGAAGAACTTCAAGTGCATCGAGATCAATGCATGTCCGAGCAACTCGATTATCATCGATCCCGATACCGGTGCGCCCAAGGGGTGCAAGGCGAGCGCCGGAGGTTGCAAGGGGGACTGCACGCTCTGCTCTGGAAGTCCCGAGAGCGGCACAGTGTGCCAGATGATGGAGGAGAACACCTGCAGCGGCAGCGGCGGTACGATCTCGTGCGGTAAGAAGATCAAGGGTACGTGCGGCGTCGGAACGATCGGGGGATGCGCCTGCGCCGCCGCGGGCGCGCCTGGGACCGAGACGTGCAAGATCTCGCTCTGCAGCGGTTGATCCGATACGACTACTTCAATGAGAAGCTCATGCAGATCCTGTGCATCATTGTCGCATTCACCCTCTCCCTGGGATCCAATAGATTCCAGGAAGGGGTGTCCGAGTCGGCCGCGGCGGCGGCGCCGGCGCGATCGCCAGAGGCGGCCGTGCTCCTGGCGGGCCTGGAGAGCTACGAACGGTCGGTCGGGGCGCTGGAGTGGGAGCAGTGGCTCTACAGCCCATCCCATCCGGAGCGGGCGTGGTGGCTCTTGGACTACCGCGCCTCGGGGCAGGGGGAGCGCGGCGAGTGGTACGTCCTCTCAGAGGGACACTCGCTGAGCCGCGAGAAGGGCGGGGAGCAGACGTCGCGATCGTACTGGTTCGGTCTGCCGGCGGACCCCAGGGCATTCGCGGTGAATCTCGAGAGCGGGCGCGGGAAGGTCGCGGGGCCGGACTTCGATCGCCGGTACTACGCATCGCCGCAGCACTTCTTCGGGCGGTACCTCGACTTCGGGTCGAGCCGGCGCCTCTTCGAGTTGCTGGCCGGCGCGGAGGACCTGACGGCGCACCCGCCGTCGGCGGGCGAGCCGTGGCCGATGCTGTCGGGGTCGCTGGAGGTCGCGGGGATCCCATCCCGCCTGGAGGTCAGGATTGATCCCGAGCACGGGTTCTCGCCGCGGCACATCCGGTGGATCCGGCAGGACCTCGGCACGGTCGTCGAGCACCTGGAGGTGGTGACGTACACCCGGCTCGACGGGGTCTGGCTCCCGGAGTGGGGGGTGCGGACGCTCTACTCCGTCTTCGACCCGGCGGATGCGCCCGAGATGGCCCAGACGCTCTCGGAGCGGAAGATGCTGCGGGCCCGGATCGGCGCGCTGCACGGGCTGGAGCATGTCGATGAGACCGCCGCGACGGCGCTAACGGAGGCGGTGAGCCGGCACTGCCGGTTCGGCGCGTGCGGCGAGGATGGAAGTTGGCTCCTGATCCCCCTGGGCTCGGCCGACGACGACGGCCCCAACTCGCCCAACGTGGTCTTCATGCGCTACCGCTCGATCAACCGGCCGATCTCGCCCGAGCGGCTGGTGTACCCGGCGCTGGAGTCGGCGTCGATCTTCGACTTCTTCCGAGGGCGAAGGGTGCCGCCTGAAGCGGCGGTGGCCCCGCTTGCGCTGGAGCCCGTCCACGAAGAGCCGGCTCGTCCGGCGACCATCGAGGGAGGTGGACGATGAACCGCCGGTGGATGATGTGGCCGGCGGCGTGCGGCGCGGTGTTGAACGCCGTCGTCGATGCTGCCGCGGTTCAACCGTCGGCGGATCCGCCGCCGGGAGATGTTGTCCCGGCCGCGGTCGTTGGAGAACTTCGCTCCCTGAAGGCGCTCGACGGGGATCCGGAGAACATGGGCGTGGTGCGTTCCGGCGCGACGGTCACTCGGCGCATCCGCTTCGAGAACACGGCCGAGTCGCCGGTCGAGCTGGAGGTCGTCGCCACGACCTGCGGGTGCCTGTCGGCGGAGTTCGTTCCGGCGGTGGTGCAGCCCGGCGGCATCGCGACGCTGTCGATGCACGTGCACGCGGCGCCGACCCTCGGGGAGCAGGCGCAGTACGTGACGTTCAGGGCCACGTGCGAGGGGCCGGAGGGGCCGCGGTCCGAGCGGGGGGTCTGCGGGGTGCGGTTCACGGCGGACGTCGCCTTCGAGGTGCACCCGTCGTGGTTCGCCCTGTCGGCGGTCGAGGGGGAGCCGGTTGAAGTGAGCGTTGCGCTGCGGCAACTCCGCGAGCGGTGGGAGCAGGTGCGCATCCTCGGGGCGCAAAGCTCGTCGCCGGCGCTGGCGCCTGCGGGGACGTTCGTGCCGGCGGACGGCCCGAGCGTCCGGGTCGTGAAGTTCGCCGGCGCAGCACCCCAGCCGGGGCACCACAGCGGCAGCCTCGTCGTGCGGACGGACGCGCCGGGGACGCGGGAGATCCTGATCCCGTACTCGATGCGGGTGGTGGAGCCGTGGCGGACGCGTCCGGGAGGGGCGATGTTCACGGCGGCGAGCCGGGGCATCGACCTCGAACTGGAGGCGCGCATCGAGCGGTGGGCGGGCGCGGCGCCCTCGCGGGCCGCCCTGGCCGATGCCGCCGCGCCGGTGGACGTTGACCTGAAGGCCACCGGCCCCGGATCGGCCACGGTCCGGCTGCGCCTCCGGGAGGGGGTCGATGCGCCGTTCGCGACGCGGCTCAACGTGTACGCGGACGATGGGCAACTGCTCGCGTCGGCGCCGGAGGCGTTCTACGTCCCCCGGCAAGGGGAAGAGTGAATCGGACCGGGGGGTGCAGCGCCGCCATGGGGGCGTGTGCGTCGGGATCCGCTCTCGGTGAGAGCAACGGGTGAGAGCAACGAGGGCCGCGTGAAGGCGGTCGCGCTTGCCATGCGGCGTCGGACGGGTATGCTCTAGCCACCAATGGGTCCGAGCA
Source organism: Planctomycetaceae bacterium (assembly GCA_044507535.1). Classification (GTDB taxonomy): domain Bacteria; phylum Planctomycetota; class Phycisphaerae; order Phycisphaerales; family UBA1924; genus CALAFV01. The sequence goes on along the minus strand of JBIQJK010000068.1, from coordinate 4,980 downwards.
GCCGCACCAACCTGATGACGCCGACGGCGATGATGGACATGTCGATGTCCATGCCCAGCCCGGGCGCGGGAGTGAATCTCCTCGCTGGGTTGGGCCGCGGCGGCGTCCTCGCGGCGCGCTGACCTCCCCTCCCCAGCACGGCGATTCGCCGACTCCCGCGTCCGGGCCACCTCCGAGAAGCCCGTCGCGTTGTTTCCGTTTTTGAACTGACCACGTTGTTTCGCACCACACGGCCATAGGCCGCGGCGGGCTCGCCGCGGGCGGGGCTGTCCTTCGCGCCCTGCTCGCTCGCCTGCGTGCCCGCCTGTTCGCAGGAGTCGCCGCCATGTCGCGTTCCACCACTCCCCCCCAGTGCTCCCCTTCCGCCCGGCCCTACCGCTTCGACACGCTCGCCGTGCACGCGGGGCAGCCGGACGATCCGGCGACCGGCGCGGTCGTCACGCCGGTGTACCAGACGACGACGTACGCGCAGAGCGAGCTCGGGGGCTCGCCGGCGTACTGCTACTCGCGGACGGGGAACCCGACGCGGGCCGCGCTGGAGGCGAACCTCGCGGCGATCGAGGGGGGGACGCACGCCTTCGCGTTCGCCAGCGGGCTGGCCGCGGCCAACGCGGTGCTGCAGACGCTGTCGGCGGGGGACCACGTGGTGGCGTCGCAGGACCTGTACGGGGGGTGCTACCGGCTGTTCACGAAGATCTACTCGCGCTTCGGCGTGGGGTTCTCGCTGGTGGACTCGACGGATGCGGGGGCGGTGGCCGCGGCGATCCGGCCGGAGACAAAGATCGTGTGGCTGGAGACGCCGAGCAACCCGCTGCTGAAGGTGACGGACATCCGGGCGTGCGCGGCCGCGGCGAGGGAGAAGGGCGGGGAGGGGGGGATCGCGGTGCTGGTGGACAACACGTTCGCGACGCCGGTGTTCCAGCGGCCGCTGGAGCTGGGGGCGGACATCGTGCTGCACTCGACGACGAAGTACATCGGGGGGCACTGCGACGTGGTGGGCGGGGCGCTGGTGACGTCGAGCGACGAGTGGGGCGCGCGGCTGAAGTTCGTGCAGAACGCGGCCGGGGCGGTGCCGGGTCCGCAGGACTGCTTCCTGCTGCTGCGGGGGATCAAGACGCTGTCGCTGCGCGTCAGGCAGCACGCGGCGAGCGCGCTGGAGGTGGCGCGGTTCCTGGAGGGGCACCCGGCGGTGGCGCGGGTGTACTACCCGGGGCTGGCGTCGCACCCGCGGCACGCGCTCGCGTCGTCGCAAGGCACGGGGTTCGGGGCGATCGTGTCGGCGGAGCTGAAGGGGGGCGTGGGGGCGGTGCGGGCGCTGGTGCCGCGGGTGAGGCTGTGGCCGCTGGCGGAGTCGCTGGGGGGGGTGAAGTCGCTGCTGTGCCACCCGGCGACGATGACGCACGCGGCGGTGGAGCCGGCCGAGCGGGCGCGGATCGGGATCGGGGACGGGCTGATCCGGCTGAGCGTGGGGCTGGAGGACCCGGCGGACCTGATCGAGGACCTGGATGCGGGGCTGCGGGTGACGACGCCGGCGGGTTCGGTGGCGCGCGTCGGAGCCTCGGAGCGAGAGGGGGTGGCGCTGTGAGCACGCGGGCGAAAGCAACCGAGAAACGGAGTGGGCCGGCGCGGGTTGCGCTGCTGGGGTGCGGGACGGTGGGGCGCGAGGTGGCGGCGCAGCTGCTGGCGCTGCCGCGGGGGAGCGGGGTGGAGCTGGTGAAGGCGCTGGTGCGCGATCCATCCCGCCCGCGGCCGGGTCTGCCCGAAGGTGCGCGGGGGCTGCTGACGTCATCCTTCGAGGAGGTGATGGCGGCGGCGCCGGATGTGGTCGTGGAGCTGATCGGCGGGCTGGACCCCGCGGCGGACCTGATCGCGCGGTCGCTGCGCGCCGGCATCCCGGTGGTGACGGCGAACAAGACCGTCGTCGCGCACCACGGGCACACGCTCGCCGGGCTCGCGGGCGTGCACGGCGCCGCGCTGGCGTTCGAGGCGAGCGTGTGCGCGGGGCTGCCGGTGCTGGCGACGCTGGCGCAGCTGCGCGGCGACCGGATCCGGTCGATCCGGGGGATCGTCAGCGGGTCGTGCAACTCCATCCTGACGCGGCTGGGGGCGGGGGTGAGCTTCGAGGCCGCGGTGAGGGAGGCGCAGGGGCGGGGGCTGGTGGAGCCGGACCCTTCGGCGGACCTGTCGGGGCGGGACTGCGTGGAGAAGGCGTGCATCCTGGCCGCGGCGGCGGGGTGGCCGGGAGTGTCGCCCGGGGACGTCGAGGTGGAAGGGATCGAGCGGCTGAGCACCGAGGACCTGGCCGCGGCGAGGCGGACGGGGCACGTGATCAAGCTGCTGGTGGAGATCGAGGGGGGGGAAGGGGGGGAGATACGAGCGCGGGTCGGGCCGACGCTGCTGCCGCGGACGCACCCGCTCGCATCCGTGCACGGGGAGGAGAACGCGGTGGTGATCGAGGCGGAGCTGGCGGGGGAGGTGTTTCTGAGGGGGAAAGGGGCGGGGCCGCGGCCGACGGCGTCGGCGGTGTTGGGGGATGTGGTGGGGGTGCTTGGCAGGGCGGCGAGGGCCGAGTCGCTCGCGCCGGGAGTGACGGGCGCCGCCGTGCAGGTCCGGCGGGGGCAAGGGGAGCGGGACCACCTCATCCGCGTCCGCGGGGAGCCGGGGGAGCTGACGCCGGCACAGGTGCTGGCGGCGATCGATGGCCACCAAGTCGCAGTCAGTGAGGTTGGCGTGGGGCGGACGACAGCGCACATCCTCGCGCGGTCCCGCGCCGGGGACGCCAGGGCGTGTGCACGGGCGCTCGCGGGGGGTGATGACGGACGGGTGCTCGTGGTGCCGGCGCTGGGGGGCACATATCATTCGTTCGAGCAATGAACCCCAAGCCACGGCCCAATCATGCACGCTACATCCGGACGCTCCGGGCGATGACACCCGAGCAGCGGCTGGCGAAGGCATTCGAGCTTTCGGCGATGACACGGGAGCTGTTCGAGCAGGGGTTGCGGAAGCGGTTCCCGGATCTGGGCGAGGACGAGTTCCAGCGGCTCCTGCAGAGGCGGCTCGATCTATGCCACAACCGGAACTACTAGGACGCGTGGTCGGGGCGCTCCGAGGGGCCGGGGTTGATTACATGGTCACCGGATCGCTTGTGTCGAGCCTCCAAGGGGAGCCGCGGTCTACGCATGATATTGACATCGTCGTGTCGCTCCCGCCGCGGGCGGTGCCAGCGCTCGTGCGGGCCTTCGGCGCACCCGACTACTACCTGGATGAGCGGGCGATCCTTGATGCGATCGCCACGGGCGGCATGGTCAATCTGATTGACGGCCGCACGGGCGACAAGGTGGATCTCTGGGTGCTCACGGATGATCCGTTCGACCAGTCGAGGTTTGCCCGGCGTGAGCCCGAAACGGTCTTCGGCGTCCCCGTGTTCGTGTCCCGTCCCGAGGACACCATCCTGATGAAGCTTCGCTGGGCCAACCTCTCGGGTGGGAGCGAGAAGCAGTACACCGATGCGCTCCGCGTCTACGAGGTCCAGCACGGGCGGATGGACCTGGGATACCTCGCCGAGTGGGGCGATCGCTTGGGGGTCCGGCCCCTGCTTGACCGCCTGCGGGCCGAAGCGGACGCCATCTGATCGGGGCATCTATCCTTGGGTTCGAATTCCCCCGACCCCAGGAGCCCCGATCATGTCCGAGACCCAGGCCCACCGCTTCGGCACCCGCGCCATCCACGCCGGCCAGGCGCCCGACCCGACGACCGGGGCGGTGATGACGCCGATCTACCAGACGTCCACGTACGTCCAGGCGAGCCCGGGGGTGGTCAAGGACGGGTACGACTACTCGCGCTCGAAGAACCCGACGCGGACGGCGCTGGAGGCGAACCTGGCGTCGCTGGAGGGGGCGAGGCACGGGTTCAGCTTCGCCTCGGGGCTGGGGGCGATGGACTGCGTGCTGCACATGCTGAGGGCGGGGGACCACATCGTGCTGTGCGACGATGTGTACGGGGGATCGTTCCGGATCATCGACAAGGTCTTCGCGCACCTGGGGATCACCGCGACGCGGGTGGACATGACGGACCTGGGCGCGACCGAGCGGGCGATCACCGACCAGACGAAGCTCGTGTGGATCGAGACGCCGACGAACCCGATGCTGAAGGTGATCGACATCGAGGCGGTGTCGCAGCTGACGCGGCGGAAGACCGGCGGCAAGGCCGGGGCCGCGGGGGCGTGGTCGAGCTCGGGGGAGGGGGCGATGGTTGTGGTGGACAACACCTTCGCGACGCCGTACCTGCAGAACCCGCTGGCGCTGGGGGCGGACATCGTCACGCACTCGTGCACGAAATACATCGGCGGGCACTCGGACGTCGTCGGCGGGGCGCTGATGGTCAACGACGACGGGCTCGCGGCGAGGATCAAGTTCCTCCAGAACGCGGTCGGGGCGGTGCCCAGCCCGATGGACTGCTTCCTGCTGCTGCGGTCCACCAAGACGATGCACGTCCGCGTCGAGCGGCACTGCAGCAACGCGATGAAGGTCGCGCGGTGGCTGGAGGGGCACAAGAAGGTCGAGCGGGTGATCTACCCGGGCCTGGAGTCGCACCCGCAGCACGCGGTGGCGAAGCGGCAGATGGGCGAACGGGGCTTCGGCGGGATGGTCACCGCGGTGCTCAAGGGCGGCCTGGATGAGTCCCGCCGCTTCCTCGAGCGCGTGCAGCTCTTCTCGCTCGCCGAGAGCCTCGGCGGGGTCGAGAGCCTCATCGAGCACCCGGCGATCATGACCCACGCGAGCGTGCCGGCGGAGAACCGGGCGGCGCTGGGGATCGTCGATGGGCTGGTGCGGCTGAGCGTGGGGATCGAGGACGTCGAGGACCTGATCGCGGACCTGGAGTCGGCGCTGGCGTACCAGTTCCGTCCCTGCGAGACCTTCCGGCCGACGTCGGTCAGCAGGCTTTGCAGATCAAGCTGCTTGTTGAACCCGAGGCATACGA
>JBIQJK010000237.1:0-2922 GCA_044507535.1 Planctomycetaceae bacterium | reverse complement strand
AGGTCGTGACGGGGAAGCGGTCGATGCCGAAGGCGGGGCGGGGTCGCGCGAGGGGCGTGAGGTTGAGGGGGGAGGCGTGGGCGAGGGTGCGGAGGGGGCGCCGCCGTGGAGGACCGTGGAGCGGTCGAAGAGGCCGACGTCGAACTCGGCGCCCTGCCAGCGGACCCGCGCGGACCAGGGAGGGGTGAGGGCGACGACGGCGAGGCCGGCGTCGGGGTCCTGGCCGACGGCGAGGCGGCGGCCGTCGGCGAACCACGCGGCGCCGTTGACCATGGCGATCAGGGCGGGGCCGCCGTAGCGCGTGGGGAGCGGGGGCGGGCCGGGGTCCTCGGGCTCGGCGTCGACGATCGGCTCGGGCTCCGGGGGCGGGGCTGGGGGCGTGAAGAAGAGGGAGCGGCCGTTGAAGCGGTCGAGGGCGAGCTGGTGCTCGACGGCGAAGTCGCGCGGGGCGGAGGCGGGGTCGGCGCTGGCGGCGCCGGGGCCTGCACTCAGAAATATGTCCAGAAGGGGTCGGGCGGAGAGGAGGGCGAGGGCGATGCAGGCGGCGGCGACGGCCGCGGCGATGACGCCGGTGCGTGTGGGGCCGGCGAGCCACTGGCGGAGGCGGGAGAGGGGCGAGGCGGGGCTCATGCGCCGGCTCCCGGGGTGATGACCCACGCCTCGGGGGAGAGGACGGCGCGGACGCGCCGGGGGCCGCCCTCGCCGGGGGCGCCGGCGCGGGAGGCGTCGAGCCGGCGGATCTGCACGCGGCCGACGGCGGCGACCTCCTCGGAGCGCTCGAGCTCGGCGAGGATCTCGGCGGCGGCCTCGGGGGAGGCCTCGAAGGTCAGGTCGAGGATGAAGCGGTCGATGCGGCTCCCGCCGCCGGCGAGGGGCTGGACCTGGTCGGCGCGGAGGGGGACGCGGCGCTCGGCGATGTCCGGCACGATGTTGTGGGATTCGAAGATCTTGCTGACGCGGGTGTAGAGGGCGCGGGAGCGGGGCTCGATGGGGCCGGGGAGGGCGGGGGAGCCGAAGGCGGCCTTGGCCGCGGCGGCGGGGGTGTTGGAGTCGGACCAGGCGGCGGCGAGCCTTCGCTCGCGGGCGAGGGAGGCGGCGAGGGCGTCGGCGGAGGCGTTGAGGCTGTAGGTGCGCTTGAGGACGGGCTCGATGACGGCGAAGTAGGCGACGAAGAAGGCCGCGGCGAGGACGAGCCAGCGGGCGGCGCGGGGGAGGGCGGCGTAGCGGGCGAGGAGGGCGTTCACTGGCCACCTCCGGATCGGGAGGCGTCCAGACGCTGCTTCAGCCTGGCGACCTCGTCGTCGAGGCGCTGGCGGTCGGGCGTGCCCGGCGCAGCGCGGGTGGCGGCGAGGCGGCGGGCGGCGAACTCCTTGATCACGGCGGAGCGGTCCATGGCGGCGATGGCCTCGTCGGTGAGGGGGGGCGGCGGCTCGCCGGCGGGGGCCGCGGGGGGTTCTTGCTGGCGCGGCTCGCGCGATTCGGGGGGCTCGCGGCGCGGGGCGCGGCGGGGCTCGGCCTGGCGCTGGGACGGGGGCTCGGCGGAGTCCACGAGGCGGATGCGGGAGGCCGCGTCGCCGTACAGGCGCTGGGCGAGGGTCTGCTCGGCGAAGTCCGCGGCGGGTGGGGCGCGGAAGAGAGGTGCGACGACGCGGGCCTGGAGTTGGAAGAGGACGCCCAGACCCTCGGCGGCGATGCTGGGGGTGGCGATATCGGTGACGATGCGGGTGGCGGCGAGGTTGGCGGCGAACTCGGTGACGGCGTCGGCGGAGGGGGCGGTGCCGCGGACGAGCAGGCCGGGGCCGGCCTGATCGGGGGAGAGGTCGATGGACTCGACGCGGATGCCGATGGGGGCGGCGCCCGCGACGTCGGCGAGGAGCTTGGTCATGGGCCAGCGGCGGGCGCGGAGGAGGTCGTAGAAGGCGGCCTCGCGGTCGGCGACCTCGAGGCGTTCGCGGAGGGCGTCGATGCTGCCGGCCTGGCGCTCGAGTGCGGCGCTGCGGGCGGCGGCGACGGCGAGGGGGACGAGCAGGACCAGGGCGAGGGAGGCCGCGATGACCGCGGCGGCGCGGGCGGGGACGGAGAGCCAGGTGAAGAGGCGGTCGGGGAGCGTGCCGCCGCGGGTGCTCGCGTTGGGGCGGAGGGAGAGGAGGGGATCGAGCTGGGCATCGGCGCCGGCGTAGGCGAGGATCGCGCCCAGGGCGAGGCCGTAGTCGGCGGTCCAGGCGGAGTCGTGCTTGGCGCCGGGGATGCGGAGCGGAGTTGCCGCGGGGGCGTCGAGGTGGAGGAGGTGATCGGCGACGGTTGCGCGATCCGGTGCGCTGAGGGGAACACCGACGATGGCGGCGAGCTGCTGGGCGGCGTCGGCGATGGAGGCGTGCCAGGCGTCGTCGGTCGAGGTGTCGGCGCGGAGGATGCGGGCGAGGGAGCGAGAGGGGCCGGAGGCGAGGAGGGCGACGGAGCCGGCGACGCGGTCGGCGTAGAGGGCGAGGCGGCTGCCGCCTCCGGCGCTGGCGAGCGCGGCGAGGGCGACGGCCTCGGGGATCCAGAGGCGGGTGTGCTCCGGGACGGAGTCGAGCGGGTCGGCGTCGGCCCCGACGCCGGTGCGCTCGGGCCAGCCGACGAGGAGGGCCAGCGGCGGGGCATCATCCGGGCCGGGGCTGAGGAGGCCGCCGGCGCGGCGGTGGGCGGGGATGGAGGCGGGGAGTTCGGCCTCGGCAAGGAGCGCGAGGGCGCCGGCGACCTCGGCGGGGTCGCCCTCGGGGAGGGGGATCGAGCGGCAGACGGTGCCCGCGGCGGGGATGACGGTGATGATGCGGGCGGCCTTGTGCTCGCGCAGGAGGGTGGGGATGGCCGCGGCGTCGGCGGTGCGGGCGTCGATGACGCTGACACCCTGGCCGGGGCCTTCTCCCCCGCTGCCCCCCC
>JBIQJK010000067.1:0-20148 GCA_044507535.1 Planctomycetaceae bacterium | reverse complement strand
GGGACGGGGGGCGGTGGGAACACGGTCCTGCGGGAGGTCTTCGTGCCGCTGGAGACGGTGGAGCCGGTGGAGCTGCCGCGGGGGTGGATGGTCCGCGGGTACGTGCCGGCGTTCAGCATCAACCAGGGGGGCTCGTGGTACGAGCAGTATCCGGCGGCGGGCGGGGTGCGCTACGGGGGGACGGCGGGGGACGAGCCGGCGTGGGTCTTCCCGGAGACGGACTTCTTCCGGACGCTGCCGAGCGACCAGTTCGCGGGGGCGTCGCGGCAGACGTTCATGGTGCGGTTCCAGGGGGGCTCGGGGATCATGGCGCCGACGATCGCATCGGAGGTGCTGGTGCTGGCGCCGCACCGCAACCGCGCGAATCGGAACACCGCGCTGCCGCAGTGGCAGCGGGCGGACCTGGCGAGCGACTACCGGCGGTTCGTGCGGCGGCTGCTGACGGCGCCGGGGCTGGCAGCGGCGCAGCTCCAGAAGTTGCTGGGGGACGAGTCGCCGGACACGGTGCTGGCGCGGCCGGTGATGATGCTGGCGGTGTACGACGAGCGGAAGCTGGCGGGGGCGCTGGGGGTGACGCTCGACCGGGCCAGCGGGTGCCTGTACCGGAGCGATCCGGGGGGAGGGGAGGTCCGCTACCCGCAGTTCGTGGACGCCGGCGGCCGCTCCTCGGCGGAGATCGGCCGGCTGATCACGCAGTGGATCAGCGGGCACACGCGGCTGGACGATGTGCCCGCGCCGAACGAGGCCCCGCGGCGGGACGACGGGGACCAGCCGGAGGCGCGGATCTTCACGATTGATCGCTTCACGGGCGAGGTCCGCCAGGTGGAGGTGGAGCTATGACCCGCTGCCCTGCCAACCGCACGCACGCCGGCCGCGGCGGCTTCTCGCTGGTGGAGGTCCTGATCGCGGTCCTCATCCTGGCGCTGGGGCTGCTGGGGCTGGGGGCGGTCTTCCCGGTGATCGTCCGGGAGCAGAAGATCGGCAACGACATCATCATCGGCACGATGGCGGGCAACGCGGCCCGGGCCCTGCTGCAGGGGATGGACCCCGGGCTGGCGCGGAACATGGACCCGGGGGAGTTCTGGCCGGAGGCGCGCGACGCGCTGACGGGCTCGTCTGCGACGGGGAACTCCTACGAGGAGGACGGCGCCTGGATGCCGGCGCACATGGGCCCGGCCGACCTGGCCACCGGGCTGGTGACGCTGCTGACGCCGAGCAACGGCGGGCTTGAGATCCCGCTGCGGCAGCGGCTGTACCCGATGGATTCCTGGTCGAGCCAGCCGCAGTTCGTGTGGGACATCGCGGTGCAGCGGGTGGTGGACAACGACGGGAACCCGGACAACGACGACCTGCGGGTGGCGATCTTCGTGCGGCGGCTGGACCCGCGTCTGCGGCCGCCGCCGGGGATGACGGTGCTGAGCTGCCTGGTCGAACCGAACCCCTCGCGCGTGCCGGTGGCGGAGGACGCCAACGGGGTGCCGACGCTGGACGGGATCGGGGGGACGGGCTCGACGCCGCGGTACTCGCAGATCCGCACGATGCCGGTGACGTTCGACTACGACGCCAACGGCTCGCCGACGCAGCGCCGGCGGGACCGGCTGTACGTCCGCAGCTCGGTGGCGAGCACGGTCGAGTGGCGGCTGGCAAGGCAGCCGAACCAGAAGCTCATCGACAACCTCGGGAACGTGTACACGGTGATGGAGTCCGGTGAGGAGGGGGGACGGCCGTTCCTCCGCGTGAGCCCGGAGGTGCCGGCGTTCGTCACCGAGAACGACCAGATCCTGGAGGTCGCCTTCACGCCGCAGGTGGCCGCGGCGATCGTGACCTGGAGGGTGACGCCATGACGATTCGCAACACCGCCGGCGCGCATCGTCGACGTCGGCGCGGCCCGGGGCGGGCCTTCACGCTGCTGGAGGTGCTCATCGCGGTGGGCGCGCTGGGGCTGATCGCCGTGGGGATCTCGCAGGTCTTCCGGGCGACGGGGGAGACGGTCAAGGCCGGGCGTCGGCTGAGCGCGATGAACACGTACGCCGCGCTGATCGAGACGCAGCTCCGGGAGGACTTCTCGCGGATGACGCGGGACGGGTTCCTGCTGATCCGCAACGAGCTGGTCGATGGAGGCTCGCCGAACGGCGTGCAGCTGTACGAGGGGCAGCCGGGCGAGCAGCGGCGTGTGCGGCGGGTGGACGAGATCGTCTTCTTCGCCACGGGGGACTTCGTCTCCAAGCGTCCGCCGGTGCACCCGTCGGCGCCGCCGGTGCGGGCGCAGGCGGCGCGGGTGTACATCGGGCACGGGCTGCGGTGGCACCCGCGGTACCTCCGGTACTACTCCCCCGTCCGGCTCCAGGAGCGGCTGGACCAGAGCCCGGGATGGGTGACGGGCTTCGGCCGCCCGCACCAGTCGAACGCGACGCTGCGGGGCGCCAACCAGTTCGCGGCGGACTGGATCCTGATGCGTCATCACACGCTGCTGAAGCGGCCGGAGCTGTCTGACCCGCCGGCGCTGGTGGGGCCGTCGGTCCCGGCGCTCAACGCCCCCGGCAAGCGGCGCGACTCGGACTTCCAGATCGGCCTGCAGCCGGCGGTGCGGAGCGTGTTCAGAACGTTCAGCGCGTTCCTCGGGGGCGTACCGACCCCGTCGACGTTCGCGCGGCCGAGCTACCCGGCGCCGGACTACCCGAACAGCAGGCTGCGGTTCGACTGCGGCGTGATCGACATCGCGGCGACGGACCTGACGGAGATCCGCGCGTTCCTGACGGCGGTGACGGCCGTCAACAGCGGGGGCACAACCTACCGGCTCCACCCCGATACTGCCTCGCTCGGGGAGTTCGGCCGGGCATTCGGCAGCACCGACCCGTCGGTGCACAACCCGACGGGGTGGCCGACGATCTACAACACGTCAGGCGGGAACGAGGCGGTGGCGATCGAGCTGATCCAGGCGTGGATGAAGAACGCGCTGCCGGTGGACTCCGACTCGGGGGCGGACAGCGGCTTCGGCGGGCGGATGCGCGTCGAGCCGGAGCCGCCGAACCCGCTGGCGTACGGGCCGGCGTACTCGTCGGATCCGCTGGCGCGGGAGTTCCTGCGGGCGGACCAGCTGATGCTGGCCTCGTCGGTGTTCGTGCCGGGGTGCTCGGAGTTCATCGTGGAGTGGTCCTTCGGGGACCGCTACGGGAGTCCCGGCGGGGCGGCCCCGCCGACTCCGGAGATGAAGGACGAGCTGATCTGGCACGGGCTGACGCGCCGGTCGGCGCGCAACGGGCCGGCCACGAACCCCAACGACCCCCGGCTGCCGATCGTCGCTCAGCCGTACGACCAGAACGCGACGCCGTACGAGCTGAAGTACTACCGGCCCGATGGGACGATCGGGAAGAAGCTGGTGCGTGAGGACCTGATCCACGATCAGGACACACTGAACGGCACCGGGCCGGGCAACGGGCGGGTGGCGTACTCGTTCTTCGGGTACACGGATCCGACGTTCAACGAGCCGCTGGGGGCGAACGAGCCGCTGACGCTCCCGTGGCCTTGGCCGCGGCTGATCCGGATCACGATGTCGCTGGTGGACCCGTCGGACCCGACGTTCGAGCAGACGTACCAGTTCGTGTTCGAGGTGCCGCGGGACCCGGCGGAAGCGCGGAACTAGCGGCGGTTCGTCGGGGAGGAGCGGGGACGACGGGAGGGGGCGCGAGCGTGGGACAGGAGCAGCGCATGGGCTCTACGAATGATCGGGCACAGGCAGGCGGCGAGGGTGGGCGAGCGGGGCGCCGCCCGCGGGCGGGTCTTCGCTCGCTTCTGGCCGCGGCGGGTCGGGCGGTGGGGCGTTCGCGGGCCGAGCGGGGGACGGTCCTGCTGATGGTCATCGGCGTGCTGGCGATGATGTCGATCGTGGCGCTGGTGTACGCGTCGATCGGCCAGGCGGACCGGCGAAGCGCGGCCGCGCTGGCGAAGGAGACGCGGCTGAACGACCAGGCGGAGATCATCGCCGGCTACATCTCCGGGGTGATCGCGGCGGACCTGTTCACGTACCACGAGATGATCCCGTCCACCGGGGAGACGCGGCTGTACCGGGAGGTGACGGACTACCCGTCGAGCAACCCCAACGCGGTGTCGCGGAACGCCACCGGCAACCAGGTGCTGTTCGACCCGGCGGGGTACGACGGGTTCGATCCGTGGCTGGCGGCGCCGGAGCCGTGGTTCATCGAGGTTCCCGGGCGGCCGGCGCGTCGCGACCCGGAGTACCTCAACCGCGAGGACTGGCCGCACATCACCAACGTGTCGCCGGATGGGCGGTTCGTGAACCTGGCCAACCTGCGGAACAACTTCCGCTCGGCGCCGGGGACGAACGACGCCGAGCGGCAGATCAACTCGCGGCTGACGCTGTTCAACCCGCGCACCGGCGAGGCGTACAACCCCAACAACAGCCTCGTCTTCCTGCCGGACGGCTCGACGCGGGCGGCGGACCCGAACCGGCCGGCGGACTGGACGCAGAACCAGTTCCTGCTGCACCGCCCCGCGGCGGACATCGACCGGCGGGTCGGCGCGCCCCTGCCGGGGGACCCGCGGTTCGTGCACAACCAGTACGCGGACGCGGACGGGGACGGGATGCTCGACTCGCGCTGGTTCGAGCTGGTCGGGCGGGACCCGAACTTCGTGAACGACCTGACGCGGTCGCTCTCGCCGGTGCGTTTCACGGGCCCGGCGCGGTACTTCGTGGCGGCGCGGGTGATCGACCTGTCGGGGCTGGTGAACGTCAACACCGCGTCGGAGTTCACGGAGCGGCCCGACCTGGACCGTCCGGTGGGGCTGACCCCGGCGGACGTTGACCTGCGGCGGCTGCTGCGGATGCAGGACTTCTACGACTACTACGGGGGGGCGTACGACTTCCTGGAGCAGGATCCGACGCTGCCCCTCAACTCTCCGCGGCAGTACATCGGCAACTACGACGAGGTCGCCGCCCACGAGCTGGGGGACGCGGCGTACATGTCCCTGCGGCTCGGGCGCGAGCAGGGGCCGCTGGCGCAGAGCCAGGTGGCGCCGTACTCCCGGTGGACGGCCGAGTACCGCTACAACCACTACCTGCGCTTCGGTTTCGACCTGCACGGCGGCGGGCCCTCGGGCACCGGCCAGTACGACCGATGGTTCGGCCGCCCCTACGGCATCGCGGACGAGCTGGAGCTGCGGACGTACCACGGGGTGAACGACCCGGGGACGCTGTCTCGCCTGGAGGCGGCGGTGGCGTCGCGCTTCTCGAGCGCGGGGACGATGCGGCCGCTGTGCCCGCTGCGCAGCACGCGCTCCTTCGCGGTCGAGGCCAGGGGGCGCGGGGACCGCTGGCCCACCCCGCAGTCGCTGGGGAACAACCTCAACGGGCGGGCGGACGATGAGGCGCTGCTGCTGGCCGCGGTGGACATCCGGCGGCTGCTGACGACGGTGAGCGGGAGCCGGCCGCTGCGGCCCGTGGAGCTGGACCCGAACAGCCCCAGCCTGGATGCGCTGGGGGAGACGGACGTCCGGCTGGACCTGTACAAGGTCCTGCGCGACATCGCCCAGGGGATGCCCAACGCGAACGCGCAGCTCCAGCGGCTGTTCACGGCCTACGTCACGTCGCTGGCGCCGTACCTGACCGACTCGGACAACGCCCCCGCGTGGAGCGATGCGCGGTACCAGACGCTGTTCTACGGCGGGCGCGGGCCGCAGCTCGCGATCGAGTTCGCGGCGCACATGACGGCCAACGCGATCGACATGTTCGACATGGCCGGGATCGGTGGCGATCAGCCGACGGCGCTGACGGTCAATCTCCGCTCGGGCCACTCGCCGGTGGTGCCGACGGGCCACAGGCTTCTGGATCTGGACGCGATCGACGTGCCGGGGCAGGGGGTGAAGCGACGGCTGAACCCCACGGGGGCCAGCCTGAACGAGCCCACGGAGGTGCACATCTACGGGATCGAGGCGCAGCCGTTCCTGACGGAGGCGGCGGTGTTCCACCTGTACACGGATGCCCCGGCCGGCCTGGGCGGCGACCAGGAGGAGACCCCGGGAGCGAACCCGGGGGAGTGGCAGGGGAAGATCACCATCAATGGGGACATCAGCGGGACGAACGCCGACTTCGTGATGCAGGTGGTCGCCATCCAGGTGCACAACCCGTTCCAGGAGGCCATCGACCTGCGCGGCGATCCGACGGGGACGCCGAACTACTACTTCCAGTTCGGCGAGGAGTATTTCAGCCTTTCCGACAGCGCGTTCAACACCGTCCTGCCGGCCGGCGAGACGCGCGTCTTCTACGCCACCAACCCGTCCCGTCGCATCATCAACGAGCGCTGGGCGCAGCTCTCGCCCTCGAGCTCGTTCGACGAGTGGCTGTCGATGCAGCTTGGCTACCTGACGCACGATGAGCTCCAGGACGCGGAGCTCAGGCGGTTCAAGATCGACCGGAACGACCCGACGGCGTGGCCGCCGGCGGGCGACGATTCGTCCGGCGGGGGGGTCGAGGACATCCTGGCCCCGGCGCCGGACACGGCCGGGGCCAACCGGGTGATGCTGTTGTGGCGCAGCTTCGGCGACTCGGCGTCGCGGGCCGACGACATCCTCGCCGACCGCCTGCGCGACCCGGCGGGCAACACCGGGGCGCCGACGTGGGACCGCCGGATGAAGCTTCCGGAGGACACGGTCCCCAACTCCGCCGCGGGGCCGGAGGGCGACCCGAGCTTCGACAACACCGGGCTGACGGTCATGTTCTGGGGGACCGTGCAGCGCCCGGATGACCCCAACGGGGGCGGCGGCGCCATCCCGCGGGGGGCGATCCCGGCGTTCTGCATCGAGCGGAAGAACGGGATCAACCAGGGGACGCTCAACTCGCTGAACATCCGCAAGGATGACATGGTCAACGACCCAAACGGCCTGGACATCACCAACTTCGGGCGCAACCAGGCGTATCGGACGTTCGCCGACTTCGTCGCCGACCAGACGGTCGGCACGCTGCCCAACCTGCACGTCGGCAGGTCGCCGAGGCTCCGGAGCGGATCCCCCCCTCCGCTGAACCCGCTGGGGCTGCGTTACGACCAGGTGTACCCCGAGATCCACCTCCGCAACGACCAGTTCCAGAACCGCACGGGGAACTACTCCGTCATGCGGCTGGGCGATGCGCTGCTCCCGCTGGCGGTGGGGCCGAGCCGGCGCGTCCTGGTGAGGATGAACCCCATCCCCGATCCCGCGCCGGTGGACTACCTGGAGGGCGAGTGGACGACGCTGTCGGAGGCCCTGGCCCTCGCGACCGGGTTCGGCAACGACACGCTCCCCTTCGGCGCGGCGGACCCGATGTTCCGACTCGGCGTTGACGTCCTCGACCGCGGGCACCTGCGGCTGGACGCCTTCGCGCCGTTCTACAAGAACAACCCCCCCCCGGACTACTCCGAGCCGTGGACCTTCGACGAGTCCGCCGGCGACGAGATGCGCTACCCCGGCATCCCGCTGGCGCAGCACCTGCTGAGCCAGTTCCGCACGCTGCGGCGGGAGACCATGGAGGCGGGGTCGGAGCGGCAGCTCATCCCGGGTGTGATCAACATCAACACCGCGCCGCTGGCGGTGCTGCGGCTGCTGCCGATGTTCACGCCGGAGCGTGACCCGCACAACCCGGCCACGCCGTGGATGCGGGACCCCACGTACGCCAGGACCCAGGGCGGCGGGACGGCGGCGTTCTACACGCCCGCGATCCACGGCTCGTACGACGTCGCCGCGAGCGTGAAGGCGTACCGCGACAAGACGGTCGTCATCCCCCGCGGCAACGACTTCAACGCCGCCCTGCCGGCGGCGGGCACGATCGACTTCCAGGACCACACCGTCCCCGGCACGCCGCAGGACGGCCGCCGGCGTCGGACGCTCATCGAGGGGCTGCGCGAGCAGCCGGGCTTCGCCGGCGTCGGCGAGATCCTGTCGGTGATGCAGCGCGAGACGGGGGGCCCCGGCGGCCGTCCCCAGTTCGGCAGCACCCCCCCGGCCTCGGGCACGTTGGGGAGCGACCTGACCAACAGCCCCGTCCGCTTCGGCCACATGCAGGCCGGCGGGAGCATCGCCGACGAGACGACCGCCGGCATCGTCGGCGTCGACTCCACCAGCTACCGCACCAACCCTCAGGACCCGCAGTCCCCCCGCGAGCCCGACGAGATCATCAACGACTACGACGAGCAGCTGACGATCGCCAACGCGGTGATGAACATGATCGACACCCGCAGCGACGTCTTCTGCGTCTGGTTCGTCGTCCACGGCTACCTCCCGACCGACGTGGAGGGGCTCGCCGACGATGAGCCGATGGTGCCGAGCATCGCCCGGCGGTACATCATGATCGTGGACCGCTCCAACGTCGTGCGCCTCGGCGAGAAGCCCAAGATCCTGCTCTTCCAGGAGGTCCCGCTGTAAGGGGCGCCGGCCCCCCGCGGCCGGGGCGGCGGCTCGGGCGCTCCCCGGCGGGGGTCCAACCGTGCGGCTAGACTCTCCCTGTCACCCCCAGGGCGTAGCTCAGCTTGGTAGAGCGTCTGGTTTGGGTCCAGAAGGCCGGAGGTTCAAATCCTCTCGCCCTGATTGATCGCTGAAGGCCGGGGAGCGCGGGGCGGCCGCGGCGGGCGGCGGCCCCCCGGCCGCGAGACCGACGGTTCACGATGCCCGCAGAGCCCACTCCCCCCATCCCCGCCCACTCCACGCCCGCGACGCTCGACGCCCCGCGCGGCGCGCGGGACAACCCGCTGACGCGCAGCCTCGCCGGGATGATCGGGCTGGGGTTCCTCGCGGCGATGTTCCTGCTCTGCGTCGCGACGCTCCCTCTTACGCTCGGGCCGGCCCCGCTTCCCCCCGGCGCCCCCGCCGGGGCGACGCCCCCGCCGCGGTTCGACGCCCAGGACCGCTCCGCGCGGCACCTGCCCCCGTCCTGGGCCCCGGTCGAGGGGGCCTCGATCGACCCCGTCGCGGCGAAGGCGGACGGGGACACCGCGGCCAAGCGGCTGTACGGGGTCGCGTCCCGGCGGGCCCTGGAGGAGATCGCCCGAAAGGAGGGGACGAGCGTCGCCGCGCTGGTCGATGCGGGCGTGCAGCCGAGCGTCGAGCGGGTTCGGGCGGCGAGGCCGTTCTACCTGATGGGGACGGACATCCTGGGACGGGACGTGTTCATCCGGGTGCTGGCGGGCGGGGGGATCTCGCTTGGGATCGGCTTGGCCGCGGCGATGATCTCGGTCTTCCTGGGGACGCTGTACGGGGCGGTGGCGGGGTACGCGGGGGGGCGGGTGGACGCGGTGATGATGCGGATCGTGGACATCCTGTACGGGCTGCCGTACATCCTGCTGGTGGTGCTGCTGGCGGTGGCGGGGGACGCGGTGCTGGACGAGTACATCTCGCGGACGCAGACGAGGGCGGGGTGGGTCGTCGCCCGGGCGCGGGCGGAGATGCCGGCGGTGGGGGACTCGCGGCCGACGCGCGAGGAGGCCCGCGCGTGGCTGGCGTCCAATCCCGAGGAGCGGTCTCGCCTGGAGGCCCGGGCGCAGGGGCTGTACCCGCCGCGGAACGTCTCCGAGCGTGCCCGCCGGGCGTACGACGTGGTGATCCTGCTGGTGGCGATCGGGGGGGTGAGCTGGCTGACGATGGCGCGGGTGATCCGGGGGCAGGTGCTGAGCCTGAAGACGCAGCCGTTCATGGAGGCAGCGCGGGCGATCGGGGTGCCGCTGCGGGTGCAGTTCGTGCGGCACCTGCTGCCGAACCTGATGGGGCCGGTGATCGTCTACGCGACGCTGACGGTGCCCCAGGCGATCCTGCAGGAGAGCTTCCTGTCGTTCCTGGGGATCGGGGTGAGGCCGCCGCTGCCGAGCTGGGGGAACCTTGCGGCGGAGGGGTTGACGGAGCTGAACCCCTACAAGTCCAACTGGTGGCTCCTACTATTTCCCTGCCTGCTCCTCGGCACGACGCTGCTGGCGTTAAACTTCGTCGGCGAGGGGCTCCGAGAAGCGTTCGATCCCAAGCGGTCGCGCCGGTAAGCTCAGCGCCATACGAAAGACACCGCCCGTCGCGGCCGCCGGAACCGGGGCCGGCCGGGCACAAACGGATCCCTTCGACATGCAGAACCGCTTCGGCTTCCGCGATTTCCTCGTACTCGTCCTGGTCATCGGGCTGATCGTCAGCGTCTGGCTGTCGATGGTGCAGGACGACCGGATCACCGGCCGGATCGCCGGCGTGCAGAACAAGCTGGACCTGCTCGAGCAGCGTCTGGCGAACCTGCAGACGACGCTGGAGTCGGGGGCGATCGCGGTGGGTGTGGCGCCGGGGGCGGCGGGGAGCGGGGCGGGGGCGGGTCAGCGGGACGAGTCGTGGGCGCGGGAGGGGGCGCCGGTGCAGTGGTGGCCGATGCCGGCGTACGTGACCGAGCCGCGGGAGAACGACGACTACGCGGTGGGCGGGGTGTTCACGGAGATCTTCGAGGGGCAGCCGCCGACGATCACGCCGTACCGCTACGCGGACGTGTACGGGCGGCGGGTGGTGGACCTGGTGTGCGAGAAGCTGGGGCGGTACCACCCGACGAAGCTGCAGTTCGAGGGGGTGCTGGCGGAGGCGTGGCAGTACGACCCGAACGGGTACTGGCTGCGGGTGAAGATCCGCCCGAGCGCCCGCTTCAGCGACGGCCAGCCGGTGACGGCGGAGGACGTGCGGTTCAGCTTCCACGACATCGCGTTCAACCCGGAGATCGAGGCGGACCGCTTCCGCTCGACGCTGAACGTGATCGAGAAGGTGGAGGTGGTCTCGGACAAGGTGGTGGAGTTCAGGTTCAAGGAGCCGCGGTTCACGAACCTGGACGCGGCGCTGCTGATGCACGTGCTCCCCAAGCACATCTACTCGCAGTACACGCCGACGCAGATCAACGAGAGCACGTCGCTGCTGGTGGGCTCGGGCCCGTTCAAGATGGAGAACGTGGACATCGCCAGCCAGTGGAAGCCGGGGGAGCCGATCCGGCTGGTGCGCAACGAGGCGTACTGGGGCCGCAAGCCCGCGCTGGCGGGGGTGACGTTCACGGTCGTGCAGGACAACCTGGCGCGGCTGACGGCGTTCACCAACGGGCAGGGGAGCATGATGCGGTCCACGCCCAAGCAGCACGAGGCGATGGCCCAGGACGAGGAGTTCCTGAAGAGGTACGACCCGAAGATGTGGTTCAACATCCAGGGGGGCTACAGCTTCATCGGCTGGCAGTGCGGGCCGCGCAACGGCCGGCTGACGCCCTTCCACGACAAGCGGGTCCGCCGGGCGATGACCCACCTGATCGACCGGGAGAACGTCATCCTCGGCGACATCCAGAAGAACCTCGGGCGGGTCGCCACCAGCCCCTTCTCCAGCGAGACGCCGCAGTCGAACCCGGCGATCGAGCCGTGGCCGTACAACCTCGACCGGGCCCGGGAGCTGCTCGCCGAGGCGGGCTGGAGGCCGAACAGCAACGGCATCCTCGTGAACGAGAACGGGGACCAGTTCCGCTTCTCGATCACCTTCGGGCAGGGGTCCGAGGGGACGCTGCAGATGGTGACCTACCTCAAGGACCAGTGCGCCAAGGTGGGGATCATCTGCGAGCTCAACCCGATCGACTGGTCGATCCTGGCCGACATCCTCAACAAGCGGGACTTCGACGCGATCACCTTCGCGTGGTCCGCCTCGATCCCCGAGTCGGACCCGTACCAGATCTGGCACTCCTCGCAGATCGACGGGCAGGGGGACAACTTCATCCAGTGGAACTCCCCCGAGGCGGACCGGCTGATCGACCTGGGGCGGGTGACGGTCGATTTCGAGGAGCGGATGAAGGTGTGGCACAAGCTGCACGAGGTCTTCCACGACGAGCAGCCGTATACGTTCCTGACCGAGTCGCCGTGGCTCCGCTTCGTGGACAAGAGGATCGGCAACTTCCAGACGTACAAGACGGGCTTCGAGTACCAGGAGCTGTACGTCCGCGACGCGGGCGCCACGGCGGCGCAGCTCCCGTAGCCGTCGCGCCCAGCCGCGCCGCCACCCGGTCCGTCCACGGCACATCCCGGAGAGCCACGCCCCGATGGGGACCTACATCCTCCGACGACTGATCCTGATGATCCCGACGCTGATCGGGATCACCCTGCTGGTCTTCCTGCTGATCGCCCTCTCGCCGGGGGGCATCGGGGCCGCGCTCTCCGCGGCGGGCGGGCAGATGGACACCTCCAGCCGCGCCCAGCAGCAGGCGTACCTGGAGGACCGCTACGGGCTGGACTCGCCGGTGATGGTGCAGTACGTCCGCTGGCTCGGGCGCGTCAGCCCGATCAAGTTCGGGCAGCGCGACCAGGTGACCCCGCAGGGGGAGATCGAGCGGCCCCCCAAGCCGCTGGCGCCGCCGGTGAACTGGCGGTGGGTGGCCGACGAGCTGCCGGCGGCGGACCCGGCGCAGCCGGTGGCGTGGCCCGCGGCCTCGGAGCTGGGCATCGATCCGTCGATGACGCCGGCCGAGGCGCTGGCGCAGCACAAGAACCGGGCGTACCGGCTGGCCAACAGCGAGTACATCCGCGAGCGGGGCCGCTACGTGGCCCGGCGGATGGAGTACGAGGATGCGCTGCGGGACTACGCCCGCGAGCTGGAGATCCCCGGCGCGGTGACCCGCGACCGCAAGCTCAACAAGAGCGCGGTCGAGGGGCTGGAGCCGAACAAGGGCGCGGCCTCCTGGCCGAACGTCGTCGAGAAGGGGCGCGCCGCGCTGGCGGCGTACGACGCCGCGATCGACGCCCGGGAGCGGCTCAAGGCCGTCTTCGACGCCAGGCCCTACCGCGAGGCGGGGGTCCCGGTCATCCCCGGGTACGTCAGCCTCGCCGCGCCGGACCTGGGCCGGTCGTTCAGCAAGTCGCAGCCGGTGTCGCGCCTGATCGCCGAGCGGCTGCCGGTGACGCTGCTGCTCAACGTCTTCGCGATCCCGATCATCTACCTCATCGCGATCCCGGGGGGGATGCTCGCGGCGGTGCAGCGGGGCCGGGCGTTCGACGTCGTCTCGGGGATGATCTTCGTCGCGCTCTGGTCGATCCCGGTGGTGTGGGCGGGCGTGCTGCTGGTCGGCTTCGTCGCCAACCGGCAGTACCTCGGGTGGTTCCCGGTGACGGGGCTGCACGACGCCAACGCGGGGGGCTTCCTGTTCCTCCCCTCGTGGGACGAGGCGGGGAACTTCCGGCGCGGCTACCTGCTCGACACGCTCTGGCACATGTGCCTGCCGGTGGTGTGCCTGGTGTACACGGGCCTGGCGGTGCTGGGGAAGCAGACGCGGGCGGCGATGCTCGACAACCTCAACGCCGACTACGTGCGGACCGCCAAGGCCAAGGGGGTGGCCAGCCGCGACATCATCTTCCACCACGTCTTCCGCAACTCGCTGCTGCCGCTGATCACGATCTTCGCGACGATCTTCCCGGCGATGCTCGCGGGGTCGGTCGTGATCGAGAAGATCTTCTCGATCCCCGGGATGGGCTCGCTGATCATCGAGTCCATCTACCTGCGCGACCGCGAGGTGATCCTCGCCAACGTCCTGATGATCGGCGCGGTGAACATCCTCGCGCTGCTGCTGGCGGACATCCTGTACGCCGCGGCCGACCCCCGCATCACCTACGACTAAGACCGACCGCACGCGACCCCACGAATGACCACCGCAAGCGCAACATCCCAGTCCGGCGGCCCCCCGCCCCGCCCCCCCGAGGTCGTCACCGGCGTGCAGCTCATGCAGGGCGCGTACCACGCGCCCGCCAAGGGCTTCTGGGCCGACGCCTGGGAGAACGTCCTGAAGCGGCGCGGCGCCGTCGTGGGGATGATCTGGATCGGCATCGTGGCGTTCTTCGCCTGCTTCGCCCCCTTCATCGCCAACGGGCACCCGTACCTGCTCCGCGAGCTCGGGCCGGACGGGGCCGTCACGGGCGTCTCCTCGCCGCTGTACCGCTACCTCACCGCGGGGGACAAGCTCCTGGCGATCGGCGGGCTGTTCGGGGTGGTGTGGGTCTTCGCGCCGCTGCGGACCCCGCGCTCCACGCGGCTGCTGCTGCTGATCCTCGCGGGGGCGCAGGCGACGCTGACCGTCGTGCTCATCCGCCTCTTTGCGGCGCAGATCTCCCAGCCCGGCGCCGGGGAGTGGCTGCGATCGCTCCGCGCCAGCGGCTCGACGCCGTGGATGGTCTCCGGGGCCTTCGCGCTGGGGGCGGCGCTGCTGTTCGCCCTCGTGCGCTCGACGGAGCGGCCGGGGCAGCGGCTGGCGGTGGCGGCGGCGGTGGCCGTGGTGACGACGTGGGCCGCGGCGACGAGCTGGTTCGTCCCCCCGCAGGTGTTCAACTACCGCGACCGGGAGGCCGCGGGGGAGATCACCGCGGTGTACGCCCCGATCCCCTGGTCGCCGAACCAGCGCGACACGCGGCTGGACCTGGTGGACCCGGGGTTCACGCGGGCGCAGGGGCTGGCGGGGATCAAGAACGCGGAGGCGCTGAAGACCAGGGCGGACCACCCGGCCAACGCGGAGCGGAGCCCGTCGTACATCCTCGGGACCGACTCGCTCGGGCAGGACATCCTCAGCCAGCTGCTGCACGCGTGCCGGCTGTCGATCTCCATCGGCCTGGTCTCCACGGGGATCGCGGTGATGATCGGCGTCACGCTCGGGGCGCTGATGGGGTACTTCGGCGGGGTGGTGGACACGCTGCTGTTCCGCGTGGTCGAGGTGTTCATGGCGGTGCCGGTGCTGTTCCTGCTGGTGGTCGCCGCGGGCGTGCTGCCGGCGGAGCTGCGCTCGACGTACGTGATCATGGCGATCATCGGGTGCTTCACGTGGACGGGCTTCGCGCGGTTCACCCGCGCCGAGTTCCTGAAGCTCCGCAACCAGGACTTCGTGCAGTCGGCGATGGCGGCGGGTCTGCCGCTGCGGTCGGTGATGTTCCGGCACATGCTCCCCAACGGCGTCACCCCCGTGCTGGTGGACGCCTCGTTCGCGATGGCCTCGGCGATCCTGTTCGAGGCGATCCTGTCGTACCTCGGCCTGGGCCCGCCGGACCAGGCGTCGTGGGGGCGGCTGCTGAGCGAGGCGACCACGCAGATCGGCAAGTTCGTCCCGCACCTGGCGATCGCGCCCGGCGCGGCGATCTTCCTCACCGTGCTGAGCTTCACCCTGATCAACGAGGCGCTGCGCGACGCCATCGACCCCAAGCTCAAGAAGGCCCGCGTCTAGCCCGTTCCATCCATCATCATGACGACCGCCCCCGCCAACACGCCCCCGCCCACGCCCACCGCCTCGGCCGCGCCCGTCGGCCGCGTCCGCCCGCCGCTGGACGAGACCAGGCCGCTGATCCGTGTGAACGACCTGGCCGTCTCGTTCAACAACGGCGCCGGCCCGCGGGTGCAGGCGGTGGACGGCGTCCGGCTGAGCATCTACCCGAGGCAGACGCTCGCGGTCGTCGGCGAGTCCGGCTGCGGCAAGTCGGTGACGGCGATGAGCACGCTGCACCTGATCCCCCGCCCGCCGGGGAACTTCGATCGCGGCGAGATCATCTTCCAGACCGACGCGGGGCCGCGCGACCTGCTGACGATGAGCGAGCGGGAGATCCGGCGGATCCGCGGCAACGAGATCGCCATGATCTTCCAGGAGCCGATGACCTCGCTCAACCCGGTCTTCACCATCGGCGACCAGATCACCGAGGCGATCCTGCTGCACCAGAACGTCACGCCGCAGCAGGCCCACGAGCTCGCGCTGCAGGCGATGCGGGACGTGGGGATCCCCGAGCCGGAGCGTCGGATCAGGCAGTACCCGCACCAGTTCTCCGGCGGCATGCGGCAGCGCGTCATGATCGCCATGGCGCTGGCGTGCCGGCCCAAGCTCCTGCTCGCCGACGAGCCGACGACCGCGCTGGACGTGACGATCCAGGCCCAGATCCTGGACCTGCTCAGCCAGCTCAAGCGCGAGCGGCAGATGGCCGTCATGCTCATCACCCACGCCCTGGGCGTGGTCGCCGAGAACGCGGACGTGGTGTGCGTGATGTACGCCGGGCGGGTCGTCGAGTACGCCAACGTCTTCGACCTCTTCGACAACCCCATGCACCCGTACACCCGCGGGCTGCTCGCCTCCATCCCGGACATCGGCGAGACGGTGGACCGGCTGGTCACCATCCGCGAGGTCGTGGACAACCCGGCGGAGTTCACCAGGCTCCCCGGGGCGGATCAGGGCGTGCGGCCGTGGTGGCCGTGGCACGATCCGCCGAAGGACCTCGCCCCGGAGCCGGGACCGGCGGGGGACTACTACCTGCAGGAGGTGGCCCCGAACCACTGGGTCGGCGTCTGGCGGACCGAGGCCGTCAAAGGGCACCAGAGCCGCCCGCCGGACCTGGCGTACCGCATCCAGGACGACCCGAACGCCCGCACGGAGGTCCGCCCCTCGGCCTGAGGCGGAGCGTGCACACCGGTGTGTTTTCAACAAACCGGTCCGGGGGCCCCGCCCCGGTGCGGCCGGGCCCGCCGGAGGGTCCGGGAGTGGGCAATCGGAGGGGTGTGTGCTGTAAGTGATTGATTGGCAGCAAGTTGCGCTGTATTGCCGCGGCGTGAAGATTCTGGCGGGCTTCCGGGGGCGGCCGGTCCTCTGAAATGGGGTCGTTTATCCACACCTCTCCCACGCGCCGCGGCGTGTTGCAGGCCGCCGCGAGCAGCCCCCGATAACCATTGACCATGCGGACGCTGATCCTGGCAGACCGGTCCTTCGCGCAGCGCGAGCAGCCGATGCTCTCGCGGCTGGCGGTCGGGCTCGCCGGGGAGGGCGTGCGCGTCGTGCAGGCGGTGCCGGAGGAGTTCCTGCCGGAGGTCGCTGCGACGGTCGTCTCGCCGGTGATCGGGTACGAGGAGGGGATGGGGCGGCTGACGCGCCGGGGGCGGGCGCGGCGGCTCGCGGCGAGGGCGGCCGCGGCGATGGACGTCGGCGCCGCGCTGGATGAGCCGTGGCTGGACGTGGTGCACTGCTTCGGGTACCCGGCGTGCGACCTGGCCTTCGAGGTGGCGCGGCAGACGGGGGCGGCGGTGGCGGTGGAGGTGTGGAGCGGGGAGACGATCGGGCGGGCGCGGGAGCTGATGGTCGCCCGCGCGGGGCGGGCGGGGGAGCCGCCGGCGGCGCTCTTCGCGGCGGGGAGCGCGGCGGCCCGCGAGATCGGCGGGCGTGCGGCCGCGGCGACGCTGCCGATCGAGGTGACGCCGTGGGGCGTGCACGCGTCGCCGGCGCAGCGGCCGCCGATCGACCTGGGGGGGCCGGTGTCGGCGGCGGTGCTGCTGGACGGGGTGGATGCGCGGGCGGTGCAGGCGCTGCTGGACGGGCTGGCGGACCTGGCGGCGCGGTACCCGAACCTGCTGTTCTTCTTCGACGCCGATGGGGCGGCGCGGCTCGGCGGGGGGCATGGGGTGTGGAGGCGGGCCAAGGCGCTGGGGATCCTGGACCGGCTGTCGATGGTGGGGTCGATGGAGGCGCACCGCGAGCCGATCCTGCACGTGGACATGCTGCTGCAGCCGGAGGCGGTGGGGGCGCACCACAGCCTGACGCTGGACGCGATGGCCGCGGGGGTGGCGGTGGTCGCCCGCGAGGACCCGCTGGCGGAGCACCTGATCGACGAGAGGACGGCGACGCTGGTGCGGCAGGGGACGGCGGCGGAGTGGGCCGCGGCGATCGAGGGGCTGATGAAGGACCCGCAGCGGACGCAGGGCCTGCGCGCATCGGCGC
This sequence comes from Planctomycetaceae bacterium, assembly GCA_044507535.1. GTDB lineage: Bacteria > Planctomycetota > Phycisphaerae > Phycisphaerales > UBA1924 > CALAFV01. The sequence continues at coordinate 2,408 of JBIQJK010000067.1, read as the reverse complement.
GGGAGTACGTCCGCGAGATGCGTTCGGCGACGCGGCACGTGGAGTCGGTGCTGCGGGGGTACGAGCGGCTCGCGGCGATGCGGGCGGCGGTGTGATTCGGCGGCGGGGCGTGCTAGGCTAGACCCGTGGGCCGATTGCCGTTCAACCCGAGCAGGATGGTGGGGCCGCCGCCGATCCCCGGCGAGGGGGAGGGCGCGGGCGGTGGTGGCGCGAAGGCGCTGACGGTGACGCAGCTCGGGGGGCTGATCGACTCCGCACTGCGGGAGGGGCTGCCGCGGAGGGTGCGGGTGGTGGGGGAGGTGAGCAACTTCAAGGAGCGGGGGCACTGGTACTTCGACCTCAAGGACGCCGGCGCGGTGGTGAGCTGCGTGATGTGGGAGTCGGCGGCGAGGAAGGTGGTGGTGGGGGCCGGCGGGTACAGGCCGGAGTCGGGGCACGAGGTGGTGGCGACGGGGCGGGTGGAGTTCTGGGCGCGCGGGGGGCGGACCCAGTTTTATGCGGAGAAGATCGAGCCGGTGGGGGCGGGGGCGCTGGACCTGGAGTTCCGGCGGCTGTGCGAGGAGCTGAGGGGGCTGGGGTGGTTCGACCCGGAGCGGAAGCGGCCGCTGCCGCGGATGCCGCGGAGGGTGGCGGTGGTGACGAGCCGGACGGGGGCCGCGCTGCAGGACGTGCTGGACACGATGCGGCGGCGGTGCCCGGCGGTGGGGGTGGCGCTGGTGGACGTGCGGGTGCAGGGGGAGGGGGCGGCGGCGGAGGTGGCGCGGGCGCTGGGGTGGCTGAGCCGGAGGGGGGCCGCGCTGGGGATCGACGCGGTGCTGCTGACCCGCGGCGGGGGGTCGAAGGAAGACCTGTGGACGTTCAACGAGCGGATCGTCGCCGAGGCGATCGTGCGGTGCTCGCTGCCGGTGGTCGCGGCGATCGGGCACGAGACGGACACCTCCATCGCGGAGCTGGTGGCGGATGAGCGGTGCGCGACGCCGACGCAGGCGGCGATGCGGCTGACGCCGGACACCGCGGCGGCGCTGGAGCAGGTGGACCAGCTCGCGGCGCGGCTGCGGATGGGGGTGCTGCGTCAGCTCCGGCACGAGCGGGAGCGGCTGCGGTCGGCGGCGCGGCACCCGTTCCTGGCGGACCCGCGGGCGCGGGTGCGCGAGGGGGAGCGGGCGGCCGAGGCGATGCGTCGGCGGCTGGTCGCGGCGGTGCGGGAGCGGGCGGGGCTGTCGGCGCGGCGGCTGGAGCGGGCCTCGGCCCGGCTGGAGCGGCACCGGCCGGCGGCGGCGCACGCCCGGCGGGAGGCGCAGGTGGCCGCGCTGAGCGAGAGGCTGGCGGGCGCGCTGCGGACGAGGCTGGAGCGGCTGGGGATGGAGGTGGACGGCGCGGAGCGGGCGCTGGAGCTGGTCGGGCCGGTGAGCGTGCTGCGGCGGGGGTTCTCGTGCACGCTGCGGGCGGATGGGACGGTGGTGCGGTCGGTGAGCGAGGTGCAGACGGGGGAGGCGCTGCGGACGCGGGTGCTGGACGGGACGTTCCTGTCGGTGGTGGTGGAGGGGCAGGCCGCGGCGGACCAGCTGGCTCGGGAGGGAGCGGCGGCGGATCGATCACCACAGAAGCGTGTGACGAAGGGACGCGGGGGAAAGGGGGGGAAGAGGATGATCGTGGCGGAGCCGGGGCTGTTCGACGGGGAGTAGCAGGGGCCGGGAGCGTCTCAGCGGCGGCGGCGGCGGCGCGAGAAGGCGGGGGCGCGGGGGGAGAAGCGGCGGTGGTCGCGGCGCATGGGGGGGCCGCCGGGGGCGGGCTCCGGGCTTGCTCTTCCCGGAAGGATGCCGGGGAGCTGCCAAGGGGGAAGTGGCCGTCACAGGGTTGTGGACGGCTCAGAGGTGGGGCCGGGCCGGCGGCGGGTCAGGCGCTGGGGTGCTTGATGCGGCGGCCGCGGGCGCCGGCCCAGTAGGTCTCGAGGCAGGCGGCCTGGGTGTCGGTGAGCTCGGCGGGGCCCTCGAAGGGGGTGCGCCAGATGGGCCAGGAGTGGATGGGGTCGCAGGGGAAGGGGTCGCAGCGCTCGGAGGCGTCCACATCGACGGCCGCGGCGGGCCCGGGGCGGGCATCCGCGGGGTCGGCGTCGTGGCGGCCGCCGATGACGATGCGGCCGCAGAGGGCGGGGGTGGCGCGGTCGTCGGTCATGCGGGTGACGAGCCAGACGACGTCGCCCTCGGGGAGGGAGGAGAGGGCGGCGCTGGGGTACGGGTCCAGGGCGGGGGCCTCGCCCAGTGTGGAGGCCGGAACAAAGGCGATCCGGTGCATGCGGCGCGCTCCCGTGGCCCCCGGTCCCCTTGGGCGATGCTAGGGGTTGCCGGGGGGCGCCCGATGAGCGCAGCGTGAACCCGTGCGGTGCGCTCGGGGGCGGGGAAGCGCGG
>JBIQJK010000236.1:0-2935 GCA_044507535.1 Planctomycetaceae bacterium | reverse complement strand
GGGGACCTTGGCGAGGCCGGCCATGTCGATCTCGTTGTCGAAGTGGCCGATGTTGCCGACGATGGCCTTGTCCTTCATGCGGGCCATGTGGGCGGCGGTGATGATGTCCTTGTTGCCGGTGGCGGTGACGAAGATGTCGGCGATCTCGACGACGTCCTCGAGGGGCTTGACTTCGTAGCCCTCCATCGCGGCCTGGAGGGCGCAGATGGGGTCGATCTCGGTGATGATGACGCGGGCGCCCTGGCCGCGGAGGGACTGGGCGCACCCCTTGCCGACGTCGCCGTAGCCGCAGACGACGGCGATCTTGCCGCCGATCATGACGTCGGTGGCGCGGTTGATGCCGTCGATGAGGGAGTGGCGGCAGCCGTAGAGGTTGTCGAACTTGCTTTTGGTGGCGGAGTCGTTGACGTTGACGGCGGGGAAGGCGAGGGTTCCGGCCTTCATCATGTCGTAGAGGCGGTGGACGCCGGTGGTCGTCTCCTCGCTGACGCCGCGGATGCCGGCGATGACCTTGGTCCAGCGGCCGGGGCTGTTCTTCTGCTCCGCGGCGAGGAGGGCGAGGATGACGCCCCACTCCTCGGGGTCGGCGTCGGGGTTGAAGGCGGGGACCTTGCCGGCCTTCTCGAACTCGGCGCCCTTGTGGACCAGGAGGGTGGCGTCGCCGCCGTCGTCGAGGATGAGGTTGGGGCCGGAGCCGTCGGGCCAGGTGAGGGCCTGCTCGGTGCACCACCAGTACTCCTCGAGGGTCTCGCCCTTCCAGGCGAAGACGGGGACGCCCTTGGGGCTCTCGGGCGTGCCGTCGGGGCCGACGGCGACGGCGGCCGCGGCGTGGTCCTGGGTGGAGAAGATGTTGCAGGAGCACCAGCGGACGGAGGCGCCCAGGGCGGTGAGGGTCTCGATGAGGACGGCGGTCTGCACGGTCATGTGCAGGGAGCCCATGATCTTGGCGCCGTCGAGGGGCTTCTGGCCCTTGTAGCGCTCGCGGATGGCCATGAGGCCGGGCATCTCGTGCTCGGCGAGGCGGATCTCCTCGCGCCCGAGCTTGGCGAGGGAGAGGTCGCGGACCTTGAAGGGGGGGCGGTCGGACTGGGCGTGGTTGGCGGCGGGCTTGCTGGCGAGGGTCGTCAAGGCTGGGTCTCCGTTTTTTGGCTTGGTGTTCATTCGAGGAGAAGAGTCGCCACAGAGGCACAGAGGCGCAGAGGGGGCACAGAGAGGAGAGGGGAGGGATTGAAGAGAAGAGGTGACGGGCGTTGCCTTGTCGGGGTGTCGCGATGGGGAGCGCCGCGTCTGTTCTCTGCATCGCTGCTGTTCATCTCGGTCTTCTCTCTGTGTCTCAGTGCCTCTGTGGTGAATCTTCTTTCCGGTCAGGTGCGTCGCTGCTTCGGGGGCGCGAAGGCGGTGCAGGCGAAGAGGCCCGGGCCCTTGGCGGTGGGGTCGGGGGCGAGGGGGACGGTGCGGGGGTCGATCAGGCCGGCGCGGGTCATCATCTCGGCCATGCGCTTGGGTGCGAATCCGAGCCAGCGGTGGCCCATGGTGTGCTTGTAGCTGGTGCGGTCGTGCTCGAGCATGTCCACGACGAGGGCGACGCCGCCGGGCCGCAGGATCCGGCGCATCTCGACGAGGGCCTTCTCGGGCTCGGGGACGTGATGGAGGACCAGGACGCAGACGGCGGCGTCCACCTCGGCGTCGGCGATGGGGAGGGCCTCGAGCTCGCCGCGGCGGAACTCGACGTTGGTCGCGCCGGCCCCGCCGAGGCGCTTCCGGGCGGCCTTGAGCATGGGGGCGGACTGGTCTACGGCGATGACGTTCTTGACGATGGGGGCGAGGAGCTCGGAGGCGTTGCCGGTGCCGCAGCCGAGGTCGGCGACGGTCCAGTCGCGGGGGAGGAGGGGGAGCAGGGCGCGGAGGGAGGCGAGGCGGCCGAAGAGCTCGGCGCGGACGTCGTCCCACTGGCCGGCGACGCGGCCGAAGAAGGCCTGGCTGTCGGCGGTGCGTTCGGCGAGGACGCCGGCGAGGCGGCGGGTGTCCTCGGCGAGCTCGGCGGAGGCCTCCTCGTCGAGCTGGGGGCGGATGGTGAGCCAGAGGGCGCGGAGGTCGGCGGGGAGGTCGTCGAGGACGAGGCGGTAGAGGGTGGCGGTCCCCTCGGTGCGCTTGCCGAGCCAGCCGCCGTCGGCGAGGACCTTCAGGTGGCGGCTGACGGTGGACTGGGGGAGCTGGACGACGTTGGCGACCTCGCCGACGGCGAGCTCCTCGCGCTCGAGGAGGCGGAGGATGCGCAGGCGGATCATCTCGCCCAGGAGGGCGAGTCGCTGGTTGAGCGGGGTGTGGGGGTTCGCCTGCTTCATCCGTTTATCCGGATGAATGGTAGAAATGAAGCGGGGGGAGTCAAGGCGGCGGGGTGAGGAGGGGTCGAGGGGGAGGGGGGGAGGAAGAGCCCGGCTTTGGCGCGGGCCGGGTGTAGCGTGAACGGTAGCACATCTTCGGCGCTTCCATGTGACCCTGGAGAGCCTGATCCGAGCCCTGAGCAGCCCCGAGGCGTACCCGCACCGGCCGGTGGGGGTGGAGGTGTTGCAGACGCACATCTCGGTGCTGTTCTTTGCGGGGGAGCTGGTGTTCAAAGTGAAGAAGCCGGTGCGGCTGGGGTTTGTGGACTTCACAGCGCCGGGGGCGAGGCTGGAGGCGTGCCGCGAGGAGGTGAGGCTGAACGCGGAGCTCGCGCCGGGGGTGTACCTGGGGGTGGCGCCGATCTATGAGGATGGGGTCGGGGGGCTGCGGGTGGGCGGGGTGTACGGGCCGGGGGCGGGGCCGGATCCGGCGGCGGTGGAGCATGCGGTGGTGATGCGCCGGCTGCCGCGGGAGCGGATGCTGGATGCACTGCTCGAGCGGGGGGAGGTCGACAACGGGGTGATGGACCGGATCGTCGAGGTGCTGGCGC
>JBIQJK010000006.1:47817-91444 GCA_044507535.1 Planctomycetaceae bacterium | reverse complement strand
CGGGGATTGAGTCCAGAATTTTTTCGGTCGCTCCAGGTGGGGCGCGCGGGATCGTTCGCGGTGGGCGCACGGATCGCGAGATGCGTGGAGCGTCAGGCCAGCCAGGTATCTTCGAACCGCATCCCCTCGGCAATCGTCGCGGCCGCGCCGGATTCGAGCACGCCGGCCACCGGGTAGGCGCAGTAGTCCAGCGAGAAGCTGCCGGCGGGGCGGTGGTTGCCGCTGTGGCCGAGGCCGCCGAAGGGGAGCTTGCTGCTCGCGCCGGCGGTGCCGTTGTTGATGTTGATGCAGCCGGCGCGGGCCTCGTGGAAGAAGCGATCGGCCGCGGCGGGGTCCCTGGTGAAGATGGATGAGGCGAGGCCGTAGCGGGTGGCGTTGGCCTGGGCGATGGCGTCGTCGAGGGAGTTGGTCACCGAGATGCGCAGGAGCGGGCCGAAGACCTCCATGTCGCAGCCGGGGTCGCGCGGATGACTCGGGTGAGGTAGAGGGGTGCCGCCGGAGGGCTTGGCCGCGGGGGCCTCGGGCTCGGCCTCGTCGAGGGTGAAGCGGCTCACGCGGACGACGCTGGGGGTGAGGTACCAGCCTCCCCCCCCATCCCCCCCACCCCCCCCAATGCCGCTCACATCCAGCTCCGTGCTCTGCACAAGCACCTCCGCGCCGGCGCTGGCGAGCTCGGCCTGCCAGCCGAGGACCGCCTGGCGCGCCTCGTCGCGGATGATCGGGCCCATGAAGACCGGGTGCGCTGCGCGGGGGTCGCCGACGATCATCTGGCTCGCGGCCTTGCAGATCGCGGGGATGAGCCGGTCGGCGACGGCCTCGTGGATGACGGCGCGGCGGGTGCACGTGCACCGCTGGCCGGTGGTGTTGAAAGCGCAGCGGGCGATCTCGATGGCGGCCTGGCGCAGGTCGGCGTCGGGCATCACCACCGCGACGTTGTTGCCCCCCATCTCCAGGGCGACGATCCGGCCGGGGCGGTCGAGGTTCGCCTCGAGGATGCGCCGGCCCACCGGCCAGGAGCCGGTGAAGAGGATGCCGTCGATGTCGGGGTGGCCCACGAGCGACGAGGCGACGTCCGCCGCGCCCTGGACCACGTTCACAATCCCCATCCCGCCGAAACCCTCGGCGTCCAGGGCCTCCTGGAAGAGCTCGCCGAGGAGCTGGCCGACGGCGGGGGCCTTGTCGCTGGGCTTGAGGACGACGGTGTTGCCCATCAGCAGGGCGGGGACGATGTGGCCGTTGGGGAGGTGGGCCGGGAAGTTGAAGGGGCCGACGACGGCCATGACGCCGTGGGGCCGGAAGACGGTCTTGCCCAGACGCGTCGGGGAGATGTCGAACTGGTAGCCGGCGACGCGGTGGAGGCCGCCGATCTCGCTCTGGTCGAGGGTGATATCGACCTTCGAGGCGAGGATGGAGGCCTCGCCCCTCGCCTCCCACATGACCTTGCCGGTCTCGTCGCAGATCAGCCCCGCGATCTCGTCGGCCCGGGCCTTGACGACCTGCTGGTAGCGACGAAGGACGGCGACGCGCCGCTCGAAGGGCGCCCGCGCCCACGCCGGGAAGGCCTCGCGGGCCGCACGCACCGCGGCGTCCACGTGGCCGAGGACCGGCGCGGCCTCGTACACGACTCGGTCCGGGTGGGCCGGGTTGTGCGACACGAGGCGCGAGCCGGGGATCGGGACCCAGCGGCCGCCGATGAGGTCGGCGGGGGCGCGACGGAGGGAGGGATGGGGGGCTGCGCTGGTCACCGCTCGGACTCCTCGCCGCCGGAGTCGCCGGCGGCCTGACGCGCGGCGGACCTGGCGCGGCCGTTGCCTCGCTTCGAGCCGCCGGCGGAACGCTTCGAGCCGGGCTTGGAACGGACGCTCAGGGGCGTGACGCCGACCTCCGTGCCCGGCTCGGCGTTCAGGGCCCTCATGGCGGCCCTGGGGAGCCGCACGCGGCCGGAGCGGTCCTCGGCGTAGTTGGTCTGCACCGCGAGGAACTCGCCGTCCTCGTGCAGGACGCCGACCATGCCGAAGATCGTGCAATCGGCGTTGGTGCACGGCTCGCCGAGCTTGGCGCGGCGGGTGTCGCGGACGATGGTGATGTCGTCGGTGCGGGCCTCGAGGTTGGGGCCGGCGTCGAAGGGGTCGATCAGGTCGCGGTACTCGAAGCCGAGCTTCTCGAGCATCCGCCGCGCGGGGAGGGTCTCGGGGCCGACCTGGCCGACGACGCTGCGGGCCTCCGGCGGGAGGAGGGTCAGGTAGATCTCGTCCCGCGGCAGCAGGTTGATCATGAACTCCTTGGAGTGCTGGCAGAAGCGGTCCGCCTCCTCGTAGGTGAGGTTGATGAAGCGGCGGCCGAGGTACTCCCAGAAGACCGAGTACCCGTCGGCGCTGACGGGACCCATCATCTCCGCGACGATGCGGTCGGCGAAGAGGTGGCGGTGGAGGGCGACGAACTGGAAGCGGACGAGGCTGATGAAGCGGCCGAGCTTCTCGGGGTGGCCGCGGAGGTTGGGCTGGAGGATCAGGCCGCCGATCTCGGTGGGGCCGGACTCGTCGAGGTAGAGCTTGGCGGTGATGTGCGTGCCGCCCTGCTTGAGGGTCTCGCTGAAGAACTCCCGCTTGGAGAGCTGGAGGGAGAGGTTGGGGTGCCCGGGCCCGCCCATGCGGGAGATGATCTGGCTGGTGCCCAGGACGCCGCCGGTGCTGAGGTCCTCCAGGACGAACATGAACAGGTCGGACTGGTGGATGAGGGCGGCCAGGCCGTGGGGGCTGCCGGAGGAGGAGGCCGAACCGTTGCGCTCGGCGGCGTCGGCGCCGGCGGGGGGGATGGCGCCCGCGGCCATCTCGGCCGCCCGGAGGAAGCACCGGCGCGAGCGGGCGATCTTCTCGCCGATGATGTCCTTGTCGGCGGGGAGGTTGATGAAGTGGACCATCTTGGCCAGCTTCAGGAGGGTCGGGACGTCGTCGGGCTTCGCCCTTCGGATGAGGTACACGGGGGGCTCCGGGAGATGACCTTTGGCTTGGGATCGGCGATTGTAGGGTTGGGGAAAAGGGCCAAACGGCAAAGGGCCGGGAGGCCCGAACGGGGGGGAGGAAAAAGACAGCCCAGCGCTGCGGGGCAGCGCGGGGCTGGAGGGGGGCGTTGGTTGCCGGGAGGCGGGGTGTTAGTGGGCGAAGTGGGCGAAGGCGCGGTTGGCCTCGGCCATGCGGTGGGTCTGGTCGCGGGTGGCCATGGCCTTGCCCTCGCCGCGGGCCGCGGCGTAGAGCTCGTCGGCGAGGCGCTGGGCGATGGGGCGGCCCTTTTCGCCGCGGACGGCGGTGATGATCCACCGGAAGGCGAGGGACTGCTGGCGGCGGTTGTTCACCGGGATGGGGACCTGGTAGTTGGCGCCGCCGACCCGCTTGGAGCGGACCTCGACGAAGGGCTTGACGTTCTCGATGGCGCGGTGGAAGAGCTCGATGGCGCTCTTGGGCGCCTCGGGGCTCGTCTCCTTCTTCAGGCGGGCGTCGATGATGTCCATCGCCTCGTAGACCACGCGCTGGGCGACGGACTTCTTGCCGTCGTGCATCACGCAGTTGATGAACTTGGAGAGGACCTTGTCGTTGAAGCGGGGGTCGGGACGAAGCTGCTCGTCGGACTTGGTGATGCGGCCGGCCATGCTGAATCTCCTGGCTCATCTGCCGCCGGTCGGCGGCTCTGTTCACCGGGGGTTGACCCCGGTTACTTGCCTCAAAGAAAGGGCCAAATGGCGACGGGCCAAATGGCCAAAGTGAGTTACGTCGGTTGCGGCGCCCCGGATGGCATCCGGCCCTTGGGCCATTTGCGCTTTGGTGCCGTGGCTTACTTGCCCTTCTTGGCGCCGTACTTCGACCGGCTCTGCTTGCGCTTCTCGACGCCGAGGGAGTCGAGCGAGCCGCGGACGATGTGGTAGCGGACGCCGGGGAGGTCGCGAACGCGGCCGCCGCGGACCAGGACGATCGAGTGCTCCTGGAGGTTGTGGCCCTCGCCGGGGATGTAGGCCGTGACCTCCTTGCCGTTGCTCAGCCGCACACGGGCGATCTTCCGGAGAGCCGAGTTGGGCTTCTTCGGGGTGGTCGTGCGGACGATGAGGCAGACGCCGCGCTTCTGCGGGCACGCCTCAAGGTCGCGGACCTTGGACTTCATGCCAGGGGAGCGGCGGGGCTTGCGGATCAGCTGGTTGATCGTCGGCATGGATCTACGGTTCCTGTTCGGACCTGCGGAATAGGGGTAGAAGTCTAGCGGGCTGACCCGGCCAGACAAGCAACGGATGCGGGTGGGCGGTTGGATCGGGGTGGGTGGCAGGGGGAAGGCATGGGCCCGCCGCCGGCCGCGGAGGGATCTGGACGGGGTGAGGCGGGGGAAGAGGCCGGCGGCCGGGCACGCAGAGGGGAGCGGGAGGGCCGGGGGGTCACTGCCGGACCAGCTTCTTGACGGCGTGCGAGCCGCTCCAGAGCAGCTCGTTGGACTCGATGTTGATCAGCTGGAGGTTGACGTTGTACTCCTTGACGATGGTCCGGTTGTCCGCGGAGCGCTGGACGTTGTCGTTGATCGAGCCCAGGAGCATCAGGTCGGCGCCGAGCTCGGCCCGCATCTGCTTGCGGGTCTCGGGGGTGTTCCACTCCTGGCCCTGGAGCCGCTCATCCCGGAGGGCCTGCCGCTGGTCGGCCCGGGCGACGAAGCGGATGCGCTGGGAGTTGAGCAGCTCGCGCTGCCACTCGGTGGCGAAGACCTCGTCGATGTAGTCCTGGGTCCGGTTGTGGATGGGGCCGATGATCACGACGGGGCGCTGCCCGCCGTGCTCGCGCATCCAGTTGTCCACCCACTGGCGGTAGAGGGCGTCGTCCACCAGCGCCCGGTAGACCTCGCGGGCGTCGTCGCCGGTCCAGCGGTAGTCCACGTCGATGACCGCGTTGGGGTCGACGCGGGTGATCGCTCGCTGGCGGGCGCCGCCGCAGCCGGAGAGGACGGCCGCGGCGGTGACGGCGGCGGCGAGAAGGGCGATGAGTCGGGTCGCGTGCGTGCTCATGTGGTGCTATCTCCAGAAGTACTCGACGATGGTCGTCAGGTCCGCGCCGCCGGCTGATCCGGGCGGGGGGATGGTGATGGTGCTCCAGTCCGTCGCGTACAGCACACCGCCGCCGGCGGAGAGGTATTCCACGCGGACGCGGTAGGCGCCGGGGCGGAGGTTGATCAGGCCGACGTGCGCCTGGCCGGGGAGGAAGACCCACGACCGCAGGTCGGCCCGCTCGGTCAGGGCGACGAAGGCCAGCCCGGCGATGACGGAGCCGAGGACGGCGAGGTCGTCGCCGCTGCTGCGGCGGCCGTCGCGGGTGTTGCGCCGAACCGCCTGGGTCGCGGCGAAGGAGGCCCCCGCCTTGAGCGACGAGCGCAGCAGGGCGCGGGTGTAGATCAGCGGGAGCTGGCGGCGGTGGTTCTCCGTGGCGACCGCGGCCATGTCCTCGATGAGCGCCAGCGGGATCACCTGCGGGGCGTAGCCCGGGCCGGCGTGCACGGCCTCGGCGGCGCGGGAGACGGCGTCCGGGGCCGGCTGGCCCGGGGTGATGGGCTGGAGGATCAGGCGCGAGGCGGCGACCTCGCTCCCGCCGCCGTAAAGGACGGGGAGCTCGAAGTAGACGGGCCAGTCGAAGACGGGGATGGGGCCGATGCGCTCGGCCCGCTTTGTCGGCCCTCGCCCGGAGAGGGCGACGATCAGGACGTCCCCCGGCTGGGGGGCGCGTTCGCCGAGCCCCTGGAAGTCGGCGGGGTTCACGGGGCCGACGAGGCCGCGCTGCAGGCGCAGGGAATCCAGGAGCCGGCGTGCCGCGACCTCCTGGTGCGAGGCCTCGCCGGCGTGCATGAAGGTGACGGCCGTCAGGAACGTTCCCAGGGGCGACTCGATGAACTCCCCGGCGCGGTTGGTCGAGATCAGCCCGCCGCTGGCGGACGAGGATGTCTCCGCCGCCCGCTGGAGCCCGGCGCCCCCCTCCTCGTACAGCGCCTCCTCGTACTGGAGGTAGCGGGCGCGGAGCATGTCGGCCTTGGAGGCCAGACGCCGCGCCTCGACCGTCGCGCCGCCGGAGACCCGCCCCTCGCGCAGGTGCGCCAGCAGCTTCAGGACGTTGACGTACATGCTCTCGTACGGCTCGCCGAGGTACGGCCGGGCGGTGTCGTTGATCAGCCACTGCGCGGCCTGCTCGGAGGCGGAGAGCTCGAAGCGGGACTCCATCAGCGCTTCGGCACGCTCCAGGTTCGCGATGGCCGCCTGGTTGTCGCCGGTGGCCAGTGCGATCGCGCCGCGGTCGAGGAAGTACAGGAGCTGCTCGTTGCGGCCGTAGAGCTTCTGCGCCTCCTCGGAGTCGAGCACCGCCGCGGCCTGATCGAAACGACCGTGGGCGTACAGGTCGCGGAGCGCAGCGCGGTGGTCGTTGAACGCCGAACACCCCGGCAGGAGGATCAGGCAGGCCAGCAGCAACGCGCCGACAGCCCCGGTGCGGGCGGGGGAGCGCTTCAATCGGAAATGGGCGTCGTCGGGTCGCATCGTGGGGCCGGGGGAGCCGGCTGGCGGGCGGGGCGGGGAGCCCCGGCCGGTCCTCCCCCATGGCAAGCGCGGGGGAAAAGTACAGTATTCCCTAACTTGAGTCCGATCACACCCGCCCCTGGGGCGGGCCATGGCCGGTCCTACGGTGGGGCATGGACCAGCCATCCCCCCCGCTCCCCCCGTCTCCCCCACCGTTGCCGCCCACCCCGCCGATGTCGCCGACCCCGGAGCTCTCCCCCGCGGGCGGGATGACGATCGCCGCGTTCCAGCGGCTGATCCGTGACCGGTACTACGCGACCGATAGCGCACGGGGTACGCCGGGGACATTCCTGTTGTTCATGGAAGAAGTCGGCGAACTGGCGACGGCGTTTCACGAGAACCGCGCGGGGAAGACCCCAACGCCCGAGCAGCGGGCCAACCTGGAGGAGGAGTTCGCCGACGTGCTGGCGTGGCTGGCGACGCTGGCGAACATCAACGGGGTGGACCTGGAGGCGGCGGTGCAGAAGTACACGACGCCGGGGGTGGTCGAGGGGGTGAAGGACTAAGTCCCGCGAGCGGTGTATCAGTCCTCCGTCTCCGGGTTAAGAGCGTCTTGAATGGCGCGGGCCGCGTGGCGGGAACGGTGCGCTTCCTAGAGTGTCGCCCGCGATGACTGACTGACCGGAACCCACCACGAGGATGCGCCAATGGACCCGTCACGCCGGCATTTCCTGTACTGCGCTGGGGCGTTCGCGGCGGGGTTCGGGGGGCTGCGGCGCCTGATGGCCGCGGAGGGGGCTCTCGGCTCGGGGTGGCTGGATGATGCGGAGCAGCGTGGAGCTGGGTACGGCCCGCTGCTGGAGGGGGAGCACTTCGACCTGCCGCGGGGCTTCCGGGCGACGGTGATCTCGCGGACCGGGGAGAAGATGGACGACGGGTTCTTCCTCCCCGGGCTGCCGGACGGGATGGCCGCCTTCCCCGGGCCGGAAGGTCGGGCGCTGGTGGTGCGCAACCACGAGCTGCAGGCGGACCACGCCCGCATCGGCCCGTTCGGACGCGACAACGCGCTGCTCGAGCGGCTTCCTGAGAACATGGTCTACGACCGCGGCCACGGCATCGGCCCGGCCCAGGGGGGGACCACGACCTTTGTCTTCAACACGCGGACGCAGAAGATCGAGCGACAGTTCCTGAGCCTCGCGGGGACGCTGCGGAACTGCGCCGGCGGGCCGACGCCGTGGGGGTCGTGGCTCTCGTGCGAGGAGGATGTCTCCCGGGCCGCGCAGCCGGGCTCGCCCCCCGGCGGGCTGGAGCAGAACCACGGGTACGTCTTCGAGGTGCCGGCGACGTACGAGCCGGCCCTGGCCGCGCCGGTCCCGATCACCGGCATGGGCCGGTTCTACCACGAGGCCGTCGCGGTGGACCCGCGGACGGGCGTCGTCTATCTCACCGAGGACCGGCCGGATGGGCTGCTCTACCGCTACGTCCCGAACAAGCCCGGCAGGCTGCACGACGGTGGAAGGCTCCAGGCCCTGATGGTCGTCGGCGAGGCGAGCCTGGACACGCGGAACTGGAGCGGCGGCCGGACCGTCCGCGTCGGCGAGCCGATGACGGCGGGGTGGATCACCCTCGAGGACATCGACTCGCCGCAGGACGACCTGCGGCACCGGGGCTTCGAGCTGGGGGCGGGGCGCTTCGCGCGGGCCGAGGGGATGTGGCACGGGAACGACGCGGTCTACTTCTGCTGCACCAACGGCGGGCGGGCCAAGCGCGGGCAGGTGTGGCGGCTGACCCCGGGCGGGGGGGACGAGAGCGACGCAGCGGACCGCCTGGAGCTCTTCGCCGAGCCCAACGACTCGTCGATCATGAACATGTGCGACAACGTGACCGTCGCGCCGTGGGGGGACCTGATCATCTGCGAGGACGGCACGTCGGTGAACCGGATCCTGGGCGTCACGCCGCGGGGCGAGGTGTACACGCTGGCGAAGATGAAGTCCGGCAACAGCGAGCTCGCCGGCGCGACCTTCACCCCCGACGGCACCACGCTGCTGGTCAACATGCAGCAGGCGGGCCTGACGCTGGCGATCACGGGGCCGTGGAAGCGGGCGTAGGGGGAGGCGGCGCCCCGCGGCGCTACTTCACCACCGTGACGCTCACCGGCCCGTCCTTGCGGAGCACCAGGACGCCCACGTCGCCGTCGTTCTGGTGGAAGAGCAGGTCCACGGCGTAGTCGCCGACGCGCAGGCCGCGGATGCGCAGCCGCTGCACCGCCGACGGCAGCAGCGGCCGGCGGACGAGCAGGCGCCCGTGGACGCCGTCGATCTCCATCCCCAGGCACGCGCGGAGCATCATGAACACCGCCGCCGAGGCCCACGCCTGCGGGCTGCACGCGACCGGGTACGGCACGGGGCCCTTCCCCGCCCGGCGAGGGAAGCCGCAGAAGAGCTCCGGGAGGCGGTGCATGTCCAGGAACAGCGAGGCGTCGAAGGCCGCATCGAGGACCCGCCTCGCGGCCCGCCGCAGCCCGTACCGGGCCAGGCCCGCGGCGATGATCGCGTTGTCGTGGGGCCAGACCGAGCCGTTGTGGTACGACATCGGGTCGTACCTCGCCTCGTCGGCGCCCAGGGTGCGGATGCCCCAGCCGGTGAACATCGCCGGGCTCATGAGCGTGTGGGCGATCCGCCGTGCGTGGTCGGGCAGAGCGATCCCCGAGTAGAGGCAATGGCCCGTGTTCGACGAGCGGACCGCGCACGGGCGGCGGTGGCCGTCGAGCGCCAGCGCGTAGACGCCCAGGTGCGGGAGCCAGAAGGCGTCCACGAACCGGGCGCGCAGGCGCCGCGCCGACTCCTCCTGCCGCTCGGCCATCTCGGGCATGTCCATGGCGCGGGCCAGCGCGGCCGCGGCCCGCCGGGCCTGGTACACGTACCCCTGCACCTCGCACAGCGCGATCGGCCCGGGCGCGAGCGTCCCGTCGGCGTGCGAGATCGAATCGTGCGAGTCCTTCCACCCCTGGTTCACCAGCCCCGACTCCGCCTTGGCCTTGTAGTCCACGAAGCCGTCGCGGTCGGGGTCGCCGTGCCGGTCGATCCACTCCATGGCGCGGACGATGTTGCCCCAGAGCGAGGAGATCAGCGGCAGGTCGCCGGTGACGCGGTAGTACTCCCCGGCGAGGACGACGAACAGCGGCGTGGCGTCCACCGTGCCGTAGTAGCGGCTGAAGGGGACCTCGCCGGTGCGGGCCATCTCGTCCACGCGGCGCTCGTGGAGGATCTTGCCGGGCTCGGCGTCGCGGGCGGGGTCCTCCTCGTCGGCCTGCATCGCGGCGAGGTACCCCAGCACGCCCCGGGCCACGCCGGGGTCGAACCAGAGCATCTCCAGGGCGGTGATGATCCCGTCGCGTCCGAAGGGCGCGCAGTACCACGGCACCCCGGCGTACGGGTACAGCCCGTGGGGGGTGTGGGCCAGCAGGATCCGCACGTCCGCCAGCGAGCGGCCCGTCCAGTCGGCGAGGTGCTCGTTGGAGCTCTCGACGACGCACTGCTCGTGATGGAAGGAGCGGACGCCGGCCTTGAGCGTCGTGCTGGCCGCGGCGAACCCCTCCGGGGGGACCGGGGCGCCGACCTCGCAGGCGACCGAGAGGTGGATCGCCTGCCGCTGGCGGGGCTCCAGGGGGATCACGAAGTGGGCGTCGCGCCGGGTCAGCTCGTCGGGCGTGGGGGTGAATCGGAGCACGGTTCGGCGGACGATGCCGTCGAGCCCTTCGTACCCCAGGGCGACCGCGGCCTGCGTCAGCTCGGGCTCCAGGTCCCGCCCCCGCTCGGCGCGGCGCGTGCCGCGGACCTCGAAGACGTCGGCGAAGTCGGCGGCGAAGCCGATGGTCACGTGCGCGACCACGTCGCGGACGCCGTAGTTCGCGACGGTGAGCCGCTCGTGCATGACGTTCCGCCAGAGGAAGCGGTGTCGCGAGACGTGCAGCGTGCCGCGGGCCATCGCGACGTTCCCCTGCTCGTCCAGGATGTCCGGGTTGGTGTAGTCCGCGAAGATGCGGGAGTTGTCGCGGGTGACGGCCGAGTCCAGCAGGAGCGGCCGCCGCCCCTCGACGCGCAGGGCGAGGCGGGAGAGGAAGCGGGTGTCGTCGCGGTAGAGGCCCTGCGCGCTGTGGACGACGGACTCGATGTCGGCGATGGTCCCGAAGACGCCGAAGGCGTCCCCCTCCTTCAGGACGAGCGTCCTCCGGTCGGTCAGGGCCGAATCGACGTGGATGTAGAACCGGTCCTCGATCGTGACGATGTCGGGCATCTGGCCGCTCCCTCGCGGGGCGGGGTCTCAGGCCACGCCGCGGGAGTGCCGGCGCGGCGGACGCCCCTGGTCCACCGCGACCTGGTGGTACACGCGCAGGTAGTCCCTGGCCATGCGGGCGGAGGTGAACCTGGCCTCGAACTCTTCGCGGCAGGCGGCGCGAGGGATCCGGTGCAGGTGCGACACGGCGCGGACGGCCTCGTCGACGGTGTTCACGATGAAGCCGGTCCTCCCGTGGGCGATCACCTCCGGGACGGACCCTCGCCTGGAGGCGATCACCGGCGTGCCGCACGCCATCGCCTCGATCATGACGATCCCGAAGGGCTCGGGCCAGTCGATCGGGAAGAGCAGGCCGACGGCGTCGCCGAAGAAGGCGTTCTTCTCCGCGTCGGTGATCTCGCCGATGAACTCGACCCCCGGCTCGCGGAGCAGCGGGCGGACGACTTCGTCGAAGTAGAGGGCGTCGGCGCGGTCCACCTTCGCGGCCATCTTGATGGGCATGCCCGCGCGGCGCGCGATGCGGATCGCCAGGTCCGGCCGCTTCTCGGCCGACATCCGCCCGGCGAAGGCGAGGTACCCGCCGCGGCCGGACCCGGGCGTGTACATCCCGCGGGGCAGGCCGTGGTGGACGGTGGCCTTCCAGTTGGCGTCGGGCACCGGGGCTCGCTGCGCATCGGAGATCGACACCAGCGGCATCTCGGCGTATTCGCGCAGCAGGGGCGCGAGGTCCGGAACGTCGAGCCGGCCGTGCATCGTCGCCACCGTCGGCACCGGGCTCCGCCGGCACAGGGGCAGGTGGAGGTAGTCGGTGTGCAGGTGGATGATGTCGAACTCGTCCGCCCGGCTGAAGACCTGCTCCAGCAGCAGCAGGTGGGGGATGATCGGATCGGCCCACTGCCGGCCCAGGCGCAGCGCCCGCCGGCACGGGGCGACCAGCCGCGCCGAGGTGATGGAGTCGCCGCTGGCGAAGAGCGTCACCTCGTGCCCGGCCCGGACCAGTTCCTCCGTCAGATAAGCAACGATCCGCTCCGTGCCCCCGTACAGCCGCGGCGGCACACTCTCATGGAGCGGGGCGACTTGGGCGATTTTCACGTGCGTTCCCTCGCTGGGTTCGGCCCCGGGGCGGCCGCGCCACCGGGCGCGGCGCGCTGCGGGCCGGGCGGCCCTCCGGGCCGCCGCACGAGCGTAGGTGACGCGGCGGGCCGCGCCATTGAAACCCGCCTCATGGCGAAGGCAGGCCGAGCGGGCGAGCGATCCGCTCCGGATCGGCGGCGGGCGCGACCCATCGCCGGCCACCGTTCTCTCGGAGGCGGACCGATGAGCCACCTACTTATGAGTTTACACCGGGACGCTAAGGGCCGACCTCGGCCACCAGCAGCGGCTCCCCCGCGGAGCCCCCCTCCCCCCCCACCCTCTCGAGCGTGACGGTGAACGCCGCGGCGGCGCCGACCCTCCCCGCGGGCCGGATCGGCACGATCACCTCGCCCGGCCCGGTCACGTCGAAGGCCCCGGCGTCCACCGGGGTTTCCCGTGATGGATCGACGATCCACACGCGGTAGCGAGCCTCTCGCGGAACGTTCACCGGCAGCGAGGCGACGCGGATGTACCCCTCCTGCCTGCCGCCGTGCCAGACGACGTCACCCGGCGATGCGGAGCCGTCGCCGGGGCTCGTCCAGGACGCCCGTACGACGCCGTCGCCGTGCTGGCTGAGGAGCCGGTCCCGGAGTTGTTCGGCTTGCGGAGCGGGGGGCGCTGCGCCGGGCTCGTCGCCGCGGCCCATGAGCCATCCTCCCGCGGCGACGGCCAGCAGCGTCGCCGCCGCGGCCCAGCCGGTGTAGCCCATCCACGCCGATCGCTCCCGATGCGGCGGCGGCGGCGGCGGCGATGCGCTCTCGCGACCCGGCACATCGTGGTATGGTCGCTGCGGCTGCGGCGCCGGCGCGGCGGGCCGCAGCCCGGCTCCCCGTCCGGGGGTCCGCGTCTGCTCCGCTTCGCGCAGCCGGCGCATGGCCGCGGATGCGATCTTCTCGCGGAGGGCCGCCGGCAGCGGCTCGACGGCGACCGAGGCAGGGGTGGTCCGGTCTCCCCCGGTCTCGGCGGCGGCCAGCGCCAGGTATCCCGCCGCGGCCGCGAGGTCCATCGACTCGCGGCAGAGCTCCGGGGCCGCGGCGAGCAGCCGGTCCAGCTCCCTCGCTTCCGGCTCGGAGAGCCCCTGCACGGCCCGGTCGGCGAGCAGTTCGAGGACGCGGTCGGGGGAATGGCTGTCGCTGTCGCTCATGTGGGCACCCCTACGGGGCCATCGGGCCTGGCAGCGCCGAGGATCTCGCGCAGCCGCATGAGGCCGCGGCGCACGTGGGTCTTGACGGTCCCGAGCGGGAGGCCGGTCGCCTCGGCGATGCGCTCGTGGCTGAGCCCCTGGTAGATGGAGAGGCGGAGGACCCGCTGCTGGTCGTCGCGCAGCTCTCGGAGCGCGGCCGCGGCCCGGGCCGCCTCCTCCCCCACTTCCACTCGGTCCGTCGCCTCCGCGGCGGTAACCGCCCCGTCGGCCGTGGCGCGGGACTCGCCGGCCTCCGGACGGCGGGAGGCCCGCCGGCGTCGGTCGATGAGGCGGCGACGGGCGATCATCGCGACGAAGGTCGGCTCGGAGGCCACCGATTCGTCGAACCGGCCAGCGCTCTTCCAGATGTCGATGAAGATCTCCTGGACGGCGTCCTCGGCCTCCGCCTGGTTGTAGCAGAAGCGCCGCGCCAGCGACCAGACCAGCCCTCCGTAGCGGTCCAGGGCGTCCTGGACCGCGCCCGGATCGCCCGCTGCAACTCGCTGGAGGATTGACTCGGCCACGGAAGTGAGATGCTCCTTGATGGTGCGGAATCTTATGGCCGTGGCGGCGGACCGACCAGCAACCGAAATCCATGGGAGGGCAATCATGCCGGCTTCCGCCCCGTATCTCTCTGTGCGCCGCGACCGGCCCGGATGGGCGGCCGATACACTGGCCTTCGAGCCGGGCGCGGACCGGATTCGCGAAGAACCGAGGGCCCCATGAGATGAGCGCCGACGAACCTGCTCACGTCGCGACCCCCGACGATCCCGCCGCGGCGTCGCCGCGCCGCAAGGGCTTGGCGCCCCGACTCGTGAGAGTCGGCGCGGCCTCGTACCTTGCCTGGTGCGGCGTGCTCTTCTTCGCCCAGGGGAACATGCTCTTCCCCAGGTGGCTCACCGGCCCGGCCGCGGAGTCGGCGCCCGCCGGGGCGGAGCGGCTGTGGGTCACCGCCGAGGGGGGCCACCGGGTCGAGGCCCACTTCTACCCCGCGCCCGCGGCAGCGGCCGGCGAACGCACCCCCGCGGTGGTCTTCACGCACGGCAACGGCGAGCTGGTCCACCAGTGCACGGAAATCGCCAGGATGTACAACGAGATGGGGCTGAGCGTGCTCATCCCGGAGTACCGCGGCTACGGCAACGCCGGCGGCTCCCCTTCTCAGGACGCCATCGTCGCCGACGTGACCGCGTTCTACGACCTGCTCGCCGCCCGGCCGGAGATCGACCCCGCGGCGATCGTCCTGCACGGCCGCTCGCTGGGGGGCGGCGTGGCCGCGCAGCTCGCGGCGAGGCGGCGGCCGCCGGCGCTGGTGCTCGAATCGACGTTCACGAGCATCGCGTCGTTCTCGTGGAGGTACGGCGTGCCGCCGGCGCTGGTGCGGCACCCTTTCCGCACCGACCGCGTCCTGCCCACGCTCCAGGGCGTGCCGATCCTCATCATGCACGGGCGCGGCGACTCCATCGTCCCCGTCGAGCACGGGCGGCGCCTGCGCTCCCTCGCGCCGCACGCGGAGTACTACGAGACCGACGACGAGCATATGTCCTTCCGCGACCTCGCGGCGTACCGCGAGGCGGTGCGAGGGTTCCTCGACCGCTCCGGCCTGCTCCCGGCGGGGCAACCCGGGGAGGAATGAGAAAGGGGCCGGCGCCAGCGCCGGCCCCTGGTGAGTTCTGCTGCTGCGATCGCCGCCGCGGCGGGGATCACTTGGCGCTGATGATCAGCGGGATGAGCTGGTCGTTGGGGAGGCTCAGGGCGCCCATGAGCGCGGCGGCCGCGGTCGCCTCCTCCCCCTCGCCCGTGCGGGCGAGCTCGACCGCGCGGTTGACCTGGCGCGGCTCGAGGAGGTTGCCGAAGCGCTTCGCGGAGGCGGCGACGTGGGCCAGCATCGCGACGCGGTCCGCGCCCTGGTCCTGCAGCGCGGCGTCCATCAGCGCCACCTGCGCCCGCTTGGAGTTGATGTAGCTCAACACCTCGCCGATCCGCAGGCGGACGTCGCCGGTGTGGTCGGCGATCGCGGTGATCAGCGGCAGCGAAGCGTCCGCCGCGTTGAGGACCGTGTTGCCGCTGACGGCCAGGTCGCGCAGGACGGTGAGCGCCGCATCCTTGTACGCCGCGGCCTCGTCCTCGGTGATCGGCCCGCCGACGGCCGACTCGAGCAGCTGGTTGACCGACTCGACGAGCTGGTCGGAGCTGATGCCGACGCGGGCGATGCGGACCGTGGCGTCGCGCTCGAAGCGGGCGGAGAGCTCCGCCCAGGCGTCGAGGCTCGCCAGGGAGAGGACGGGGGTCGCGGCCAGCCGGTTGGCGCCGCGGGCCGCGTCGATGACCTGCCCGGTCCGGTTCACGCTGGCCAGGTCGGTGACGATCAGGTCGATGCCGGGGGCCTCGGCGATCGCCGCCTCGACGTCCGCGAGCGTGCGGCCGGGGGGCAGGACGGAGTAGCCGGCGCCGCGGAGCGTGTCGGCCAGGGCGGTCTGCCGCTCGGTGTCGTCCGCGAGGACGACGGCGAAGCGGGCCGAGGCGTCGCGGACCGCGCTGGCCAGGATCGGGACGACCCGGTCGGAGCCGTCGAAGGGCAGACGCGGCGAGGCGGCGCCGATGGCGACCGCGGCCTCGTACTGCACGCGCCGGTTCGGGTAGCGCAGGGCCTCGAGCAGGGCGTTGCCCTCGCCGGTGTTGAACATCGCGGCCGGGCCGGCGGTCCGCTCGATGGCGGCGATGGCGCGGCGGGTCAGCGGGGTGTCGCGCGTCGCCAGCCCGCGTGCCAGCACGCGCTCGCACGGGCCCGCGCCGGCGGCGACGGCGTAGTACGTCGCGTCGCGGCGGGAGGCCGGGTAGGCCGGGTTCTCGTACCCCTCGGGGGAGTCGATCTCGCGGGAGAAGTTCGCCGACAGCCACAGGGGCAGGGCGGGGGAGTCGGCCGGCTCGAGGGTCAGCGACCGCTCGGCGCACCGCATCGCCATCGCCTCGTGGAAGACCGGCGTGGCGATCGCCTGCGCGATGAGGCCGATGCCGGGGTCGTACGACCACAGGAGCTGGTAGGGCTCGCCGGGGAAGCTCGTCAGGCTCGGGGGCTCGCTGTAGTAGTTCTCGCCCAGGGCCAGGTACAGCCCCGCGACCGAGACGTCCTGCGCGAAGTGCCCGGTGAGCTTGGTGATCGCCAGCTCGATGTTCTTGCGCAGCGGCTCGGAGGGGGAGCTCGCCCACAGGTCGTAGAGGTACGGCACGGAGGTCTGGTAGTCGATGTCGCCCAGCAGGCTGACGACCAGCTCCTGCGCCGAGGGGTCGAGCGAGGGCAGGGCGGTGCACAGCGGGATCACGGCGTGGCGGCCGAGGTCCACGAAGACGCGCCGGACCTCCATCGCCAGCTGCGGGTCGTTGCGCTGGATCAGCGCCTCGAGCAGCTGCGGCGCGGCGTACTCGCCGGCGGCCCGGAGGCGCTGCACGGCGAAGTTCTTCTGCCGCCCGCTGCCGGTCAGCAGGCCGATGTTGCGGGAGATCTCGCCGGGGTCGCGGGCCTGGTCGAGCTTGCCCTGCTCGTAGTGCGAGAGGATCTGGGACGCGACGTCCTCGAGCGCGGGCTGCCGCTGGGCGCGGAGGATGGTCTCCTCGAACCGCTGCGCCTCGGGGGAGTCCTCGACCAGGGCGGCGAAGTCGGCCGGGCTCAGGCCGCGGTCCAGCAGCTGCTGCCCGGTCGCCGCGGCGAGCTCGTGCTGGTTGATCCGGACGTAGTGGGAGAAGTCCCGCAGGAGCTGCGTGTCCGTCAGCGGCTGCTGGGACTGCGCGAGCGCGGAGGACGCGGCGGCGCCGGCGACGATCGCGATGACGGCGGCGGCGTTGCGAAGGCGGTGACGGGGGCGGGTGGGCAGCACGTGCAACTCCTGGATCTTGGCCGATGGATCAGGGCCGGGGCTCGGTTGCCGGGCGGCCGCGTCCGCCGCGCCGGGCTGGTGCGTGTCAATTCAAAACGGGCGACCCCCACGGGGTGCGCCGGCTCTCCCCCCATACGTCCGCTGGAACCAAACGGATTCCAAGAGACTGGAGCACGGGCGAGAGAAGGAGAGCAATGTACGGGGAAGCGCGGAAAAGTGTCAATTCCGGCCCCCCTGTGAGCAGCCGGGTGGGAGGCGTTGGGGTACGCCCCCGGCCGCGGCGTGGGCCCCGAAGAGGGGGAAGGGGGGCGGCAAGGGGGAGGGGTTGGAGGGGGAGGGAGGCAGCGGAGGTGGGGGTAGCGCGGAACAGGGGGATTGGGGCATCAAGCGGGGTTGTGATCTGGCCGATGCACGGGGGCGGCCGCGGGAAGCCGTGCGGCCCGAGCCGCACGATCGCCGGGGTTTTCGTACACAGCGAGGATTGAGATGATGCCCTTCGACAAGGACGTGCTGACGACCGGGGAGGTTGCCAAGATCTGCAACGTCGCGCCCCGGACGGTCTCCAAGTGGTTCGACTCCGGGTCGCTCAAGGGGTACCGGATCCCGGGGTCGAAGGACCGCCGGATCCCGGTCGCCCAGCTGGTCCGGTTCATGAAGGAGCACGGGATCCCGTTCGACGGGGTGACCGGGGGCAAGACCCGGGTGCTGATCGTGGACGGGGACCGCGAGGTGGTCGAGACCCTCGAGAAGGTCCTGGTCCAGCAGACGAACTACGAGGTCCGCACCGCTCGCACCGGGTTCGAGGCGGGGATGGAGTGCGAGCGGTTCAAGCCGCACGTGATGCTCCTGGACCTGCACCTGGGCGAGGGGGACGCCAAGGAGGTCACCAAGCTCGTCCGCGCCGACGACGACCTGCAGATGACCCGCATCATCGCCATGAGCGGCAAGCTCACCGACGGGCAGATGCAGGGGCTGCGGACCAGCGGCTTCGACGGCTACCTCCGCAAGCCCTTCCAGGTGCGGCAGGTCGTCGAGGCGATCGAGAGCGCGACCTCGGTCGTCCACTGAGACTACATCAAGCCAGAACTCTGTGACGAGCCCGCTGCACGGACGCAGCGGGCTTGTTTTATTTCGATGGCGTCGCCCCGATCACCGCTCGGGCGGGGCGTTCAGGCAGGAACGCGGGGGAGCGGGGAGACGCGGGAAGAAGAGGGGGGTAGGGAAAGGCAGGAACACGGAGGTCACGGAGGGCCACAGAGGTCACGGAGGAAGACAGGGATTGGGGGAGAGGCGGTTGGCGAGGAGGCTGTGTGGCCTGACCATCCACCGGCGCCAGACCGCTCGTGCGTGTGAGACGGCCCGGGGCCGATCAAATCCGCTCCCCCTCTGTGACTTCTGTGGCCCTCCGTGACCCCCGTGTTCCCGCCTTCCTCTTCTCTTTGCCGCGTTCCCCCCGCGATCTCCTCTCCTCCGACGATCATCGCCCGCGTCCGGCCGGGCTGGGCGCGCAGCGGGCGGCCGCGCCCGGCGACGGGCTCGCTCACCACACCCGCGTCTGGCTCGGGGCTCACCGCCCGGCGATGACCGCTTCGGTCCCCTGCAGCGGGCGGTCCTCCAGGGCCAGCGGGAGCGTCGGGCGCGTCGTGACCTGCTCCCCCGGCGGCGGGTTGAACCGCGACCCCGGCAGCGGCACCCGGCGGTTGCGCGTCGCCCGCGGCAGCAGCGGCATCACCGCCAGCACCAGCGCCGCCAGCGCGACGTTCATCAGCAGCAGGGGCAGCAGCGTGTCCAGCCCCAGGTACACCATCACCGCCGTGGCCACCATCAGCACCAGCGACATCGGGATGACCGCCTGCCAGGCGACCTGCATCACCTGGTCGAACCGCATCCGCGGCAGCGTCCAGCGGATCACCATCATGAAGCAGACCAGCAGCAGCGCCTTGGTGAAGAACACCAGGGTCTTCAGCAGCACCGCCCCCAGCCCCGCCGCCTCCGGCGACAGCCACGGGATCAGCGGCAGGTGGTACCCGCCCAGGAACAGCAGGGCGAAGAACGCGCTGCTGGTGATCATGTGCGAGTACTCCGCCAGGAAGAACAGCGCGAACCGCATCGACGAGTACTCGGTGTGGTACCCGCCGACGAGCTCCTGCTCCGCCTCGGCGTTGTCGAACGGCGCCCGGTTCGCCTCCGCGAGGATCGCCGTGAAGAAGATCCCGGCCGCCAGCGGCTGGGAGAAGATCAGCCACCCGCCCTCCACCTGGTGCCGGATGATGTCCTGCGGGATCAGCGACCCGACCACCAGCAGCACGGCCAGCAGGCTCAGCCCGAGGGGGATCTCGTAGGAGATCATCTGGGCGCTGGAGCGCAGGCCCCCGAGGAACGAGTACTTGTTGTTCGACGCCCACCCGCCCAGCACGACCCCGTAGATCCCCAGCGACGCCACCGCCAGCAGGTAGATGATCCCGACGTTCACCGGCGCCCCCGCCACCACCACCGGCCCCCCCTGGAGCGTCCAGCCGAGGATCGGCAGCGTGATGTCCGGGGCGTTCCAGACGCCCCCCCACGGGATGATCGCGAAGCCCAGCAGCGCGGGGATGACCACCACCGCGGGGGCGAGCGTGAAGAGGATCTTGTCCGCGCCGCGCGGGGCGTAGTCCTCCTTGAGCAGGAACTTGATCCCGTCCGCCAGCGGCTGGCCCAGCCCGAGCATCCCCTTGAGGAACGCCAGCTGGGGGAGGCCGAAGTCGAAGCCGACCCGGTTCGGACCGATCCGGTCCTGGATGTACGCGGAGATTTTCCGCTCCAGGTAGATGCAGTACGCGACGGTGATGAGGATCACGTGGACCATCACCACGATCACCAGGGCGCTGACGAGGAACTGGACGGTAAGGAAAGCTGGGGGTTGCATGCGGCCCGTACTGTAGTGAGCACGGAGCGGAGCGGCCAGCGCGGCCGCGCCGGGCTCGCCCGGGGCGCGGCTACTGCACCGGCGCCGGCTCGGTCAGGCCCGGGCCGTCCACCGACACCTCCACGGCCGGGGGGGCCGCCGGCGCGGCGGGCACGGCGTCCGAATCCCACTCCACCGCGACGGGCTGGTGGAACTTGTACATCACCGGCCGCTGGATGTCCGCCGCGACGCCGAAGGGCGCCACGCCGCTGACGTGGTCCAGCGTGATCCCGCCGACCCCCAGGCGGTCCGGGAGCTTGGTCAGCGTCACCGACACCCCGTAGGTCCCGACGCGGAGGTTGTTGCGGAAGCGGAACCGGGTGGCCGTCAGCGACCCCGCCGGCAGCTCCGGGAAGCGCACCCCCTCGTCGGCCGTCCCCGTGCCGAAGAGGTCCACGCCGACGCTGTCGCGGACGTGGAAGTGCACGTCGAGGTTGCTCGTGGGGCGCATGGCCCGGACGACGACCTCGAGCACGATCTCTTCGCCGAAGTCGAAGGTCTCGGTGATCCGGCCGCGGGCGTCCAGGAGCCGGACGGCGTGGATCTGCGCGTGGCCGGTGCCGTAGCGGATGCCCCCGCCGAGGGTGTTCTCGAAGGCGATGGGGGCGATGACGCCCACCTCCTGCCGCTGGGCCTCCTCGTTGACGGCGTCGCGGATGGAGTTGTGGTAGCGGTCCACCGCCTCCTCGGCCGAGCCGAAGAACTGCTGCCGCCCCCCGGCCAGGAAGAGCCCCTTCTGGCAGAGGCTCTTGATGCTGTCCGGGGCGTGGGAGACGAACAGGAGCGTCACCCCCTTGTCCAGCAGCTGCCGCATCCGGGCGACGCACTTCTGCTGGAAGCCCATGTCCCCCACCGCCAGCACCTCGTCCACGATCAGGATCTCGGGGTCCACGCTGACGGCGACCGAGAAGGCGAGCCGCGCGTGCATCCCGCTGGAGTAGTGCTTGATCGGCTGGTCGATGAAGTCGCCGATGTCGGCGAAGGCGGCGATCTCGTCGAACCGCCGCTCCATCTCCCGCCGGCTGATCCCCAGGATCGCCCCCTGGAGGAAGACGTTCTCCCGCCCGGTGAACTCCGGGTTGAAGCCGCTGCCCAGCTCCAGCAGCGCGGCCACGCGGCCGCGGACGCGGATCTCCCCCTGCGTGGGCGTGAGCGTCCCGGCGATCATCTGCAGCAGCGTGCTCTTGCCCGAGCCGTTGCGCCCGACGATCCCCACCGCCTCCCCCGGCTGGATCTCGAAGGAAACGTCGTGCAGGGCCCAGAAGGGCCGGTAGAAGCTCTTGAACCGCCCGAGCATCGCCTGCTTGAGGCGGTCGCGGGGCTTGTCGTAGATCTGGTAGCACTTGCCCACGCCCGCCGCGGCGATCGCCGGCTCGCGCCGGGCCTCGCCGCCGGCGGCCGCGCCGTTGTGCCGCGGGTTGGAGTGCTGAGGGAGGGGGGGGTCAAACGACATCGGCGAACCCCCTCTTGGCCCGCATGAACCACGCGTAGGACGCCTGCATCGCCGCCCACCCGCCCAGGGTCAGCAGGCCCAGGGTCGCGAAGCTCGGCACTTCTCCCCAGAGCAGCGTCTGGCGCGACATCTCGACGATCGGCGTGAACGGGTTGGCCATCAGGATCGGCCGGTACTGCTCCGGCACGTTCGCCACCGGGTAGAAGATCGGCGTCGCGAAGAAGAGCATCTGCACCAGCACGGCGACGACCTGCTTGATGTCGCGGATGAACACCCCCAGCGCCGCCAGCAGCCACCCCGCCGCGAGCGAGAACAGGCACGCCGGCACCAGCACCAGCGGGAACAGCAGCGCCGTCACCGGCAGGCTCCCGGTGGCGATCAGCGCGGCCCCCAGCAGCACCGCCACCCCGACCCCCGTGAAGACCAGCTGCGCCAGCAGCGAGGAGACCGGCAGGATCTCCAGCGGGAAGACCACCTTGCGGACCAGGTTCGGCCGGTCCAGGATCAGGCTCGGCGCGCGCGTTGCGCACTCCTGGAACAGCATGAAGACCACGTTGCCGCAGAAGAACGTGAGCGCGAACTCGGCGTGGGCCCCCACGGCGTCGATCTGCCCCCACCGCATCTCGAAGACCACGCTGAAGAGGAACGTGTAGATCAGCAGCTGCATCAGCGGGTTGATGAGCGTCCAGGCCGCCCCCAGGAACGTCCCCTTGTGGCGCGACTCCACCTCACGCCCGGCGAACTGGCGGATCAGGTCGCGGTAGCGCAGCATGTGCCCGATCAGCGTGCCCGGCAGCAGCAGCGTGAGCAGGGGCGTCGGACGCGAAGATCTGATGACAAGGTCGGTCATGCGGACTGCGGCGTCGGCCCCGTGTAGGCGGCGGGGCCGGCACGTTACGGCCCGCCCGGATGCCCCGACCGGTCGGTCGCGGCATGCCGGTCGGCCAAGAGCCCAACTCTATTCCGGTGCGCTCGGCTCAGCCAGCACGGACCACCCCGGCGGCGCTCACCCCGCGGCCGCGCCCGCGGAAACCACGGCCGCCGGCGCGGCGGGCACAGGCTGGTACCGCATCTTCACGCGCGCCCGCGCCGCCGCATCGGCCGCGGGCTCGACCTCGATCGCCAGAACAGAGACCGTCCTCGCGTCGCGCCGGCTCATCAGCACGCTGATCTCCGGCCGGTCCGGCCAGTTGTGGCGGTGGAACCGGTCCTGCGCCTCCGCCGCGAATCCCGCGCCGGCGACCAGGTCCTCGAAGAGGTCCAGCCTCGGCGCCACCAGCGCATCGCCCAGCCCGGAACTGACCAGGCACACGGCCCCGGCCGCGAGGGGGACGGCGCGGAAGCTCTCCCGGTCCCACGTCACCTCGTACCCGGTCGGCGCCGACCCCGGCGCGGGGGGATCGACCGCCAGCAGCCGGAAGGGGGCGAAGGCGTCCAGGTCGAGCCGCTCGACGATCTCGACCGCCGCGCGGGCGCGGGGGGCGCCGATCGCGTCGAGGATGACCCGCCCGCGCGAGTGCAGCCGCGAGGCCCGCGGCAGCGGCGGCGCGGGGAGCGGGTTGCAGTTCAGCAGGCACAGCGCGAGCCCCGCATCGCTCGCCGCGGCCCAGGTCCCCCCGCCGACGGGGTCCACCGGGTAGATCGCCCGCACGTCGCCGTGGCGGCGCCATCGCGGCGGGAGCGCCTCAGGGCGGCTCCGCTGCTCGTCGCGGCTGACGACCAACCGGAACCCTCCGGCGGGGAGCGGGATGAGCGAGGCGGTGCACATCAGCCGCTCGCGGCCTCCGCGCCCTGGCCGGCAGAACGCTCGTGGTGGAGCGTCGATGGGGCCTTCCCGAAGGCCCCCGGGCAACGCTCCCCGTGCTCCTGGGCGATGGCCTTGATCATCGCGTGGTGGTGCACCGCGTGGTGGGCGGCGAAGGCGAGCTCCCGCCCCAGCGTCGAGGCGAGGGTCGCCTCCGCGCCGTCTTCGGCGAGCATGACGCGGACGGCGACGGGCGTCGCCGACGCCGGCGCGAGGATCGCCCGGAGCCTGCCCGCGAGGCCGGAGATCGCCGCCAGCGCGACGGCCCGGTCCGTCTCCACCGGCACGCCCCGGCGGCGGTGGTCGTAGTCGATCGGCGCCGACGGGTTGTCCGCCGCCGCGGCGACGGCGGCGAAGTGGTCCAGCGTGTGCCGCAGGTGCTGCCCGATCGTCCCCCCGGCCATGACCGCGCTGGGGGCGCGGTACGCCTCATCCGAAAGCTGGGACACGAGCCGCTCGCACTGCTCGAGGAGCCGCGCCCCTGCCGCGGCGGCGGGGCAGGTGGCGTCCGGGGCCGCGCCGGCGGCTGGGGTGGACGACGTGGCGTGCGTTGCCGGAGTCATGTGCGGTCGGAACCTGCTCTCTACCTCGGCCGGACCCCCGCGACCTCCAGCAGCGAGTCGATGATCTCGCGGTGGTTCGCGCAGCGGGGGCACTTGTGCTGCCCTCCCAGCTTGCCGCGCGAGTCCAGCCAGCGGTGGAACGCCCCCACCGGGAGCGGGGTGATGGTCGGGGGGCCCATCCCCAGGTCGTCCGTCCGCTTCGTGGTGTAGTCCACGTTCTGCTGCTTCACGGCGGCGTCGAAGGCGTCGCGGAAGGCCGACAGGGCCGTCTCGCCGGGAGCGTCGCCGGCGATCTCGACCGCCAGCTCCAGCCCGGCGCGGACGCCGGGGCCGGGGTACACCGGCGCGGCGGTGAACTCGCCGACGACCAGCCCCGTCTGCCGCGCCGCCGCGGCGACGGCGTTCTCGATGTGCTCGACGATGATGTTCTCGCCGAAGGCGTTGATGAAGTGCCGGTGCCGGCCGACGATCCGCAGCCGCGCCGGCCCCTGGCCCCCCCTGCCCCCCCCACTGGCGTCGAGGGGCGCGGGGATCGTGTCGAACTCCACCACATCGCCGATGATGTATCGCCACAGCCCCGCGCAGGTGGACATCACCACCACGTACCGCTGCCCGCGCTCGACCTGCTCGCAGGTGAACGCCGGGGCGGAGGGGTTGTCGATCTCCTCCAGCGGCACGAACTCGTAGAAGTTCCCGATGTCGGTCAGCAGCCGCAGGCCCGGGTCCCCCTTGACGTCCTGGATGGCGATGAACCCCTCGCTCGCCGGGTAGAGCTCCACGCGCGTCGGGATGTCCTCGCCGTCGGGGCTCCCGGAGAACATCTGGCGCACGCGGGCCTCGAACGGGGCGTACTTCACGCCGCCGTGCACGAAGACCTCGAGATTGGGCCACACGTCGCGGATCGTCCCCGCCGCCCGGCCCCGCTCCCGCGCCAGCTCCAGCACCCGCTCCATGAGCACCAGCGCCCAGCTGGGCATCCCGTTGATCATCCGGATGTCCTGGTCGATGCATTGCCGGGCCATCGCGTCGATCTTGCTGGGCCAGTGGCTCATCAGCGCGACCTCCCGCCCGGGGGCGTAGATCTGCGTGATCGGCCAGCGGATCATCGGCGTCACCAGCCCGGAGAGGTCGCCGGTGCGGATGCCGTGCTCGTTGGTGGACAGGTCCGTCGAGCCCCCCAGAAACAGAGCACGCCCGCCGAGCAGCCGCGGCAGCGAGACCCCGAAGCGGATCGAGGTCGCGAAGATGTCCAGCGCGGCCCGGTAGTTCGACCGCAGCATCTCCTGCGACACGGGGATGTACTTGTCCCCCGCCGTGGTGCCGGAGGTCTGCGCGAAGTCGCGCACCAGCCCCGGCCACAGGACGTTGGGCTCCCCCCCCTCTCGCATGCGGGCGATCGCGGTCCGGAAGGCGTAGTAGTCCCCCACCGGCGCGGCCGACTGGTACGCCGGGACGAGCTCCCGGTCCGGGAGCGACGCGAGCCTGGCGAAGTCGTGGGCGCGGCCGTACTCCGTCCCCGCCGCGGCCCGCAGCAGGTTGCGGAGCTGCGCCCGCTGGATCCACGCCGTCCGCTGCGTCCACGCCCGCGTGTCCCCCAGCAGCCGGACGCGCCGCAGCAGCCGCGCGTGCAGACCGACGCCGATGAGCGACGTCCATCGCTTCGGCGGCCGCGGGGCCGCCGGGATGTGCCGTGGGTGCGCGGGTAGGGCGGCGTCGGTGGTCATACAGGTCGAGGGTGATCGAGGGGGGGGAGGGGGCTCACCTCTCCCGGGCGGACTGCTTGATCTCTTCGGCAAACGCCCGCAGCGCTTCCGCGAAGCCGTCGGGGGTCTCGATCATCGGCGCGTGGCCGCAGCGATCGAACCAGACCAGGCGGGAGTCCTTGATCATCCTGTGGAACCCCTCGGCCGCCTCGGGGGGCGTGACGATGTCGTTGCGCCCCCAGATCAGGAGCGTGGGGACCTGGATCTCGCCGATGCGGTCGCCGAGGTGGTCGCGCCGGGCCGAACGGGAGAGCTTGACCATCGCCCTCGCCCCGCCGCGGTCCGACAGCTCCCGGTACGCCCGGTCGATGTCCGCCTCGCGCATCTTCGACTGGTCGTAGAAGAGCTCCCCGATCTTGCGGACCAGCCACTCGCGGCTGGGCCGGATCTGGATGTCGCTGACCATCGACTTCTCGATCAGCCCGCTCGAGCCGGCGAGGACCAGCCCGCGGCACAGTTCCGGGCTCTCCAGCGCGATCCGCAGCGCGACGTGACCCCCGAAGGAGTTGCCCACCAGGATCACCGGCTCGTTGTTGAAGTGCTCGCGCAGGAACTGCGTGGTCAGGCGCGTCACCCCCTGGATCGAACAGTCCTCCCCGCGCATCTGCAGCAGGGGGAGCTGGAACAGGATGCACCGGACCTCGTTCTTGACCCGATTGACGACGCCGTCCCAATGCTCGTTGAGGCCGACCAGCCCGTGCAGGAAAACCACAGGCGTCCCCTGGCCGACCTCGATCACGGTCGCGTTCAGGTCGGGGGATTCACTAGGCGACCAGACCGCCGAGCGGGCGGATGCTGTTGCATTCATGAGGCTGGACTGACTTGTCCGCAGAACCGTCAATGGACCCTCCGTGTCGGGGAGATAGTACCTGCTTTACTACCCGCTGGCGCGACCGGCGTCGAATCCCCACCGATTCCCCGGGCACTACCCCCCTAAATAGGTCATCCATCCGAGGGGCTGACCATCCCCCAGACAAAGGGGTTATCACCCCGAGCCGCTGACCACCTGCCCGTCCTGAAGGTGGACCACCCGGTCCGCCCGGGCGGCGACCTCCGGGTCGTGGGTCACCAGCACCATGGTCCGCCCCGTCGCCTGGCGGTGGGCCGCGAGGGAGTCGAGGATCGCGTCGCCTGTCTTTCGGTCCAGGTTGCCTGTCGGTTCGTCCGCCAGCAGGACGGCCGGGCGATTGATCAGCGCCCGGGCGATGGCGACCCGCTGCCGCTCCCCCCCGGAGAGCTCCGCCGGCCGGTGCCGCAGCCGGTGCCCCAGCCCGAAGGCCTCCAGCAGCGACGCCGCCTCCGCCTGCACCCCCCGCCCGTGCCGCAAGTACCCCCATCGGCCGTGGCGGATCATCGCCCCCACGAGCACGTTCTCCACAACCGACAGCTCCGGGAGCAGGTGGTAGAACTGGAAGACGAACCCGACGGCCGTGTTGCGGTAGCGATCCAGGTCCGCGGCGGACATCGCGTTCAGCGGCCGCCCCTCGAACAGGATCGAGTTGTCCCCCTCGCCGCCGGCGGGCTTGCGGTCCGGACGGTCGAGCCCGCCGAGCAGGTGCAGCAGCGTGCTCTTGCCCGAGCCCGAGGCGCCGAGGATCGCCACCCACTCCCCCGGCTCGACCTCCAGCGTCGCGCCGCGCAGCACCGGCACATCCACCCGGCCGAGGCGGTACGTCTTGTGGACCGACCTGGCCGCGAGGATCGGCGAAGCAGCGCCGGGCGCGGGGGCGGGCGACATGTTGGACGTGAGCGTGGTCATTCGAATCGCAGAGCCCGCACCGGGTCCATGTTCGCGGCCTTCACCGCCGGGATGAGCGCGCCGAGGATGCTGAACGTCAGCCCCCCCACCAGCACGATCGCCGCCTTCCACGGGTCCACCTCGTGCGGGATCTCCGTGAAGTAGTACACCTTCGGGTCCCAGATGTAGAGGCCCATGTTGCGGCCGATCCACTCGTGGATCGGGTTGATGTTCCAGACGATCAGGTGCGCCATGATCCCCCCCAGCACCGAGCCGATCAGCCCGATGGCCAGCCCGTAGCGGAGCCACAGCCACGCCACGCCGAGCTTCCCCGCCCCCAGCGCCCGCAGCACGCCGATGTCCTTGGTCTTCTCGCTCACCATCGCCCAGAAGATCGCCAGGATCAGGAACGAGGCGACCATGGAGATGAACATGATGATGAACATCACCAGCCCGGTCTCCTTCTTGATCGCCGCGACCATCGTCCCCTGTCGCTGCTCCCAGGTCTGGATGATGATGGAGTCCGGCGGCGTCCGCCCCGTCTGCGGCGGCGGCGGGGGGACCTCATCCGGGTGGTCCGCTGCGAACTGGGCGTAGATCCGCCGCGCCACCGCCGCGAGCCGGTCGGGCGTCACGCCGTCGGCCGCGCGGACCAGGACCGTGGTCACCCGCGCCGGGTCCGTGCGGAGCACCTTCGGGGCCTCGAACCGCTCCTCGCCGGTCTCCGGGTCGATGCTCACACCGAACTCCCCCTCGCCCGTCTCCAGCCGCGGCGCGGCGTCCATCCGCAGCATCCGCTGCAGCTCGTCCAGGTTCACGTACGCCACGCGGCTGTCGATCTCGTACACCCCCGAGCGGAACTCATTGGCCACCGGCAGGATCCGCGAGACGACGTCCACCGGCCGCCCCGACCGCCCCTGCGGGTAGAGCGTCACCAGCAGGCTCGAGTCGATCATCCGGTCGTTGCGCCAGCGCACCTCCCCCGTCTCGGTCCGGACGCCGAAGGGCTGAGGGATGTACACCCCGCCTTCCGTCCGCTCGTTGAACCCCGTCACCTCGATGCCGATGACCACCGCCGGACGCTCCACGCCCGTCCGCTCATCGACCTCGCGGAGGTTCAGGCCGTTCTCGAGGTGCCTGGCCCACACCTCGTGGTTCCGAAGCCGGATGTCCTGCCACACGCCCCGCCCGAGCCGTGCGATCTCTTCCCTCGAAAAAGTCCGCGTGCTCGGCCGCCCCTCCTGCGGCTCGATGCGGAAGCGGATCGACTCCTCCGTCTCCTTCACGATCCGGCCGAAGTACGCCTCCCCGGAGGCAAGGACGATGTGGTCGTTGTACCGCGTGTCCCGGGGGAGCGGCTCATCGATCGGCCGCCACCAGAGCGAGTCGGTGTACCCCGTGACCCTCCCGTAGCTCGGCCCGTGGATCCCCTTGATCTGGAGCCCCTCGATCCGCCCATCCGGGAGGCTGAGCGTGCCGAAGCTCTCGATGACCGGCGTCGCCGCGGCCACCGCCGGGTCCGCCTCCAGCCGCTCGATCAGGTCGTCGTAGTAGGCGAAGCCGCTGGTCGGCCAGCTGATGGAGACGTCCCCCATCAGCGTCCGCCCCGAGCTGAGCAGCATCGTCAGGAACCCCCCCATGATCGACCAGACGATCAGCACCATGGCGGTGCAGAGCATCACCGCCACGATCGCCAGCAGCGGCATGACCTTGGTGGTGAGGTAGCGTCTGGTCAGGAGGGCCTGGTACACGCGCTCGCTTTCTGGGAACAGCGCCCGGGCCGTTCCGCACTCCCGGCCGTCATGCGGCGCCTGGATCTCGGTCGGTGCGCCTGGCCCGGGTCCGCCCACGGAGCGGGGGCCGGCCCCGATCCTAGGATCGCCGGTCATGCTCCAGATCGGCTCCGTCCGCCTCCGCACCAACCTTTTGCTCGCGCCCATCGCCGGGTACTGCGACCTCGCCTTCCGGCTGATCTGCCGCTCGGTGGTGTGGGAGCCGCGCGACGGCGGGGATGGGCAGGGGCTCGGCCTGGCCTGCACCGACCTGCTCAGCCCGCAGGGGCTCCTGCGCGGAACGGCGACCAGCCTCGACCTGGCCCGGACCAACGACCAGGACCGCCCCGTCGGCATGCAGCTCTACGGCGCGGACCCGGCGATCATGGCCGACGGCGCCCGCTGGGCCCGCGACCACGGCGCCACGGTGATCGACATCAACATGGGCTGCCCGGTGGACAAGGTCACCAAGAAGGACGGCGGCTCCAAGCTCCTCTGCGATCCGGACAACGCCGTCCGGATCGTCGAGTCGGTCGTCGCGGCTGTCGGCAGCAGCGGTGTGCCGGTGACCGCCAAGATGCGGCTGGGGTGGTTCAACGATCAGCCCGTCGCCGAGTGGCTCGCCCCCCGGCTCGTCGAGGCCGGGGCCGCGGCGATCACCGTCCACGGCCGCACCACCGAACAGAAGTTCTCCGGCGAGGTCAGCCACGAGGGGATCGCCCGCGTCGTCCAGGCCGTCGGCGGACGAGTGCCGGTGATCGGCAACGGGGACGTCCGCGAGCCGCGGGACGTCGTCGAGATGATCCGCCGCACCGGCTGCGACGGGGTCATGATCGGCCGCGGCGCCCTTTCGACCCCCTGGATCTTCCGGGATGCCTGGGCCCTGCAGCAATCGGGCCGTCTCCCCGAACCGCCGTCGGAAGCCGACCGTATCGCCTTGGCCCGGCGGTACTTCGAGTTGATGCTGGAGTTCCGGGGGGAACACTACGCGATGTACCAGATCCGCCGCCGCATCAGTTGGTTCGCAAAGCGTCTGGGGCCGTGCAAGCCCCTGCGCGAAGCGGTCCGGCTCGCGGCGCATCCGGCGGATGTGCACGCCGCATTCGACGCCTTTCTTGCCGGCGGGCTCAGGTCTTCCGGCCCGGGGGACGAATTCCGTCAGGAGGAGGCAATACCCGCCGCGGCCGATGCGTAGGACTTGCATCTCCTGCCGCCGCGCATCGGTGGCGGCGTTTTCAGGGATGTGTTCAAATCGGAGGAGTTGAGGGGTCGCGGGGGGCGCCGCCGAACTTTGGCGCGGCCCCACCCGGATGACGCCGCGACGGTCGGATACAGTTGGGGCCCCCGCGTGGTGCGCACCGCAGCGGGGTCGGCGCGATAGAAAAGAGATGATCCGCGGCTTCTTTCGGGGCCGCTCGCAACTCAGGCTTTCTCAATCGAATCAGGCTTAGGAGTGCTCACACCATGACGACCACTGGGACCCCGCGTCGGGCACGCACCGTTTCGATGATCCTCGCGGCCGCGGCCGCCACCGCCCTCTCGTCCGCCGCCCTGGCCCAGGACGTCGAGAAGCTGCCGGCCAAGCCCGTCGATGTCAAGCCCGCCGCGGGCGCGCCGGTGCAGGCCGCCGCCACGGCCCCCGCGCCGCTCCAGTTCGACTCCATGAGCCACGACTGGGGCCGCCAGACCGACGTCGCCCCTCTGAAGCACACCTTCAAGTTCACGAACATCAGCGACCAGACGGTCACCATCCGCTCCGTCTCCGCGACCTGCGGATGCACCGTCCCCCAGCTCACCAAGAAGATCTACGCCCCCGGAGAGACCGGCGAGATCGAGGTCAGCTTCAACCCCAAGAACCGGCGCGGCCCGCAGTCCAAGCAGGTGAACATCACCTTCGAGGGCGACTCGTACGCCCCCATGCGGCTGGACCTCTCCTCGCACATCCTCCCGATGCTGTGGGTCGAGCCCAACCGCGTCCTCTTCCAGGACAACTACAAGGGCACCGGCGGCACCCAGCAGGTCACCGTCACCGCCCGCAACCCCGACTTCGAGATCACCTCGATGGAGGGGATGGAGCAGTACTTCTCCGCGAAGGTCGTCGCCTCCGAGGTGGCCGAGGAGGAGGGTGACCAGGTCCGCAAGATCACCCTCGAGGTGACGCTGGACAAGGAAGCGCCGATCGGCACCCACAACACCCAGCTCGTCTTCAAGTCGAACGAGCCCTCCTGGCCCGAGTTCAAGCTGTTCGCCACGGCCATGGTCGTCGGCGAGCTCAAGGCCGACCCGCCGTCGGCGCTCATCCGCACCCAGCAGCCCAACACCCCCTTCGAGAGCCTGGCCATCATCGAGACCCGCAACTCCAAGGAGTTCGAGATCGATAGCGTGGACTGGACGATCGACGGCGGGCAGGACCTCTCCCTGGTCGTGGACTGGGAGGACTACTCCAGCACCCGCGGCCGTCCGACCTACCTCCTGCGCATCTCCGGCGTCACCCCGCCGACCACCGGCCAGGTCCGCGCGACCCTCAAGGTCAAGGCCAAGATCGCCGGCATGGAGGACGAGGAGATCCCGGTGGTCATCTGGGGCACCGTCCGCGGCCCCCAGCCCGCCGGCGGCATGCCGACCCCGATGGTCATGCCCGACGGCCAGACGACCAGCGTCACCCCGGTCAGGCCCGCGACGCAGGCCCCGGCGCCCACCACGCCGCAGAAGCAGCCCGAGGGCAAGTAACGTGCGGCGCCATCCACGCGGAGCCAGCAGCCTGGGCGCCGTCCTTGCGCAGGCCGCGGTGCTGGCCGTCGTCGGCCTCGGCATCGGCCTGGTGGACTCGTTCCTCAGGCCGATCAACCTGAAAATCGAGTCGCGCGAAGGCAAGCCATCGGCGACGCCGGCGGGCGGTGACACCCCCGCGAAGACGGGTCAGCCCGGGGACACCCCGGCGGCCCCGCCCGAGCCCGCGTCGCCGGCGCAGCCGGAGGCGGCCGTTCCCGCGGCCGAGCAGCCCGCCCCCGCGGCGGCAGCGCCGACGCCGGCCTTCCGCCCCACCACGGAGGAGGAGCTCGCCGGCAAGCCCGGGCACATCACCCTCGCGCGCGCCTTCGACATGCACCAGTTCATGGGCGCGATCTTCCTCGACGCCCGCAACGCCGAGGAGTTCGCCGCGGGCCACGTGCGGGGCGCGCACCGCGCGGGCCTCGACATGTTCCGCACCGGCGACGCCCCGCAGATCCTCCTCGACCTGCCCAAGGACTTCCCCATCGTCGTCTACTGCAGCGGCGGGGAGAACTGCGAGGCCTCCGAGGACGTCGCCCTGCACCTCAACGGCCTGGGGTTCTTCAACGTCTCCGTCCTCCACGACGGCATCGTCGGGTGGGAGGCGGTGGGGTACCCGATGGAGACGGGAGGCGGGCAATGAGCCGCTCCAGACGCGACGACCGCGACCTGCACCCGCTGGCCGACTGGTCGCTCAACGCCATCGCCTGGGCGATCTGGGCGGTGCCGCTGCGCGTCGGGCTCGGGGCGATCTTCCTCGCCGCGGCGTGGTTCAAGCTGCGTCCCCCCGTCAACGCCCTGGCGCTCAGCGGCCCGCAGGACTTCTCCAACTCCATCAAGGCCTTCAAGCTCGGCCTGCCGGACTTCGCCGTCCGCCTGACCACCTCCGCGGTGCCGTGGACGGAGGCGCTCTGCGGCGTGCTGCTGATCATCGGACTGTGGACCCGCGCCGCCGCGGCCCTGATCGGCGCGATGACCACCCTCTTCACCGCCCTGGTCATCTCCCTCATCGCCCGCGACATGCTGCACGTCAAGTGCGGCTGCTTCGGCGACCGGGGGCTGATCTGCACCGGCGGCGTCGGGTGGTGCAAGGTCTTCGAGAACGGGCTGCTGATCCTCACGGCCCTGTCGCTGATGCTGACCAAGACCCACGCCATCTCGGTGGACGGTCTCCGGGCCGGCCGCCTGGACGACTGACCCCCCTCCCCCCTCTTCTCGTACCTGCCCGTCCGGCTGGGGCGGGTGCGTGTGGTCGGCGGGGCGCCCCGTGCGTATCGTTCCGGCCCCCGGGCCAGTGTGGCCCCGGGGCCGATTTTCAACCACCGTCGCCCGGCTCCCCCCTACCGACGCCGGGCCCCAGACCAGGACGGAGCATCGACTGATGAGCAGGTTCGCCCGATTCGGCAACACCCCGAAGATCAAGGTCGCCAAGAAGACCGCCGCCGGCAAGACTTACGTGGATTACAAGGACGTCGAGACCCTCCGCCGGCTGATGTCCCCCAACGGCAAGATCTACGGGCGCAAGCGGCTGCAGACCTCCGCCGCCGAGCAGCGGATGATCGCCCAGGCGATCAAGCGGGCCCGCTTCATGGGCCTGCTCCCCTACACCTCGGCGACCCTCTGAGCCGCGGCCGGCTTCCGGCCCCCCTCACTCAGGCCTTTCCATGCCACAGCCGCCCGGAGACGGGCGGTTGTTTCTTTTGCGATCCGTCCGCCGGCCGGGCCGTTACACTGATGGCATGCCTCTGCAATCCAGGGAGTCCGACTCGGCGCTGATGCGAGACTACGCCCCCCTCGCCGCGGCGATGCGCGCCCTGCCCCCGGAGCTGGACCGCGGTGCGCGGATGCAGGCGTTCGTGGATGCGTTCTGGGAGGCCTTCGGGCTCGTGCCCGAGCGAGAGGCATCCGCGCCGCGGGGGCCGATCTCGTGGATCGGGTTCTACACCCCCGCGCCGGGGGGGCAGGAGCTGGTCCTGGGCCCGCGCCGGGACAAGCCGGCGTGCTCGCCCATCGGCCTGCACGGGGCGTGCGGCCGGGCGTATCTGAGCCGCAAGGCGCTGGTCGTCGAGGACGTCTCGCGCCTGGGGGAGGGGTACATCGCCTGCGACCCGCGCGACCGGTCGGAGCTGGTCGTCCCCTGCTTCGAGCAGGACGGCTCGTGCTGGGGCGTGCTGGACATCGACAGCTACGAGTCAAAGGCGTTCACGAAGCGCGACGCCTTCGCCGTGATGCTCGTCCTCCGGGCCGCGGGGCTGAGCGCCGGCGACACGGACGCGGCGGTGGTGTAAGTGGGCCGCCCGACTCGCGAGATGGGTCGGTGGCGGGGGCGGCTCAATACGTTCTTCATGCCGCGGGCAAACCTTGCGTCTCAGGCGCCGCCCTTTGACCTGCGCCTTCCGGACTGGTACGTCGCGGCGATGTGCGGTTGCTGGGTGCTTGAGTTCACGCCTCTTCTGCTGTTATGCATCCTCCTCCCCGCCTTGCTCCGCGGCTTCAGCATGTGGTTCATGCTGGTGCTCGCTCCGTGCCATCTCGCAGCGCTGCTCGTCGGGATCATGGCCCGGCGCAGGCTGCGCCGGCAGGTCGCCGTGATGAGCGGCGAGGGGAAGCTCCCGTGCCTGTCGTGCCACTACGGCCTGGAGGGGCTGGAACCGACGAGCGCGTGCCCGGAGTGCGGCCGGCTCTACGACCTCGCCGACGTCGCCGAGGCATGGCGCCGCCTGCGCACGGCGATGAAGCTCGAATCGCCGGCATTGACCGGCGCGGCGGAGATCAAAACGGCGCCGGCCGCACCACCCGGAGCCGCCGCCCCGACTCCGGATCCGTGAAGGCCAGCATCCCCGCGTGGAGCATCAGGCGCGGGGCGGACTCGGCGGTGCGGGGCTGGGGGCCGTAGAGGACGTCGCCGAGGATCGGGTGGCCCATGTGGGCGCAGTGGACGCGGAGCTGGTGCGTCCGCCCCGTCATGGGGATCAGCTCGAGGCGCGTCCGGTCCGTCTCGTAGGCGAGGACCTTGTAGCAGGTGACCGCGGGTCGGCGGTGGGAGCGGTCCACCACCTGGTAGGGGCGGTTGGCCGGGTCCATCCGGATGGGGACGTCGATCGTGCCGCTCTCGAGGGGGACCGTCCCGTCCACGAGAGCGGTGTAACTCTTCTCGACCTCGCGGCGTTCGAACTGCATGGACAGCTCGCGCTGCGCCTCGGGGTCGAGGGCGACGATCAGCAGGCCGCTGGTGTCCATGTCGAGGCGGTGGACGACCATCGGGCCGGTGGCGGACGGGAACATCGCCCGGACGCGGGCGACGGCGCAGTCCTGGTTGGCCTCCCCCTTGCCGGGGACGCTGAGCAGGCCGGCGGGTTTGTCCACCACGACCACCCGCTCCCCCCGGTGCACGATCTGCAGGTCTGCGTTGGCCATCTCGGGGGCGTGCGCCCTGTCGTCCGGTGGGGTCATTTGCGGCGGCGACGGCTGCCGCGGGGCGCTCCGCCCGCTAGGCTTCCCCGCACCGAGCCGCGCCCCGGCCCCCGGGTGGGTCCGGCGCGGCGAACCATAGCAGCCGGAAAGGAACAGCAGTGCCCAAGCAGACCCACGGCGCCCCCGTTGCCGCGCTCCTCGCCGCCCTCGCCCTCGCCTCCTGCTCCCCCGACACCGGCGCCGCCGCGGCCACAACCGCGCCCGAGCCCAAGCAGGAGCCCGGTCAGGAGCCGGCGCCGCGGGCCCAGGCCCAGCCGGCCGCCGCGGCGGAGAAGACCGAGCCGCTCGACTGGCGCACCGGGGAGGCGCCGCTGCTGCGGAACCACGTCCAGATCACGGCCCGGACGCAGTTCGTCCGCGCCGGCGAGGCGTACTTCAGCCCGGACTCGCGCTGGATCATCTTCCAGGCCGTGCCGGCGCCGCAGCCGGGGCAGGAGGCCGAGCCGTACTACTCGATGTACGCCGCGGAGCTCGTCCGCGACGCCGCGGGGAAGGTCACCGGGATGAAGCCGCCGGTGCGGCTGAGCGAGCCGGGGACGGCGAACACCTGCGGGTTCTTCCACCCCCAGACGTGGACGACCGACCTGCGGTACGACTTCATCTTCGGGTCCACGAAGGTGCCGCCGGCGCAGCAGCAGAAGTCCGGGTTCCAGGTGCAGGGGCGGAGCTACCAGTGGATGTTCCCCGAGGAGACGGACGTGATGCGGGGGACGCTCGCGTCGGTCGCGACCAAGACGGTCGACGCGAAGAAGGGGGTGCAGAGCGTCGTGCGGTCGTGGGAGCCGTACCAGGTGCGGCCGCTCTTCGAGCGGCCCCGCTACGACGCCGAGTGCGCGTACTCCCCCGACGGTCGGTTCGTGG
This sequence comes from Planctomycetaceae bacterium, assembly GCA_044507535.1. Lineage (GTDB taxonomy): Bacteria > Planctomycetota > Phycisphaerae > Phycisphaerales > UBA1924 > CALAFV01. The sequence continues at coordinate 55,286 of JBIQJK010000006.1, read as the reverse complement.
TCTACGCCCACGTGCGCGAGGAGGAAGGGGAGCAGGGCCGGCCGGACGCGGACATCTGGATCTACGACGTGGCCCACCAGAAGCAGTACCCGATCATCGAGAACGAGGGGTACGACGGCGGGCCCTTCTTCTCGCCGGACGGCAACTACATCTGCTACCGCTCGGACCGGCGCGGGGACGACCGGCTGCAGCTGTTCGTGGCCGAGCTGAACTACGTGGACGGCGTGCCGGTGGGGATCAAGCGTGAGCACCAGATCACGGACGACTCGAACGTGAACTGGGCGCCCTTCTGGCACCCCTCGGGGAAGTACCTCGTCTACGGGACCAGCGAGGTCGGCCACCACAACTACGAGGTCTTCGCGGTCGAGGTCGATCTCGACAAGCCGCCGGCGGAGCTGCGCAAGCGCCGCATCACCTTCGCGGACGGGGCGGACATCCTGCCGGTCTTCAACCGGGAGGGGACGCTGTTGATGTGGACGGCGCAGCGGGGCGTGAAGATGCAGGGCGAGGAGAAGCCCAGCAGCCAGATCTGGATCGCCGAGGTCGTCCCCGGCGGGCTGGACAACCCCGAGGCCCTCTTCAATGGGGCCGGCGGGCCCGCGCCGGCGGGAGATGCGCCCGAGCAGCCATGACCGCCCCCGCCCACAAGCCCTGGGAGCACGCCAAGAGCGGCGGGTCGGAGGCCGACCCGCTGGCGGCGCGGTTCGTCGAGTCGCTGTCGTACGACACGCGGCTGTACGAGGCGGACATCCGCGGCTCGCTGGCGCACGCGCGGATGCTCGAGGCCTCCGGGCTGATCTCGCCGGAGGACCTCGCAGCGATCGAGCGCGGGCTGGCGGAGATCCGGCGCGAGATCGAGTCGGCCCCGGCGGGGCCGACGGCGGTGGGCGTGCCGGGGGCGTGGCCGGGGTGGCGCGTCGAGCTCGAGGATGTGCACATGTGCATCGAGGCCGCGCTGGTCGAGAAGGTCGGCGACGCGGGGCGGCGGCTGCACACGGCCAGGTCGCGCAACGACCAGGTCGCGCTGGACCTTCGCCTGTGGCTGCGGGACGCGATGCAGGCGGCCGCGGCGGCGGCGGACGCGGTGCTGGAATCCATCGAGGACCTGGCGGAGCGGCAGGGGGACCTGGTGCTGCCGTCGTACACGCACCTGCAGCGGGCCCAGCCGATCGCCCTGGGAGGGGAGCTGATGGCGTGGCACGCGATGCTGTCGCGAGACCGCGCCGAGTTCCTGCGCCTGGCCTGCGCCAGCGCGGCCGAGAGCCCGCTGGGCTCCGGGGCGGTGGCGGGGACGTCGCTGCCGATCCGGCGCGAACAGACGGCCGAGGCCCTCGGTTTCGGCGGGCCGTCGGAGAGCGCGATCGACGCCACGGCGTCGCGGGACGAGGCGCTCGACGCGCTGTACGCGATGTCGCGCTGCGCGATGCACCTCTCGAGGCTCGCGGAGCAGTGGATCCTGTACTGCTCGACGGAGTTCGGCTTCCTGACGCTGGGGGACGCGTACACGACCGGCTCGTCGATGATGCCGCAGAAGCGCAACCCGGACATGCTCGAGCTCATCCGCGGGCGGTGCGGGAGCGTGTACGGGCACCTGGTCTCGCTGCTGACGATCTGCAAGGGGCTGCCGCTGGCGTACAACCGCGACCTGCAGGAGGACAAGCGGCACCTGTTCGCGTCGTACGACACGCTGATGGACTCGCTGGCGATGACGGCGCGGATCGTCGCGACGGCAGCGTTCCGCGGGGTCGGCGGGCTGGACCGCGGGCACCTGGACGCGACGAGCCTGGCGGAGTACCTGGTGAACAAGGGGGTGCCGTTCCGGACGGCGCACCAGATCGTCGGGGCGCTGGTGCGGCGGTGCGACGCCTCCGGCCGGCACGCGCTGTCGCAACTGACGCTGGAGGAGATCAACGGGGCGATCGCGGAGGCGGGGGTGAAGGGGAGCCGGGCGTCGCGCGACGTGCAGGAGTGGCTGGGAGCGGCGAACGTGGTGCGGCGGTACCGGTCCGGGGGGAATGCGGGGCGGAGCGGGTACCGCGAGGCGCTCGCCCGCGCGGTCGAGGCGCGTCGTGCGCGCCGGAGCGAGCCGGAGGCGGGGGAAGCGAGCCCGCCCGCACCGCAGCCCGAGCCGCCGCCGTCGCTCTTCGGCGAGCCGCTGATCGAGGGGAAGGACCGGCACACGCAGGCCGCGGCGGAGGTGGAGCGGTACGCATCGGCGTACGCGGCGGTGGGGCGGACGCTGGACGACCTGCCGTACACCGAGGAGTTCGAGGCGCTGTACCGCGAGCTCGGGGCCGAGGGGGCGGGGCTGACGCGGCGCGACGTCTTCCACCGGCTGCACAACCTGCGCAAGGCGGGGAAGCTGCCGCGTTCGGGGCGTGCGGCGACCGCGCCGCCGCGGATCACGCCGGAGGAGGAGGCCGCGCTGCGGGCGATGGTCGAGGGGGCGGTGGGGACGCTGGGGCAGCGCGACCAACTCCCCTACACGCGGAAGTTCGACGAGCTGGTCGAGGCGTTCAACGCCAGGGTGGGGAGGCAGACGGACCGGCACACGGTCTGGCGGCTCGTCGCCAAGCTCGCGAAGTAGAAGCAACCGCCGCCGGGCGGGCGCAGCGCGGGCTCACCCCCCCACTGCCCGCGCCGACTATCGTTCTGCTCGTGACACCCTGCTGACAAGGAGGCCAGACCATGACCGCGCCCGCGACACCGCCGCCCGTGAACGGACAGCCGATCCCGTCGTCGGTGCGTGCGCCGCTGCGGGCGCTGCTGAGGGGGCTGGTGGACTACGCGGGGTTGTTCCCGCCGGCGAAGCTGGCGATGCAACCGGCGGTGGAGAACTACGCGAGATACCTCGGCTCGACGCACCACTGGATGCTCGGGCGGTTCATCTGCCCGGTGTCGCGGCTGGAGGAGTTCCGCGGCGCGGCCAAGGGGCTGATGCCGGGGATGGACGACGTGGTCGAGGTGGCGGTCGCGGACGAGACGGACGAGCTGGTCCCCGGGCCGCGGCGAGGCGGGGCGGCGGCGGCGGATGAGCCGTTCCCCGGCTGGCGGCTGTCGGCGATCATCGACGGGGACCTCGACGAGAACCTCGACGCGATCTTCGCGTTCAACCACGAGCATTCGCGCGCGGAGAACGGGCTGGCGGTGATCGACGCGATCGAGCTGCGGGCCGCGAGCGCGACGGCGATCGACGAGGCGCTGGACCTGGTGCCGGACGAGCTGTTCCCGTTCTTCGAGCTGCCGGTGAAGGAGGGGGGCGACATCCGGGGGTTCCTGGCGGCGCTGGCGGGTTCGGACGCGGGCGCGAAGATCCGCACGGGGGGCGTGACGCCGGAGGCGTTCCCGAGCCCCCGGACGGTGGCGGAGTTCATCGCGGGGTGCCACGCGGCGGACGTCCCGTTCAAGGCGACGGCCGGGCTGCACCACCCGATCCGGGCCGAGCACAACCTGACGTACGAGCCGGGGTGCCCGCGCGGGGTGATGCACGGGTTCCTGAACGTCTTCCTCGCGGCGGCGTTCGTGCGGGCGAGGAAGCTCGACGTTGACGGCGCGGAGAAGCTGCTCGAAGAACGCGACGCCGCGAGCATCGAGGTGAGCGAGGGGGGGGTCCGGTGGCGGACGCACGAGCTGGCGCCGTACGAGATCGAGCAGTCGCGGCGGGAGTTCGCGCTGTCGTACGGGTCGTGCTCGTTCGAGGAGCCCGTGCAGGACTTGCAGGGGTTGGGGTTGCTCGGGAGCTAGGCACCCGGCACCCGGCGCTCGGCACTCGTGTCAGAGGGCGGTGGCCTGCCAGGCTTCTTGAGCGGTGGCGGCGGCCGCGGCCTGGTCAGGAACGCCGCGGAGGTCAAGGACGGCCCAGCCGGTGTATCCGGCGATGGTGAGAGAGGCGGCGTAGGCGAGAAGGTCGAGGCGGCCGCCGGGGGCGCCGGGGGGGATGCGGCCGGCGGTGGGACCGGCGGCGGCGACGTCGGTGACACGGGCCGCGGCGAGACGGGGTCCGAGACGTGCGGCAAGGGCAACGGGGTCCTCGCCCGCACTGAGGACCGCGGCGGGATCAACACCCACCCCAATCCAGGGGGATGCGTCAGCCTCGGGCTCGGCGATGGGCCAGGCGTGGTCGGCGATGCGGACGCCGTGGCGGGCGGCGTGGGCGCTGAGGGCGCCGAGGATGTCGGCGGGGGGTGAGGCTGGGAGGGTAAGGCAGAGGGAGGCTCCGCGGCGCAGGCCGGGGGACTTCTTGCCGCCTTCGGCGAGGAGGGAGAGCTCGGAGGCGAGCTCGATCGCGGCGAGGACAGCGGAGACGGCGCGGTCGCTGTGGGCGGGGGAGACGAAGTGCTCGGGGGGGATCCAGAGGTCGAGGCCGGCGCAGGCGAGGTCGGCGCGGCGGAGGACCGCGGCGAGGTCGCGCCGGCCGGAGCGGTCGAGGTCGCGCGGGCGGATGCCGGGGGCGGCGGCGTCGAGCTGGACGGCGGCGAAGCCGCTGGCGCGGACCCAGTCGATCAGGGCGCGGGCGTCGCTGGCGGCGGCGGGGCTGAGGCCGAGTCGCTCGCCGTCGAGGCCGGCCATCGCGATGCCGAGTCGGGGCGTCTCCATGGGAGAGGTTGTATTCCGGCGCTGGGCGCGGCACCACCGGCGGAGGGGGACGTGTACGATCCGCGCATGACCCCATGGCACCGGTTCACGCAGATGGCGCACCTGGTCTCGCTGGGGCTGTGGCTGGGGACGGTGGTGATGTCCTCGGCGGCGGCCGCGGTGATCTTTCCGACCCTCAAGCGGCTGGACGCGAGGCTGCCGGCGTACGAGGCGTACGACGGGCCGCACTGGCTGCTGGCGGCGGGGGAGGTGGCGGAGCGGGTGTTTTTGATCGGGGACCTGGTGCAGTTCCCGTGCGCGATCGTGGCGGTGGTGACGCTGGGGCTGCTGATCGGCGTGTTCCGGGTCAGGGGGCCGCGGGTGTCGCTGGCCCTGCGGGTGCTGGGGCTGACGGTGGCGGCGGCGGCGCTGGCGGCGCAGCTGCTGATCGTGTCGCAGGCGATGAACCGGGCGGTGACGCTGTACCGGGCGGCGGCGCTGGCGGGGGAGACCGAGACCGCGCTGCGGCACCAGGCGGCGTTCAACGACCTGCACCCGATCGCGAGGATCCTGATGGCGACGGTGATGGTGAGCGTGCTGGTCGCGCTGGCGGCGGGGGCGTGGGGGGCAGGGGGGGCGAGGGATGCGGAGGCGAACGGAAGCGGCACGCCGGCATCGCCGCCGGCGGATGAGCCGCGGCTGGAGGAGCCCCGGCTGCTGAAGGGGCAACGCTGATGGGGCGCAAGCGCACAGCCGCGACGTCGAAGACGACGGGGGTGAAGAAGAAGGCGGCCTCCCGGCCGACGACGCGGAGGACGCCGGCGGGGGAGAACGGCGACCTGCCGTTCGCGCTGCCCCAGGTGACGGCGGCGGAGAAGCGGCGGGCGCAGCGGCTGCTGGAGGCGCTGGAGAGGCACTACCCGACGGCGCACTGCGAACTGGACTACAAGAACCCGCACGAGCTGCTCATCGCGACGATCCTGTCGGCTCAGACGACGGACGTGGGGGTGAACAAGGCGACGCCCGCGCTGTTTGCGAGGTTCCCGACGCCGGCGGACTACGCCGCGGCGACGCCGGAGGAGATCGAGCCGTACATCCGGTCGCTGGGGTTCTACCGGATGAAGGCGAAGGCCGTGCACGCGGCGATGAAGGACATCGTGGAGCGGTACGGCAACGAGGTGCCGCGGACGATGGAGGATCTGCTGAGCCTGCGGGGGGTGGCGAGGAAGACGGCGAACGTGGTGCTGGGGAACGCGTTCGGGCTGAACTACGGGATCCCGGTGGACACGCACGTGCAGCGGCTGAGCCAGCGGTTTGCGCTGGTGGAGCAGGGGACGGCGGCGGCGAAGATCGAGCAGAAGCTGATGGCGCTGTTCCCGCGGGAGAAGTGGTGCGCGGTGAGCCACATGCTGATCTGGCACGGGCGGCGGGCGTGCAAGGCGAGGTGCCCGGGAGGAGGCATCGGGGGGTGCGCGGACCACCCGATCTGCCGCGAGTTCGGCGTGGCGTGCGAGTGCCGAGGAACGGCGCGGCGGGGGATATGAGCGCGGATTTACCCGCGGCGCGGCGGGCCTCGCGTATATTCGGCGCGGCGATCGGGCCACGAAGCCGGAGGACCGCGGCGTGACGAGTAAGTGTGTTGGCGGGCCGATCCGGGTCCTCATCGTGGACGACGATCGGCCGGTCCGGGATGCGGTCGAGGCGATCGTCGGGGGCACGCCGGGCTGCGACGTGGTGGGGTGCCTCAGGAACGCGGACGGGCTCGTGGACGCGGTGGTGCGGTTGAGGCCGGACGTCGTGCTGCTCGACCTGGACATGCCGGGGCGGAACGTGATCGAGGCGGTGATGGAGCTGACCCGCTACCGCGCGGACCCGGCGCGGATCTGCATCCTCTCGGGGATCGCGGAGCGGTGGGCGGTGGAGACGGCGCTGGCGGTGGGGGCGCGGGGGTACGTCGTCAAGCTCGACGGGCCGGGGGCGATCCGGGCAGCGGTCAGACGTGTCTTCAATGGGGAAGTGGCGCTGAGCCCGTCGGCCGCGGAGTTCGTGGAAGGGGAAGGGGGCGGGTGAGGGCCGCGCCGAAGCGAGAAATCCGGAACGAACAAGCCGGAACGAACAAAGTGGAACAAATAAGGGCGGCCGCTGAGGGCCGCCCTGTCGCCGGCTTGATCGGAAAACGTGCCCGTCAGGAGTCGAACCTGAAACCTCTGCCTTCGGAGGGCAGCGCTCTATCCAATTGAGCTACGGGCACACGCCGGCGTCCCGGAGACGCCATGAACTCCTCTGGGGCGATGCTACGATCGCTCCCGCCGCTTGGCAACGACCGGCCGGAAGAAGCCGGCGGGTCGCGGGCGGGGGGCCGCCCGCGGCCCGCGCCGCGGGACCCGTCGTGCCCCGCCCTGCGATGCCCGGTCTCGCTCCATGAGCACCCTTCCAGCCGCCGCCCCTCGCCCTTGCGTCCGTCCCGAAGCCCCGGGGGGGGCCTCGCCCATGTGGGCGGTGCTCGCGTTCACCTTCCTCAACAGCGTGTCCGGGGCGGCGGTGATCACCGGGTTCGCGTTCCTGGGGAAGTCGGCGTACGGCTTCACGACGACGCAGAACTACGGCGCGGGGCTGCTGCAGGGTGTGACGTACATCGTCGGGGCGCTCACGGTCGGGCCGGTGCTGCGGCGGCTGGTCGCCCGGTGGGACTGGCTCTCCGGGCGTGGGGCGCTCGTCGGCCTGATGCTGGTTCTCGGCGGGGCGTGCTTCTTCCCGCTGGCGGTGCGGCGGTGGCTCGCCGGGGGCGAAGAGGGGGCGTGGGCGTTCTGGGTGCTCATCGGCGTCTACAGCCTGCTGACGGGCGTGCTCTGGCCGGTGGTGGAGAGCTTCCTTTCGGGGGGGAGGGCGGGGAA
>JBIQJK010000006.1:0-47807 GCA_044507535.1 Planctomycetaceae bacterium | reverse complement strand
CGGCGCGGGGGGGGGGGGGGGGGGGGTGGGTGGGTTGCGCGGGGGCGGGGGGGGGGGGGGCGGCGAAGACGCTCGGAACAACGGTGGGGAGGTTCAACATCGTCTGGTCGGGGGCGCAGGTGGTGACGTTCCTGACGATGGCTCCGCTGGTCGCGCCGCGGCCGCTGGAGGTCGTCGCCGCGGCGGGGGCGGTGCACCTGCTGTCGCTCGGGCTGCTGCCCCTGTTCCGGCGCGACCCGGGGCACCATGCGGACTACATCCCGGAGCCGCACCCGCCGGTGTACCGGGACCTGCTTTCGGTGGTGCGGTGGGAGCTACCGGCGAGCTACCTCGTCTACAGCGCGCTGCAGCCGTACCTCCCCACGGCCCTGGCAATGATGGGGATCGAGGGGAAGTGGCACACGCCCATCGCGGCGACGTGGCTCTTCACCCGCATGCTGACGTTCGTGGTCATGCAGTTCTGGCACGGGTGGCACGGGCGGTGGGCGACACCGATCGTGGGCGGGATCTTGCTGCTGGCGGGGTTCGCGGCGTCGATCCTGGCCCAGCCGCTGCTCGGCCCGGATCCGGCAGGGGGAGCGGAGGGGGGGATGGCCGGGCCCGCGCTGGCGGTGATGATCGCGGGGTTGGCGGTCTTCGGGGTGGGGATGGGGACGATCTACTCGGCGGCGCTGTACTACGCGATGGAGGTGGGGTCGGCTCAGGTGGATGCTGGGGGCGTGCACGAGGCGCTGATCGGCGTGGGGTACGGGGGCGGGCCGGCGTGCGGCCTGGCCGCGGCTGGGCTGGTGGGGGCGGGGGTGATCGGGCCCGGGCGGTTTGAAGTGGCGGTGCTGGCGCTGGTGGCGGCGGTGGCGGGGCCGGCGGTGGTGTACGCGGTCATCAAGTCGCAGGCGCGGCGGAGCGGGTCACGGGGGGGCATCCGCAACCCCGGGCGTCGATGAAGGTTCCAATAAACGGCTTCCATGGGGCGTTGTAGCCATCGGGTATGCTTGAGACGGGTTCAGCCTCCGGCCAAGGCCCGTGCCGGCTGATGCCGGCGGAGGCATGTGCCGATGCGGGGTTGCCTTCGGCCCTGGGGCGCCGGCCGCAAAGCGCGGTTGGCGAACGTCAGGGGCGGCAGGGACGTACCTGAGGGATGGCCCACCGGGACGGGCCAGGCAAGGAAACAGAATGACACGTCAGTCACCCGCGCGCCGACTGTTCGCATCCCTGATCACAGCGGCCACGTTCGCCGCGCTCCCCATAATCGGAGCCCCGGCGGCGCTGGCGCAACCGGCGGCTGATGCGCCGGCCCCCGCGGCCCAGATCGCGACGGTGGGCGACCTCTCGCGGCAGGTCTGGAGCGACGCCCGGAGCGGGCGGATGGAGGAGGCGATCAAGTCCCTCCGGGCCCTGCCGGAGGACAGCACGGACCCGTCGCTGGTCCGCCTGCGGTCGCTCCCGGAGATGCTGGAGCAGAACCGGGCGAAGCAGGCCGAGGAGCGTGCCGCGAAGATCGCGGAGGCGGAGGAGTCGCTGGCGGCCGAGCTGGTCAAGCCGGAGACGGCCTCGACGCTGAGCGCCGCGCTCAAGCACGCGGTGGAGCTGCACGTGCTGGCGCTGCCGGAGGACAAGGACGCGATCCTGGCGCAGCCGCGGATCCGCGAGCTGATCGCCAAGGCGGAGGCCGCGGCGCACAAGGCGGAGGCGGAGCGCGACTGGCTGACGGCCAACGAGCTGTTCTACCGCCTGAGCGTGCTGCTGGACGAGAAGGGGGCGTACGCGGACGACCTCAAGCGGCTTGGGCACCGGCTGAACATGATCCGGCTGTTCGTGCCGGAGCGGTTCTACGAGCTGCGGAACCAGGCGCGGATCAACGAGGGGAAGGACCCGCTGCCGCCGTACAACGGGCTGGGGGAGGACTACCGGCAGAAGCTGGCGGGGGTGACGACCCAGATGGTGCTGACGGCGATCGACCGCGCGGCGACCTACCACGTGGACCACAACACCAAGGGGCACCGGGACCTGCTCATCGGCGGGCTGGACTCGGTGCGGACGATGGTGACGACGACGGACCTGGAGCCGGTGTTCCCGAAGATCGCGGACGCCGGGGCCCGGCAGAAGATGCTCGACTTCATCGACGCCCGGAAGGCGGAGCTGGCGGCCCGGACGGGGAACCTGAACCGGTTCGACGTGATCAAGGTTCTCGAGGACCTGATGAGGGTGAACCGGACGAGCGTGGCGCTGCCGGAGGCCGCCCTGCTGCGGGAGTTCGGCGACGGGGCGATGGCGCAGCTGGACGAGTTCACGGCGATCGTCTGGCCGGACGAGGTCGCCCGGTTCGAGCGGATGACCCAGGGGAAGCTCAAGGGGGTCGGGATCCAGATCCAGCTCGACGAGGCGACGCAGCTGATCAAGGTGGTGACGCCGCTTGAGGGGACGCCGGCGCAGCGGGCGGGGGTCCGCGGCGGCGACCTGATCAAGAAGATCAACGGCCAGTCCGCGGCTGGGCTCACGCTCCAGCAGGCGGTGGACCTGATCACCGGCGAGCCGAACACCAAGGTGACCATCACCATGGAGCGGGTAGTCGGCAAGGACGACGAGGGGAAGGACGTCACCCGGGACATCGACTTCACGCTGGCGCGCGAGGTGATCCCGCTTCACTCGGTGAAGGGGTGGCGGCGCCTGGGCGTGAAGGAGGACGAGTGGGACTGGTTCATCGACCCGGAGAGCAAGATCGGGTACATCCGGCTCTCGCAGTTCCAGGACGACACGACGGAGGAGCTGCACCAGGCGATCCGTGAGATGAAGGCGCAGGGGCTCGAGGGGCTGATCCTGGACCTGCGGTTCAACCCAGGCGGGCTGCTGACGCAGGCGGTGAGCGTGGCCAACACGTTCATCCCGAGCGGGACGATCGTCTCCACGACCGGGGACGACCGGGCGGAGGTGGCCCGGCCGCGGGGCGCCGTGCTCCAGGGCGTGCCCCTGGCGGTGCTGATCAACGAGGGGGCGGCGTCGGCGTCGGAGATCGTCGCCGGGGCGATCAAGCACTACGCGGACAAGGGGGACATCCAGGCGATCGTGATCGGGGAGCGTTCCTACGGGAAGGGCTCGGTGCAGAACGTCTACGGGCTGACGAGCAACTCGCTGCTGAAGCTCACGACGCAGCACTACCGGCTCCCGGACGGGACGATCATCCACCGCAAGCAGGGGCAGGAGACCTGGGGCGTGGACCCGCACGTGCGGCTGAACATGCTCCCGGACCAGATCAGCGAGGCGCTGCTGCTGCGGCAGAACGCGGACGTGATCGAGATCGACGAGAACAACCAGCGGGTCGAGGGAGCGGAGCCGCCCCCCGACCCCAACCGGCTCATCACCGAGGGGATCGACCTGCAGCTCCAGTACGCCCTGGTGCTGCTGCAGACCCAGGCGATCCCGGCGTCGGTGGAGCACGTGCGGATCGACGCGGCGGCGCTCGCCGAGCAGCGGCCGACGCCCTGACCGCGCCGCCGGCGACGGCCGGCGGGGACATCCCGAACAGACTCGCGGCCACGCCCCGGCGTGGCCGCGTTTCGTTTCCCGCCCCGGGTGCGAACGCCCGAACCCGTCCCGCCCTAGAGTTGGAGCCGGGGCCCCCGGCCCCTCGGCCGCGACGGCACGAAGCCCGCGGCCGACGACCCCTGACCGCTGGAACTCCCCACGATGGCCAATCCCACGACCGCCGCTCCATCGCCCAAACACCCGACCACCCCCGCCGCCCCGAGCGGGCGGCAGGGCGTCTCCGCGTCGCTGCCGAACGAGACGCTCATCGGCTGGCTGCGGATGATGTACCTGATCCGGGAGTTCGAGATCCGCTGCGCCCAGGCGTACCAGCAGGCGAAGATCGGCGGGTTCTGCCACCTGTACATCGGGCAGGAGGCGTGCGCGGTGGGGACGATCGGGGCGACGGTGAAGGACGACCCGATCATCACCGCGTACCGCGACCACGGGCACGCGCTGGCCCGGGGGATGTCGGCCCGGGCGTGCATGGCGGAGATGTTCGGGAAGATCACCGGGTGCGCCAAGGGCAAGGGGGGGTCGATGCACATGTTCGACAAGCCCAACCAGCTCTACGGCGGGCACGGGATCGTCGGGGCGCAGACGCCGCTGGGGGCGGGGCTGGCGTTCGCGACCAAGTACCGGCGCGAGGTGATGAAGGAGACGGACAAGAAGCTGGTGTGCCTGTGCTACCTGGGGGACGGGGCGCTGAACCAGGGGGCGCTGCACGAGGCGATGAACCTGGCGGGGCTGTACTCGCTGCCGGTGATCTACGTCGTGGAGAACAACCGCTACTCGATGGGGACGAGCATCGAGCGCGGGACGACGATGGCGCACAACCTGCTGGCCAAGAGCGCGGCGTACGGGATCGAGGGGCTGAAGATCGACGACGAGGCTGGGATGGACGTGCTGAAGCTGTACGACCTGTTCAAGCCGTTCGTGGACCACTGCCGCGAGACGCAGCGGCCCGGGTTCGTCGACCTGCACACGTACCGGTACCAGGGGCACTCGATGTCGGACCCGCAGAAGTACCGGACGAAGGAGGAGGTGGACAAGGTCAAGGAGCGGGACTCGATCGACCTGCTCGCCAAGCACCTGATGGACACGCCGGAGCAGGGCGGGCGGGGGGCGATGACGGAGGCGGAGTTCCTGGCGATGCAGAAGGAGGTCAAGGAGGAGGTGCGGGACGCGGTCGAGTTCGCGGAGCAGTCGCCGGTCCCCGATGTCGAGGCGGAGCTCTACAGCGACGTGTACCTGAACATCCAGCCGAACCTGAGCCCGACGCGGGGGTACGTGGAGGGGGCGAAGAATCCGTTGCTGTGACGGAGGTCCGCATGGAAGCAGGTCAGACTCGACCGCTTTCGGATGCTTTGAGAGCGATGCAGCACCCGATGATCATCGGTGTGATATGCATCGCTTCCGGGGCATTGGTGGTCTCCATGTTCTACCTGGCGGGTTCCGGGTCCTGGGCCGCCGCGGCGATCGCGGGCATTCTCGCTGTGGCACTCTGCGACGCTGTGACCTTCATCGCGCGGCGGCAGCAACGGGCCCAGAGCTGGGACGCCGATCGAGACAGAGAACTTGCCGCCAAGCACCCGGCATTGTTCGCGAAGACCAAGCGGCTGGCATTCACGGGCTTTGCTCTGCTCGTGGCTGTCATGGTCCCCTGGGTACTTTCCGCCGAGTGGGGATGGTTGCCGGCCGCGATCGGGACCGTCGCCTTGTTGCCGATCTGGATTTGCCTGGTCTTGATCCCACTCCATCGGCTTCGCCATGAGCCGCTCGCATGACGCGGCGGGCTCGAATCGCGGTTGAGCCCGGCAAGATGGGCGGCCGCCCCTGCATCCGCGGCCTATGAATGCCCGTCGCCACAATCGTCCGTGTCGTGGAGAGCGGCATGACAATCACCGAGATCGTTGAGGATCACACGAGGCTTCCAGAAGCAGGCGTTCACGAGGTCTTCGGTGGCACGGCCGCCCGGCGTGTCGGAGTTGAACCATGAGCACCCCCAAGCCAGTCGCCCCCTCCGGCCCCTTGGGCCGAATTACCATCAACCCCGAGCAGTGCGGCGGGAAGCCCTGCATCCGCGGCATGCGCATCCGTGTGAGCGACGTGCTGGACCTGCTCGCCGCCGGTCTGACGCCGGCCCAGATCATCGAGGAGTTGCCCGACCTCGAACTGGACGACATCCCGGCGTGTCTTCAGTATGCATCTCGGCGCCTCAACTACCCGACGCTCGTGGCGTGACCACCGGAGTACTTCTCTTCGACGCTCACCTGCCGCCCTCGCTCTGTGCGTGGGTGGAGGCGACCTTCCATGTGCGCTGCCAGCACGTGCGGCAGGTCGGCCTGCACGAGAGCGACGATGGCTTCATCATCGAGTACGCGCGGCGGACCGCGGCGACTATTCTCACAAAGGACGGCGATCTCTCGGCACGACCGCAACTCACTCAGCCGCCGCCCTGGATCATCCTGCTGGCCCGCGGGAACACAACGAACGAGCGGCTGAGGGCTATTCTGGAGCGGAGCTTGCCGGGGGCGTTGTCGCTCCTGGACTCCGACACACCGGTCGTGGTGTTGGCGGTGAGTTAACCCATCCCGATCGTCATGAACGGGCTCCCCTCAGAGCCCCGGCGCGATCATCGCCAGCACCCGCTCCCGCCCCTCGATCGCCGTCTCCATGGCGAAGCCGAAGACGTGCTGGCCGCCGAAGAGGAACACGAGCAGGAACACGGCCACCGCCGCCCCCTGCGCGTTGGGACCCTCGATGGCGCGGCGGTACGCCGGCACGAAGGTCGCCGCGATACGAGAGCCGTCCAGCGGCGGCACCGGGATGAGGTTGAACAGCAGCAGCCCGAAGTTCAGCATCGCTCCAAGGATGAAGAACACCTGGAGGTTGCGGTAGAGCGTGTCGCCGGGGGTCAGCACGCCCCACCCAGCGGGGCTGGCCGCGGCGATCCAGAGGGCCCCGGCGACGGTGCAGAAGACCGCCAGCATCAGGTTGACCGCCGGCCCCGCCACGGCCACCAGCGCCTCATCATGCCGCCCGCGGAGCCGCGATGGATTGATCGGCATCAGCCCCCAGGCGATCCCGGCGACGGCGAAGACCACCAGGCTCGCCGGCCCCATGTGGACCATCGGGTTCCAGGTCATGTGCCCCGTCTCGACCGGGGTCCGGTCCCCGCACCGAAGCGCGGTCCACCCGTGCCCGAGTTCGTGGAGCACGATCGAGAAGATCACCCAGAAGACCCACGACACCAGCCCGGGCACTCCGAGGCTCGACTTCACATCCGTAACCCACCAGCCCATATGCCCGAACTCCACGGTGAATCGCGGCGATCCCGTCGCATCCTTGCCCGGTCCCGGGCACGGCCCGACCAGCGGGGCCCGGGACGAGGAGCTGCGCCCCGTCAGGGGCCCGGCCGGACCGGCACGCGGCTGCGAGTCTACCATCCCGGGCTCCCTCCGTACGCCGCCATCCAAGTCCCCCTCCCCCGGGCCCGGACGCCTGAAGAGAACGACGCCGATGTCAACACTCGACTCCATCTCCCCCCCCACCACTCAGATCCAGACCGACCGCGAGATCTCCTTCCGCGAGGCCCTCCGCGAAGCGATGTCCGAGGAGATGCGCCGCGACCAGCGGATCTTCCTCATGGGCGAGGAGGTGGCGCAGTACCAGGGGGCGTACAAGGTCTCGCAGGGGATGCTCGACGAGTTCGGGCCCGAGCGGGTGATCGACGCCCCGATCTCGGAGAACGGGTTCGCGGGCCTGGCGGTCGGCGCGGCGATGCACGGGCTGCGGCCGATCATCGAGTTCATGTCGTGGTCGTTCTCGCTGGTGGCCGCGGACCAGATCCTCAACAACGTCCCGAAGATGCTGTACATGTCCGGCGGGCAGTTCGGCTGCCCGGTGGTCTTCCGGGGCAACAACGGCGCCGGCGGCCAGCTCGGCTCGACGCACAGCTGGACGGTCGAGGCGCTGTACTCCAACGTGCCGGGGCTGAAGATCGCCATCCCCTCCAACCCGTACGACGCCAAGGGGCTGCTCAAGACCGCCATCCGCGACGACGACCCGGTCTTCTTCCTGGAGTCCGAGCGGATGCTCTCGGACAAGGGCCCGGTGCCCGCGGAGGAGTACACGGTCGAGTTCGGCAGGGCGGCCCTGCGGGCCGGCGACTGGTCGGGGGAGCGGGACAGCGACTGCACGATCGTCTCCTTCGGCCGCCCGGTGAACTTCGCCCTCGAGGCCGCGGCGGAGCTGGCGAAGGAGGACATCCGCGTGGACCTGCTGGACATGCGGACGGTCCGGCCGCTGGACATCGACTCGGTCGTCGAGAGCCTCAAGCGGACGGGGCGGATCGTGGTGGTGGACCAGTCCTGGCCGTTCGCGAGCGTGGCGAGCGAGGTGATCACGCAGGTGTGCGAGCGGGCGTTCGACTACCTCGACCACCAGCCGCTGCGGGTGAACACCGACGACGTGCCGACGCCGTACGCGAAGAACCTCGAGGCGGAGTACCTGCCGCACAAGGGGAAGATCGTTCGGGCGGTCAAGAAGACCTTGAACCTGGTATAAGCCGCAAAGCGCACAACGCAAAGCGCAAAGCGGAGGTGCTCCATGGCCAGGTTGAAGGCGGAGGTGCCGGAACGGGCCGAGATCTTCTGTGACCGGGTGCCGGACGTGGTGGACGCGCTGCCGCGTCGCCGGGTTTCGGCGAGAGTCATCGATCAGATGGTCGGCGCCGGGACCTCGGTCGGCGCCAACATGTTTGAAGCCGACGAGGCCGCCGGCCGGCCGGATTTCTGCAAGTCGCTGGGCGCAGTGGTCAAGGAGCTGAACGAGACCCGGTTCTGGCTCCGCCTCGTCGGGCGCCGGGGGTGGATCAAACCCGTCCGCCTCGCGGGGCTGGAGTCGGAGTGCAACGAGCTCCGGCTGATCTTCGGAGCCATGATCGCCCGCACCCGCGAGAAACCCCGGACCACGAATCGCCGCTAGTATTTGCGCTTTGCGGTTTGCGCTCTGCGCTTCTGGATCACGCCTATGCCCATCGAAGTCAAAATGCCCCGCCTCTCCGACACCATGGAAGTCGGCACCATCGTCAAGTGGAACGTGAAACCCGGCCAGAAGGTCGCCTCGGGGGACGTCGTCGCCGACATCGAGACCGACAAGGCGACGATGGAGCTGCAGACCTTCGACGAGGGGACGGTGGCGGACCTCGCGGTGCAGGAGGGCAAGTCGGTCCCGGTCGGGACGACGATCATGGTGCTCGCCGAGCCGGGGGAGGATGTGGACGCGGCCAAGGCCGGGGTGGGCGCGGCGGCGGCCTCGGCGCCCGCCGAGGCGCCGATCCGGAAGGCGGAGGAGAAGGCCGGGGCCGGCTTCTCGGAGCGGGAGGATGTCGGGACGGCGGACATGAACGGGCGTCACCCGGCCGCGGCCCCGGCGCCGGCGGTCCCGGGGCGTGAGGCCGAGGCGGGGGAGCGGATCTTCGCCTCGCCGCTGGCCCGGAAGATCGCCGCCGACAGCGGGCTCGACCTCTCGGGCATCCGCGGGAGCGGGCCCGGGGGCCGGATCGTCCGGAAGGATGTGGAGGAGGCGCTCGAGCGCGGCGGACGGGGAGCGACGCCCGCGACGCGGCCGGCTCCCTCGCGGCCGGCGCCCGCGCCGATGGTCCCCCCGCCGGGGGCGCGGCTGCGGTCGCGGACGGTGCCGCTGTCCAACATGCGGGCGACGATCGCCCGCCGGCTCGTGCAGTCGAAGACGACGGTGCCGCACTACCAGGTGACCGTCAGCGCCCGGATGGATGCGCTGCTCGCCCTGCGGCAGCAGCTCAACGAGCAGCTCGCCTCGCAGGGTGTGAAGCTGTCGGTCAACGACTTCATCGTGCGGGCGTGCGCCCTGGCCATGCACCAGCACCCGTTCGTGAACTCCCGCTGGAACGACCGCGGCCCGGAGGGGAGCCCGACCATCGAGGTGATGGGGGACGTCAACATCGGCGTCGCCATCGCCATCCCCGTGGACAACGAGAAACTCACCGGCGGCGGGCTGGTCGTCGCGACGCTCCGCAACGCCGACCAGATGGGCCTGCGGCAGATCTCCGCCCAGACTCGGGAACTGTCGGAGAAGGCCCGCGGCAAGGGGCTGTCGCTGGAGGAGATGTCGGACTCGACGTTCACCATCTCCAACCTCGGCATGTTCGGCGTGGAGCACTTCACGGCGATCATCAACCCGCCGAACGTGGCGATCCTCGCCGTCGGGGCGGCGGTCGAGAAGCCGATCGTGGAGCGCGACGGCGCGACGGGTGAGAAGCGGGTCGTCATCGGGACCGAGATGTCGATGACGATGTCGAGCGACCACCGCGTCGTGGACGGCGCGATGGCCGCGGCGTACCTGGCGACGGTCAAAGAACTGCTGGAAAAGCCGGCGACGCTTCTGGTGTGACCTCGCCCGGGGAGCCGCGACGCTGAGGCCCCCCCACCTCCACCCCAAGCGCCAGGGGCGATTCGCCATCCGGCCCGCCCCGCAACTCGGCATGCGCCGCCGGGGTAAGAGGCGGTATGAGCACGACCCAGGTCCTCCGGGGGATCGTGGCCGCTCTGGCCGTTCTGCTCGCCGCGGCGCTGGCGACCGCCGAGCCGCCTCCGAACGGGGCAAGGCCCCCGAGGCAGGGGGTCGCAGCGGTGCTCGTCAAGGACTTCCTGCGGCTGGAGAACAGCGGGCGGGAGGCCCTGGACGTCGAGTTCCTTCGGTACTTCCCCAAGGCGGACCACGAGCAGTTCCCGGTGGCACGGTGGCTGAGCGCGGAGACGGACGGGGGAGAGCCGGTCGGCGTGTCGGTCGCCGCGGTGCACGAGGACCCGGCGGGGAACCCGGTGCACACGCTGCGGCTGGACCGGGCGCCGAGGCGGGAGGGGGTGACGGTCACAATCACGTCGCTGGTGCTGCGCCGGGAGCCGCCGCTGCCGCGGGGGGAGTTCCCGATCCCGAAGGACCCCTCCGAGTATCCCGAGGAGGTCCGGCCATACCTGGCCTCAACGAAAATGGTCGTTCACGACACCCCGGTGATCCGCGAGATGGCCGCGGCGATGCGGGAGCGGGCCGGGGGGGACGTGATCCGCTTCGCCCGCGAGGTCTCGCGGCACATGAACACGAAGCCCTACGAGTCGAGCGAGGCGGCGGACTGGGGCAAGCGGCCGACCTCGCTGGTGGTGCTTGAGCACGGTGGGTCGTGCTGCACGAGCGCGGTGGGGGCGGCCGCGCTGCTCAGGTCGGCGGGGATCCCGGCGCAGGTCACCTATACGCCGGCGGGGTATGTGCACGGGGTGGTGCAGTTCTACGTGCTCGGGCACGGGTGGGTCCGGATGGACGCGACGTGCGGATCGAGCCGGGTGCCGCTGGTGCAGGACATGGAGGGGCGCGAACTGGTGCGGCTGTTCGACACGCCGATCGGGATGGAGCGGCTGCAGGGGGCGTTCGCGTGGCCGTACTACCACAACACCTACGACGCCGACTACGCGTTCTGGTCGGACGGCCGGAGGGTGCGGAACATCCGCTTCGCGTCCAGGCCGGGTGAGGACGACCCGACAGGCATGGGCTGGGTGCAGGAGCCGTTCGAGCACCTGGTGCCGGGGTCGTGGAGCAAGGTGATGGGGATGCGGTGGTGGCGAGTGAGCGATGAGACGTGGGACCGGCTCGCCGCGGCGTCGCGGGAGGCGCTCAGGTCGGATGCGACGGGGCCGCTGCGAACGGTGCTGGAGGAACTGAACGAGGCGGGGCTCGCGCTTGGGTTCGAGGAGATTGTGGACCGCGCTCAGAGGTACGGGCTGTTGGAGCCGGTCGAGTAGCGCGGCCGCGGGATGGAGGCGAGCGGAGCGGGAAGAAGGGGAAGACACGGGCCGGAAGCCCGTGCCGCATCACGCCACCGCCGACTCCCGCACGTACGGCTCGATCATCCCCCAGTCGGACTCGGGATCGCCGCTGCAGCGGACGAACGGGAGCCCCGCCGCGGCGAGGACCTCGTCGATCATGCGGTCCACGCCGCCGCCGATCTTGTGGACGGCCAGGGGAGGCCGGTCAACCTCGATGGCGATGACGGGCTTCCACTCGCCGCTGCGGGTGTCGCAGACGACGAAGTCCACCGCCCGCATGCGGACGCGCTTGCGCCACGTGCGCCAGTCCTCGGGGTCGCGTCCATCCGGGGGCGTGGGGGTCAGGAGGGACTCGAGGCGGACCTTCGGGCACAGGACCACGCCCTGTGGGAGCTTGCGGCCGATGGCCTTGGCGTAGGCGGTCTCGCGCCGGCCCAGGAGAGTCTCGCGGAGCTTGAACGGCGGCGTGGTGACGATCATCTCGCCATCGGGCGTCATGACCATGCGCCCCTCGACGGCGGGCTCGACGTCGAGCGACGGCTCCTCGTCGGTCAGGGTTGCCCCGCGGAGGGCCTCGGTGGCGAGCGATGCGTCGAAGATCGGGGTGCCCGCCTCGGGCGTCTCGGTGGGGTCCACGCCGAAGGCGATCATCTCCTCGGGAGCGGGCACCGGGGCTCGCGGGGGCGCGGGGGGGGCCAGGGGGATGCGCTGCGTCGAATCCGGGATGGAGTAGCGGCGGAGCCGCTCGGCCCGCTCCCTGGCGGCCTTCCGGTTCATGACCACGGCTACGGCGACGCCGGCCGCGACCAGCAGCGCCACGAGGAACAGGTTCAGCATGGAGCCGACCTCCCAGCGAACAGATCGTCAACAAAGCCGGCCGACCCACCGGCCAACCGATACACCGACCTGCTATCGGTCATTGGACCATCCGAAGCCAAGCGACCCCGGGTTCCCGTGGCCACAACATCGTGGTCAGTTGGAGCCTAAGGCGCGTGCCGGTTGATGGTACGGGGCCGGTCAGACGGCCCGCCAGTCGATGGCGCTCATGCGGTCGGCGGCCTCGCGGAGGCGGTCGGCCTCGACGGTGAGAGCGACGCGGAAGTAGTCGCGTCCGGCGGGGCTGAAGCCCGCGCCGGGGACGACGACGACGTCGGCCTCGGAGAGGAGCCGCCCGGCGAAGGCCAGCGAGTCGATGGGCTTTCCGTCGGCGCCGATCGGGGTGCGGGCCCAGATGAAGAAGCCGGCGTCGGGGACGTCCACCTCGCACCCGGCGGCGCGGAGGCCGGGGATGCAGGCGTCGCGCCGCTCGCGGTAGAGGCGGCGCATGGCCTCGACGTCGGGGCCGTTCCACTGGTTGAGGGCGGCGGCGCCGGCGACCTGGATGGCGTTGAAGGTGCCGGAGTCCACGTTGCTCTTGATGGAGTTGAGCGCGCCGACGACCTCGGCGTGGCCGACGGCGAATCCGATGCGCCAGCCGGTCATGTTGAAGGTCTTCGAGAGCGAGTGGAACTCGATGGCGTGGGTGTCCTCGATGCTGGCGTTGCGGGCCTGCCAGATGCTCGGGGGCCGGGCGCCCTCCCCGTCGCCGAAGTAGAGCTCGGAGTAGGCCAGGTCGGAGGCGGCGATGATGCCGCGGGCCGAGCACCACTCGACGACCCGCTCGTAGAAGGCGATGTCGGCGGGGGCGGCGGTGGGGTTGCTCGGGTAGTTGATCCACAGGATCCGCGCCCCCACCGTCTCGCGCTCGGCCTTGTCGGTGAGCACGGGCTTCCAGCCGGTCTCGCGGGTGACCGGCATCTTGCGCACCTCGCACCCGGCGAGGGCCGAGCCGATCTCGTAGACCGGGTAGGCGGGGTCGGGAACGAGGACCGCGTCGCCGGGGTTGGTCACGGCCCATGGAAGATGAGCGATGCCGTCCTTGCTCCCCAGCAGGGCGACGATGTGGCGCATCGGGTCCACGGTGACGCCGAAGCGCTCGTGCATGAACCGGGCCGCGGCCTCGCGGAAGAGCTTCAGGCCGCCGCCGACGGCCGGGTACTGCTGGTTGACCAGTTCCCGCATCGCCTTGTCCATCGCCTCGACGATGAAGCCGGCGGTGGGCTTGTCGGGGTCGCCGACGCCGAGGTTGATCACATCGGCGCCCGCGGCGATGCGTTCGCGCTTCTTGCGGTCGATCTCGTCGAAGAGGAACGGCGGGAGGCTGAGCAAACGCTGGCTGCGGATCGTCCTTGACATGGTCGGGGATGGTATCGGGGTCGGGGGCGTCAGGCAGCGGGCTCGCCCGGCCCCGGCGCCCGGTCCGAGCGTCGGGCGCTCACCGGGGCTCCGCACTCGGTGCAGGCGGGCGAGACGCCGACGGGGTAGGCGCAGCGCGGGCAGAGGCCGCGGGAGCGGCGGACCGAGCGTCTGGCGGCGGGGAGCAGGTGCAGCACGGCCCCGAGCGCGACGGCGTAGATCGCCATGTTGGCGAGCAGCGCCGGCCAGACGGGCACGACCGGCAGCCGCCGATCGCGCCCTGCCATGATGATGGAGCCGACGAAGTTGTTCAGCCCAAGGACGCCGCGGTCCAGAATCGAGAAGGGGTCGCGGAACCCGGGGGGCATCTCGACGTCGATGGGGACCTCGCAGGTGCGCCGCTGCAGGCACCGCAGCGGGAGCCCCGCGAGGGTCCGCTTTGTGGTGACCAGGAGCGTCTCGCTGAGCGCGCCGATGGGCACATCATCCGAGCGCCGCAGGGCCATCGCGGCCTGGGGCGTCACCAGATTGTCCTGCCCCTCGAAGAGGACCAGCGCCCACGACTCCTCGTACACGGCCAAGCCGGCGTGGACCCCCTGCTGCGAGACGACGGGGACGCCCCAGTCGGCCGGGGCGCCGGTGATCGGCGGGGCGCCGGTGATCGGCGGGGCGTCAAGATCGCGCACGGAGGTCCGCACCGGCTCGGGCCACCACACCGCGCACGCCCACGCGACCAGGACGGTGGCAATCAGGGCGAGGGCGACGAGCTCGGCGGTGATCCGTGCGGCTTTCATGCTGGCGTGGAGCGTCGGCGGGAGCCTCCGGAGGTCGTACCGGCGCAGCGCGGATCGGTCGCGACGCCGACGCCGCGAGCAAGGGGCATGCCTGTGGCAGCCCCCAAACGAAACACAGTGAAATCCCCAGCTTCCCCCCGCGCCTTGGCGCACCGCCCCATCCGCGGTATGCTCGCCGCCCGCGAGGCGCTCGCCTCGGATTCACATTGGCATCTCGTGGGTTTGTAAGAGGAGACGCACAGTGAGCCCAGGTCGTCCCACCGTCCTTCTCGCCCTGATTGGAGCCGCGTCGTTCGCGGCCGCCGCGTCGGCCGCGAGCCCGCCGCTGCTCTCGCCGGTGTCGGACTCGGTCAACCCCGACGCCGCGCCCCTGCCGGTCGAGCACGTGCTCACCCGCCCCCGCCCGATTGACCCCGCGATCCTGGCGCAGCTCGCCGGCCGGCCGATCGGCCTCCGCGGCGAGTGCCCGCAGCTGGTGGACCTCAACGGCCCGGACGACGGCGACATGCCGCGGGAGGTCGCGTTCCTGCCGGACGGGTCCGCGGCGGTGATCGTCAACCGCGACAGCAACAACGTGACGTACCTCGACCCGGTGAACCTGGAGATCACCGGCGCGACGGGCGTGGGCGAGTTCCCCGTCTACGTGACCGTCACGCCCAACGGGCAGTACATCCTCACGGCGAACGTCCTGAGCAACTCGGTGAGCGTGATCGACGCCGCGACGCGGACGGAGATCGCCGAGATCCCGATCACGGGCACGCAGCCGTACCGGATCGCGGTGACCAGCGACAGCAGCAAGGCCGTGGTCGGCGTGATCAACGACGCCACCAACGCGACGTTCAGCGTCATCGACCTGACGACGCTCACGGAGGTCAGCAGCTTCCCCGGCGGCGTGCAGGGCGTCTACGGCGGCTTCGCCAACAGCGTCTTCCCGATCTTCGGGAACATCTTCGGCGAGTTCGAGCTCGCGCCGGACGACCGGACGATCGTGCTGCCCGCCGGCGGCGTCCCGACGAACAACGAGAGCACGATCTTCTTCTTCGACATCGTCACCGGCGAGCAGACCGGCTCGATCGTCGGCCCCCAGGGGGCCCGGGCGGTGGACATCTCCGCGGACGGGACGCTCGCGGCGGTGGCGTACAGCTTCGCCTCCCAGCGCATCGACGTCATCGACATCGCGACCAAGTCCATCGTCAACTCGATCCCCACCCTCACGCAGGTGGACGCCTGGATCCGCTTCAGCCCCGACGCCAGCAAGCTCATCACGGGCTACCTCAACGACACCTTCATCATCGACCGCGCCACGGGCTCGGAGATCTTCCGCACGGTGACCGGGACCATCGGCGACATCGAGATCACCCACGACGGCAACTACGTGGTGATCCCCAACTTCACGACGCGGCTCATCGACCTGAGCAGCCCGATGGTGGTGGCGGCGATGTCCTACGCCGCGACGGCCGAAATGGCGGTCAGCCCGGTGGCCCACCTGGCGGTCGGCCTCAACAACCGCTTCGGCGAGCACGCCCACGTCTACAACACCAACGGCGCCTCGGGCGCGTTCCTGGGCGCGATGCCCACCGGCTCGTACCCCGAGGGCGACGCCCCGTTCGAGGTCGCGATCTCCGCCGACGGCCAGACCGCCGTGATCGGGATGACCCTCAGCGGCAGCGTGGCGATCGTGGACGTGCCCAGCCGCACCATGCGCAGCCTCGTGCACACGGGCGCCCGCGTCATGGACGTCGAGATCACCCCGGACGGCTCGCACGCGGTCATCTGCGACGGCGACTCCGACCAGGTCTCCATCATCGACCTCTCCACCGACGAGGTCGTCAAGACGCTCCCGATCGCCGGCCGCCCGGCGCAGGTGGCGATCAGCCCGGACGGCTCCACCGCGTACGTCCTGAACATCGCCGGCACCGACCGGGTCCACTTCATCAACATCGACGGGGCGAACAGCAGCATCGTCGGCTCGGTCCTCGCGGGCCAGACCGGCTCATGGAACGGGATCGCCCACAGCGAGAACAGCGCCATCGAGCTCAGCCCGGACGGCTCGCTCCTGGCGGTGTGCGACTCGTTCAACGACCTGCTGCTGCTGATCGACACGGCGAGCCGCACGCAGGTCGCGGCCGTCCCGGTGGGCGACTTCCCCATCCGCGTCGCCTTCAGCCCCGACGGCACGCGGGCCTACGTCACCAACGTCTTCAGCCACGACCTGTCGGTCGTGAACGTTGACGGGGCCTCCTCCTCGCTGATCACCACCGCCCCCATCGGCAACAACGCCTTCACCGTGAACGTGGACAGCGACGGGGCGCACGTCTACATCACCAACAGCCACTTCCAGACCGGCTCGGAGCTGTACGTCTTCGAGACGGCGACGAACTCGGTCGTGTCGGTCCTCTCCCTCGACGGCCGCATCGCCCGCGACGCCCAGTACGACGCGGCGAGCGACACGCTGCTGATCGCCGCCCGCGCGACCACCGCGCCCGGCGACACCGGGATGCTCTACCGCTTCAGCGCCGACGGCGCGGCCACGTCGCTGATCGACATCACGCCCCTGAGCGAGAACCCCTACGACCTGGAGTACAGCCCGGCCTCCGGCGTGGCGATCATGAGCCAGCCCTGGATCGACGGCGCCGACTTCGTCTGCTTCGACGTCGGCGGCTGCCCGGCGGACTGGGACGGCAGCGGCACGGTCAACTCCAACGACATCTCGTCGTACCTGACCGCCTGGCTCGACAGCGTCCAGAACGGCAACCTGAACGCCGACTTCGACGGCAGCGGCTTCGTCAACTCCAACGACATCTCCGCCTTCCTGACCGCGTGGCTCGACGCGGTGCAGAACGGCTGCTGATCCGCCGCGGCAGCGATGTCTCAGAGCTCTCCCGGGGACGCCGGCCGCGAGGCCGGCGTCCCCTTTTTCGAGCGGCGGAGCGGGGAAACCTCGAAATGGGGGCTAGGCGCAAGCGGGGGCA
Source organism: Planctomycetaceae bacterium (assembly GCA_044507535.1). GTDB lineage: Bacteria > Planctomycetota > Phycisphaerae > Phycisphaerales > UBA1924 > CALAFV01. The sequence goes on along the minus strand of JBIQJK010000006.1, from coordinate 30,422 downwards.
CCGGGTAGGCTGCGCGAGTTCCCTGCATGGGATGCAACGCCGGCGGGGCGTTGTACAACTCATGCGACCCGGCCGCGTCTGCCCGCCGGCGGTTCTCGCCGGCGAGATATCCCGATCGTTCGGGGTCCAGTTCGACCTGCAGAAGGAGCACTCGTGATGAGGAATCGCTGCGCACTCGCGTCCGCCCTGGCTGTCTTCGGGATCGCCGGCCTCGCCCAGGCCCAGTTCCTGGCCGTGCCCAACGCCACCACCGACACGGTGATGACGTTCGACCCCTTCGACGGCACGCCGCTGAACCCGAGCTTCATCATCGACGGCGAGGGCGCGGGCTACGACTTCCAGACCCCCAAGGCCGCCATCCAGGTCGGCTCGGAGATCTGGGTCTCGGACCAGCTCACCGACCAGATCGCCCGGTTCGACATGCTGGGCAACCACCTGGGCACGATCACCGGCGGGCTGGACAACATCCGCGGCATGGCGTTCGTGAACGGCGTGGTGTACGTCGCCAACGCGGGCTCGAACAACGGCGCCCCCGGGATCGGGCTGGTGACCTTCGACGCCGGCGGGAACTTCCTGGGCAACATCACCGGCGTCGGGGACCCGTACGACATCATGGACTACAACGGGGAGCTGCTGGTCACCGCGATCAACACCGAGTCGATCAACCGCGTCTCGTACAACGGCGCCTTCCTGGGCGTGTTCTGCGACTCCGACGGGGTCTCGGGGATCGACTTCCCGCAGCAGCTCGGCCGGCGCGGCGCCAACGTGCTCTGCAGCGGCTTCTCCCCGCCCATCGGGGTCTACGAGTACGACCCGACCGGCGCGCAGGTGAACTACTGGGCGGTCGGCAACGGCAACCGCGGCGTGTACCTGCTCGGCAACGGCAACATCATGTTCACCGACGGCGCCGGGGTGCACGTCCTCGACCCGAACACCGGGCTCCACACCACGGTCGCCACCGGCTCGTGCCACAACATCAGCCTCATCGGCGGGTCTGATGAGGGTTGCCTGGCGGACTACAACGTCGACGGCGACGTGAACTCCAACGACATCAGCGCGTTCCTGAGCGCGTGGCTCGACAGCGTCCAGAACGGCAACCTGATCGCCGATTTCAACCTGGACGGGGCCGTCAACTCCAACGACATCAGCGCGTTCCTCTCCGCGTGGCTGGACGCGGTGCAGAACGGCTGCTGAGCCGATCTCGCAATCTCCTGCGACTCACCAGACGAGGCGCCGGCCACACCGCCGGCGCCTCGTTCTCATTCCTGAGACTGCCGCCGCCACTCTCACCCCCGCACTCGGGGCAGACCGGCGAGGGAAGGCCGGCGAAATCGCTCCGCCCCTCGTCACCGAGCAGCAAGGGACGCCGCGCCGCCCCCGCGGTTACGCGGCGTCCGGCGCGGGCTGCTCCTGCGTCCACCAGCGCTTCCCCTCCCGCACCACCCGGCGGTACAGCGTGTCCCGCTCGACCGGCTCGAACCCCGCCTCGCGGATCGCCTTCTGGAGCGTCCACACGTTGACCTCCTGGTGCGTGCCGGCCCCGCCGACCTTGGTGATGTCGTACCACACCACCGTCCCGTCGATGTCGTCCGCCCCGCTCTGGAGCATGAGCTGCGCCATCGGCAGCGTCTGCATGATCCAGAAGGCCTTGACGTGCGGGAAGTTGTCGAGCATCAGCCGCGAGACGGCGAGCGTGCGCAGGTTCTCCAGCCCCGCGGGGCCGGAGAGGTGCTCGAGCTCGGAGCCGTCGGGGAAGAAGGGCAGCGGGATGATGGTCTGGAAGTACCCGCCGCCGGCGTTCATCACGGGCGTCGGCAGCGGCGTGCCGGGGCGGGTGAGCGAGACCGCCCCGTCGGCGTCCGGGGCGTACCCCAGCCGGGCCAGCGCCTCATCCTGCGCCCGCCGCAGCATGTCCATGTGCACCAGCCGCTCGGCCCGCTGCTCGATGTGGCCATAGAGGATGGTCGCGTTGGTGTTCATCCCCAGTTCGTGGGCGACGCGGTGGACGTCGAGCCACACATCCGATCGGATCTTCCCCTTGAACGCCTCGTCGTGCACGCGGTCGTCGAAGACCTCCGCGCCGCCGCCGGGGAGCGAGCCCAGCCCCGCCTCCTTCAGCCGCTCGAGCACCCAGCGGATCCCGGCCCGGCGGTCGTCCTGCTTGTAAACCTTGGCGATCTTCGCCAGGTGCACGATCTCCACCGCGGTGAAGGCCTTGACGTGCAGGTCCGAGCCCAGCTCCTGCGCCGTCCGGCGGATCGTGGAGACCAGGTCCGTGTAGTAGCTGAAGGGGAGGTACGGGTGCAGCCCGCCGACGGAGTGGATCTCCGTCGCCCCGTTCTCCACCGCCTTGCGGGCCTCCTCGCGCACGTAGTCCATGTCGCGGGTGTACGCCCCGTCGTCGCCCTTCTTGCGGTAGAACTCGCAGAACTTGCACGACAGGGCGCAGATGTTCGAGTAGTTCAGGTGGCGGTTGATGTTGTAGTACCCGACCCGCCCGTTGAGGCGACGGCGCACGAGGTCGGCCAGCTCGCACACCGTCCAGATGTCCGGCGTGGTGTAGAGCAGGTCGCCGTCCTCGAGGCTCAGCCGCTCGCCGGCCTCGACCTTGGCGCGGATCGGCTCGAGGCGAGGGTCAACGCCGGGGACCGCCGCCGCGGCCGGGGGGGAGGAGAGGCTCTCGGGACGCGTGATCGTGGCCATGGGTCGAACTTTCAAGAAAGACTGAAAAATGCTAGCCCCGGCCCCGCCCCGGGCAAGGACCGTCGGCGGCGCGAGCGCTCACCGCCGCCGCACGACCCAGATCGCCGGCCGCAGCGGGCCCACGAGCTCCTCGTTGGCGTGCCTTTGGCGGGCGAGGAACTCCCGCAGCGGCGCGGCCAGCCGCGGGTGGCGCCGCCTCAGGGCCGCCGCCCGCCGCGAGATGCCCCGGTACAGCCGGTCGTTGAGCCGCCGCACCGCGCTGGGGGCCGGGATGTGCACCGCGGCGATCTCGTCGCCCTTCGCGGTCAGGATCTCGCGCGACTCCTCGCGCGTCGGGATGTGAGGGTACTCGTCCGCGTGCGCGTCGCGGTCGTCGCGGTAGATGTCGTCGATCACGTACACGCCGCCCTTTCGCGTCAGCGGGCGGAGCACCGCCGCGGCGTGCACGAGCGGGTCGAGGCCGATCATCAGCGCGGCGTCGAACCGGCCGCGGGGCAGCGTGGACGGGTCGCGCAGGTTGAACTGCCGGAACTCCGCCAGCCCTCTGTCTTCCTTCGCTCCCCCCACTCCTCTTCCCACTCCCCGCCGCCGCGCCAGCTCCCGCGCCGACTCCAGGAACGGCTCATAGGCGTCCAGCCCGAGCACCCGGCAGCGCAGGCTCGCCGCGATCGCCACCGACACCGCCCCCTTGCCGCACGCCAGGTCCAGCACCCTCGCCCCCTCCCCGATCCCAACCTGCCGCAGCAGCCGCACGACCGTCCGCGGCATCGAGCCCAGGGCCGTCAGGTCCGCGAACAACTCGCCCAGGTGGGGCGCGAGCGCGACCGGCGCATCAACGGATGCGGCGACCTGGCGGAGCAGGGATCTGGAGGGTCCGGGCATGGCGATGGGGGAAGATAGCGCGCCCGCCCGCCGGTTCGCCCCGCTACGCCCCTACCGCCCGGCGTGGTCGGACCCTCGCGCGGGGACGGGCGCCGGGCCCGGCTCCTCCGGCGCGTAGGCATCGCCGGTCCCCGCCGCGGCCCGCGCCGCCAGCACCTCGACAAAGACCCGCGGCACCAGCACCCAGCACAGCGCCGCCGCGGTGATGAACGCCACCGGCGGCATCATCCCGTCCTCACGCCCCAGCAGCGATAGCACCACCGGCATCAGCAGCGTCCCGGCGATGAGTCCGGTAACCGCGGCGGTCGTGGCCGGAAGGAGCGTGATCGGGCGGGATCGGCGCATGCTCTCTCCAGCATGCCCCGGTTATTTGATCTCGGCAAGCCGGATGTCGCGGAAGTGGATCTCGGCCCCCTCGGCCTGCAGGCAGATCTTCCCCGCGACCTCCTCGACGTCCGTCGCCCGGTTGACGAGCTCGCCGTTGACCCACAGCGTGACCTCCCCGCCGTCCACGATGATCTCGTAGTCGTTCCACTCCCCGACCGGGTTCTCGGCCATGAGGAGCTTCTTCGTGTTGCGGCCGCTGGTGCGGGCCGGGTCGGTGGTCATCCGGAAGTTGTCGATGTTCCAGAAGTCCCCGGCGTTGCCGCTCTGCAGCTGCGCCTCGACGGACTTCGGCCAGACCTTGTCCTCTCCGATCATCCGCAGCAGCACGCCGCTGTTGCCGGCCTGCTTGGTGACGGGGTTGAACCGCCACTGGAGCCGAAGCACGTAGTTCGTGTAGTCCTCGTTGGTCCGCAGGTACCCCGCCGGGGCGCCCGAGCAGACGAGCACGCCGTCAACGACCTTCCACGTCGCCGCGGGGTCGCGGTGGTTGCTGCTCGCCTCGGGGGAAATGGCCGTCCAGCCGCTGGTGTTCTCGCCGTTGAAGAGCGTCACCTCGCCGGGCATCGGCGCATCCAGATCGCGGATCTTGATGTTGCGGTACCAGACCGTGTCGCCGTGGTCCTGGAGCGCGATGTGCCCGCGGGGCTGCACGCCGAACCCCTCGTACCCCTTGAACTTGCTCCCGGCGATGCGCTCCGCCCACGCGGCATCGTCGATGCGGCACTCGACGACCTTCTTCCCGTTGATCCAGTGCCGGGCCACGCCGTCCTTGATCATGATCCTGGCGTGGTTCCACTCCCCCGCGGGGCGGAGGACCTTCCCCTCCGCCGGCGTGCACAGGTCGTACATCGCCCCGGCCGAGTGCGGGTGCGTCGGGCTGAGCCCGTGGCCGATGTCGTCGAGAACCTGGAACTCCGGGCCGGTCATCCACGGGTAGTCGTGCTTCTCCGCGACGCGGTACATGATCCCGCTGTTGGCCTTCGGGGTGGCCTTCCACTCGAGCTGGAGCTCGAAGTCCCCGTACTGCTCCGCGGTGATGATGTCCCCCCCACCGCCGCCGGCGATGACCTTGAGCGCTCCGTCCTCGACCACCCACCCCTTTTCGGGGAATCCGGGTCTCTTGTACCCCCGCCAACCGTCGGTGCTCCGGCCGTCGAACAGGCTGACCCACCCGGCCGCGGCCTCGGAGGGCGTCACGGTCGGCTCCACGTCCCCCGGCCGCCCGCCGCTTGAAGCGGTCGCGGCAGAGAACGCGAGGGAAACGGCAACGGCGGCGGCGAAGATCGGGGCGGTGGCCATGAGGGCGGCTCCGTGCGGGGTGCGGCGTGATGGGGGGCGACGGGGCCATTACACGGGGCGCACGCCGCACGGTCAAGCCGGCCGCTCGGGTGGGGCAAACTGCCACTTCGGCAGGCCGCGGGCGGCCGCCCGGTGGATCCGGCATGACATGAAAGCCGTGCCCGGTGCATGTGCGGGCCCCGGGAGCAAGGATCAGGAAGAGGTCATGGCACCGATCTTGCCTCGAAGAGTGGGAACCGGATCAGTCGCCCCCAGGGCCGAACAGACCACAAGCGGCCTGGCCGCATGCAAGGAGAGGATCACCCCATGGCATCCAGGATCATCGGCATCGACCTCGGCACCACCAACTCTTGCGTCGCCATCACGGAGGGCGGGGCGCCGAAGGTCCTGATCAACGCCTCCGGCAGCCGCATCACCCCGTCGGTCGTCGGCTTCACCGAGAAGGGGGAGCGTCTGGTCGGCAGCCCCGCCAAGCACCAGCAGGTGACCAACCCCAAGAACACCATCTTCTCCATCAAGCGGTTCATGGGCCGTCGGCACAAGGAGGTCGAGTCGGAGGAGAAGCTGGTCCCCTACGAGATCGTGGGCGGGCCGGACGACTTCGTGAAGGTCCGCATCCGCGGCGAGGAGTTCACCCCGCAGCAGATCTCCGCCTTCATCCTCCAGGACCTGAAGAAGACCGCCGAGGACTACCTGGGCGAGAAGGTGGACCGGGCGGTCATCACCGTGCCGGCGTACTTCAACGACGCGCAGCGCCAGGCGACCAAGGACGCCGGCGAGATCGCGGGCCTCAAGGTCGAGCGCATCATCAACGAGCCCACCGCCGCGGCCCTGGCGTACGGCCTCGAGAAGAAGAAGAACGAGAAGGTCGCCGTCTTCGACCTCGGCGGCGGCACGTTCGACATCTCCATCCTGGACGTCGGCGACGGCGTCTTCGAGGTCCGCGCCACCAACGGCGACACCCACCTGGGCGGCGACGACTGGGACCAGCGACTGATCGACTACATCGCCGAAGAGTTCCGCAAGAAGGAGGGGATCGACATCCGCAAGGACCCGATGGCCCTCCAGCGCCTCAAGGAGGCCGCGGAGAAGGCCAAGATCGAGCTCTCCACGATGCAGGAGGCGACGGTCAACCTGCCCTTCATCACCGCCGACCAGAACGGCCCGAAGCACCTTCAGGTCAGCGTCACGCGGGCCAAGTTCGAGAGCCTCTGCGAGGACCTCTTCCGGCGTCTGCGCGAGCCGTGCCTGCAGGCCCTGCGCGACGCCAAGCTGGAGCCCAAGGACATCGACGAGGTCGTCCTCGTCGGCGGCTCGACGCGCATGCCCAAGGTCCAGCAGATGGCCAAGGAGATCTTCGGCAAGGAGCCCAACAAGAGCGTCAACCCCGACGAGGTCGTCGCCATCGGCGCGGCCATCCAGGGCGGCGTGCTCAAGGGCGAGGTCAAGGACGTGCTGCTGCTGGACGTCACGCCGCTCTCGCTGGGCGTCGAGACCCTCGGCGGCGTGATGACCAAGATCATCGAGCGCAACACCACGATCCCCACCAGCAAGAAGGAGACCTTCTCCACCGCCAGCGACAACCAGCCCAGCGTGATGATCCACGTCCTCCAGGGCGAGCGCGAGTTCGCCAAGGACAACCGCACGCTCGGCCAGTTCGAGCTCACCGGCATCCCCCCGGCGCCCCGCGGCATGCCGCAGATCGACGTCGAGTTCGCCATCGACGCCAACGGCATCCTCACCGTCACCGCCACCGACCGGGCCACGCAGAAGAAGGCCGACATCAAGATCACCAACTCCGGCGGGCTCAGCAAGGAAGAGATCGAGCGGATGAAGCGCGACGCCGAGCTGCACGCCGAGGAGGACAAGAAGCGCCGCGAGCTGGTGGACCTCAAGAACCGCGCCGACGCCTTCCTCCTCCAGACCCGCAAGAGCCTCGAGGAGCACGGGGACAAGGTCTCCGCCGAGACCCGCGGCCAGATCGAGTCCGCCATGAGCAACCTCGAGGACAAGCTCAAGGGCGACGACGCCGCGGCGGTCGAGGCCGCGATGCGCCAGCTCGAGCAGGCCAGCATGGAGCTGGGCAAGGCCGTCTACGAGGCCGAGGCCGCCAAGGCCGCGGGCGCCACCGCCGCGGGCGGCGCCCCCGCGGGCGAGGCCGGCAAGAAGCCCGCCGGCGGCGACGAGACGATCGACGCCGAGTTCGAGGTCAAGGAATAAGCCCGCCCCGCGGGCGTTGATCCTGGTGATGGACTCCTCTGCACGGCCCGCCCGCCGAGAAATCGGCGGGCGGGCCGCTTTCTTGCATGCGAGGGTCCTGCTTGCACAACCCAAGTCTCTCCGGCATCCGACGCGGGTGAACCAGGGACCTCAGCCCGTTTGACTCGCCGCCGAAGCCCCCCTAGTTTCACCCATCAAGCCGCCCCACCCGGGGCCGGCGCTTCGGAGTCCGCGTTGGCCCAGCAGGTGCACAAACCCGTCGCCCCGACCTTCCGCCATCGCTGGCGGAAGTGCTGTCGCGCGATGCGAATGCACCCGGTGCATCACAAACACCCCTGCTGCTGAGCCCCGACTCCCCCCACTGCCGCCGGCCACGCCCCGCGGCGCCCACACGACAACCCAGCGTCCCGAGCCGCCCCCGCCGGGGATGTGAGTTTCTTCACCCGCAGTCGGTATTTTCCGTCCGCGGCCCAAGGACTCGGCCCGCCCCCCAATCGCCCACCGCCCTCTCCATGGAGTTCCGCCCGATGAAGGTCTACCTGATCACGGATGATGCCCCCCGCCTCGAACCCCTCCTCCGGGAGCTGGCCCGCGCCGGCATCCCCACCGAGGTCTGGGCCCTCGACGACGCCAGCTACGAGCTCGGCGAGCCGCCGCCGGAGGGCGTCTTCGTCAACCGCGTCGCCCCCGCGGCCGCGGGCTCCCCGCGCCTCCGCGCCCTGCTCGCCTGGCTCGAGAGCCACGGCCGCCGCGTCCTCAACGGCGCCGGCGCCGCCGCCCTCGAGTCCTCCCGCGTCCTGCAGTACGCCGCCCTCCGCGCCGCGGGGATCCCCGTCCCGCGGACGGTCTCCGTCTGCGGCGACGACCCCACCGGCCTGCGACGCGCTGCCGACGACCTGGGCTGGCCGCTGGCCGTCATCCCCAACCGCCCAGGCATCCGCGGCGGACGCGTCTTCCGCAACCCCGGGGAGTTCTCCGCCGCGGCCGATGCGGGCGAGCTCCCGCTCGACCGCGACGGCGTCGTCCTCCTCCAGAGCGTCATGGGCTCCCCCGGCGGGCCAGGCCTGGTGACGCGCGTCGAGTTCGTCGGCGGCGTCGTCCAGGCCGCTGTCCGCTTCGCCGTCTTCGGCCCCGCCAGGGCGGAGGCGCCGGCCATCGACGCCCCCGAGCGGCTCGACGGCTTCGACCACCCGCTCCTGGACCGCGCGCTGGTCTTCCTCTACAGCCACCGCGTGGACATCGGCGCCATTGAACTCACGGACGACGGACGGGGCGGCCTGGTCGCTATCGGCATCAGCGGCGCGGTCGAGCCGGGCCGCGACCTTACGCGCACGACGCTCAGCGCGAAGGCGTCCCTCATCAGTTACGAACTGGACCGCGCCAGGGCGGAGGCCAAGGCCAGGGGCGTGGAGGCTTCGAGTCGGCGAGAGCTCTTCCGCGCGGCCGTGTAGGCCCCGCCGCGCGGCGGATCTCCTACTCGAGCAGCTTGAGCTGCGAGATCACCAGCTCGTCGCTGACCGGGTGCTCCGGGTCGAGCCGGTAGTCGCCGCTGTAGCACGCCGTGCAGTAGTGCTCCGACGGCCGCTCCACGCACGACAGCAGCCCCTCGAGCGTGAGGTAGTGCAGCGAGTCCACGCCCAGGAACTGGCGGATCTCCTCCACCGTCCGGTTGTGCGCGATGAGCTGGTCGCGCGAGGCGAAGTCCACACCGAAATAGCACGGGTGCCGGATCGGCGGGCAGCTGATCCGCAGGTGGATCTCCTTGGCCCCCGCCTGGCGGATCTGGTCGATCTTGGTCTTGGTGGTCGTGCCGCGGACGATCGAGTCGTCCACCACGATCAGCCGCTTGCCCTCGACGATCTCCCGGACGACGTTGAGCTTCAGCCGCACGGCCGCGGCCCGCTCCGACTGCGTCGGCTTGATGAAGGTCCGCCCGACGTACCGGTTGGGCACGATCCCCTCGCGGTAGGGGATCCCGCTCGCCTGCGCGTACCCCACGGCCGCGGAGCGGCCCGAGTCGGGCATCGGCACGACGTAGTCGGCGTCCACCGGCGCCTCGGCCGCGAGCCTCGCCCCCATCGTCTCCCGGGCCACCTGCACGTTCTGCCCGAAGACCCGGCTCGCGGGGTTGGCGAAGTACACGTGCTCGAAGACACAGTGCGCCCGCCGCTCCGCCGGCTCGGAGAACCTCCGGCTGCTGACCCCGCTGTCCGAGAGGGTCACGATCTCGCCGGGCTCGACCTCGCGCTCCACGTGCGCCCCGATCACGTCCAGCGCCACCGTCTCGCTCGCCACCACCGGACGCCCGTCGGGCATGTACCCCAGCACCAGCGGCCGCCACCCCCACGGGTCCCGAGCCGCCTCGATCCGGTCCGGGTACAGCATCACCAGGCTGAAGGCCCCCTGCAGGTGCCGCAGCGTCGCGGCCATCGGGTCCACGGCCCTCTGCTGCTGGGGCGAGGCGAGGAGGTGGATGATCACCTCCGTGTCGCTCGTGGTGTGGAACAGGTGCCCCGCCTCCTCGAAGCGGTCGCGCAGCAGCCGCCCGTTGATCAGGTTCCCGTTGTGGGCCACCGCGATCTGCCCGCCGATGTAGCTCTCGATCAGCGGCTGGGCGTTGCACGACAGCGACCCCCCCGCCGTCGAGTACCGGTTGTGCGCGATCGCCCCGCGCCCCCCGACCTCCTCCAGCCCCTCCAGGTCCTCGGGCTGGAAGATCTCCGGCACCAGCCCCATCCCCGTGAGCCCGCTCAGCCGCTCCCCGTCGGTGACGGCGATCCCCGCCGACTCCTGGCCGCGGTGCTGCTGCGCGTACAGCCCCAGGTAGGAGAGCATCACCGAGTTCGGCCCCCCCCAGATTCCGAATACGCCGCACTTCTCCTTCGGCGGCGAATCGACGAACGGTCCCTCGGCACAGGAATCATCAAGCGGGAGACCCCGCCCCGTCCCGCGCCCCGTCGGGGCGGGCTGAACCACCGGTAGGCTGATCTGTCGCGGCATCAAAAGATCTTAGCGCGCTGCCCCCGCCCCGATGACGGCCATCGCCTCGGTCACGTACGCCTCGACCTCCCGATTGCCGCGCCACCGAGGGGCCTCTGCAAGCCGGCGCAGCCGTTCCAACAACGCCCCCGCCGCGCCAACGTCCCCGGCCCGTCCCTGCGCCATGGCCAGGAACGCGATGCACGAGGGCCGTCCCACCGGCCCCGCGGCCCCACCCCCCGCCCCCCACTGGCCGCTCTGGACAAATAACTCATCGGCCCGCGACAGCGCGCCCACCGCCTCCTCCCACCGCTCAACTCGATAGAGCGCCATCCCGAGCGTCCGGAGAACCTCCGCGTCCCCGGGGCTCGCCGAGGCCGCGAAGACGGCATCCGCCAGCGCTGCCGCATACCGCTCCGCGGGCAGGTCCGACCGGCTCACCACCTTCAGCGCCGCCGCCCCTCGCTCCCAGACCCGGCTCGGCGCGACCAGCGCGCCCGCCAGCCGCTTCTGCGCCTCCGTGAACGCGCCGTTCGCGCCGATCGCGGCCACGACCTCCTCCACACACGCCGCCGTCCGGCTGAGTTCGTTCACCGCCTCCGCGATCCGACGCAGCCGGAACAGCCCACGCTCCAGCCCCGCCATGCCGCGGTCGGTCCCGATCGGCGAGGCCCACAGCGACACGCCGGCGAGAAGGAGGTGCTGCCCATCCGGGCTCACGCAAACCGACCCTGCATCCCCGCACGACCACGCCAGCACCCGCCGCAGGTCCGCCGTTGACCAGACGCCGAGCGTGGACGGCCGCCCCCACGCCGCCGCCGTCTGCACCGTGAAGATCCGCTCCCCATCGGGCGCGAAGCAGAGGTCCGACACGCGGGTCGTCCTCACGCTCCCGAGGGCGGCCCCATCCTGCGCCCCCCACAGCGACATCGCCGATCCCCCCGCGGCCACGAGCCGCGACGACGATGGATCAAACTTCAACAGGTCCACCGCCGGGTGCAGCGTGCTGCCGCCGAACACCATCGGCCGCAGCCCATCGGTGTGCCACAGCAGCCTCCCCGACTCCAACTCGACCACACCGATACCCCCGGTGATGTTGTCCCAGAACTTCTCGCCGGGCTCGCCTCGCTGCTCGGTGCCGATCCCCACCAGCCGGCCATCCGGCGACAGCTTCAGCACGCGGATCGTCGTGCTCTCCGGCAGGTCGAGGCCGATCGTCCGCAGCACCTCGCCGCTGCGCGTCCGCCTCACCCGCACTTCGCGCCCGCTCGCCTCGATCACCTCGGAGCCGTCGCGCGACAGCGCCGCCAGGCCCCAGCCCCCCGGCCACCCGCCGATGCGCTCGCCGGTCCGCAGGTCGAGCGCCTCCATCTCATTCCCCTGACCCCTGGCGAGGCAGACGCTCCCATCGCCGGCCACCGCGATCACCGCGTCGGCGTGCAGCACCGTCCCGCTCCATGCCGATGCCGGATCGAGCGGAACCGCCACCGAACGCCCGCTCGACGTAAGCACCAGCACATCGCCGGCCACCTCGGCGCCCATCAATGAGTCCACATCGAGCGGGAGCTCCTTCCACACCATCTGCAGCGGGCTCGGCACATACCCGTGCCACCCGCACGACACCTGGATCGACCCATCGTCCCACCCCACCGCCGTCCACCTCGCATCCGCCGACACCGCCACGCCGCGGCTGACCGTCGGCAGTGGCTCCTCGTCCCCCTGCCGAGGCACGGGGGCCTCCGTCCCCGAGTTGCCCGCCCAGGTGTACCCCGACCCCGCCGGCCTCCCCGCGAGAATGTCGCCGCGATCATCGCTCGCGACCGTCCGCCACCTCGTCTCCACGATCCCCGGCAGGCCGATCGCCGTGGGGACCACCTCCGGGTTGAAGAAATCGCCGCGGTGCGATGGTCCCACGATCACGCTCCAGTTCTCACCGAACGCCAGGCACTCGATCGGGAACGGCCGCCCGCCCCCCGGCCGCACCGTCCCCTCTTCGATCCGCCTCCCGCTCGCCGCATCCCACATCATCACCCACCCGTCCGCATCGCCCGACACCAGCAGGTCACCCAGCGGCGAGGCGCACAGCGCGCCGACCGCGGCGCCGTGCCCCTCAAGGTCGTGGAGCCGCGCCCCCGTCGCCGGGTTCCACATGCGGATGACCCCGTCCTCCCCTGCCGCCGCGCACCAGCCCCCATCCTTCCCGACCGCCAGCGTGCCCAGCCCCGCCCCCGAGTGCCGCAGCTCCCGCACCAGCCCGCCGTTGGCAGCATCCCACACCCGCACCGCATCGTCGCCGCACACCGTCAGCAGCAGCCGGTCATCCGGGGTGAACGCCATCGCCCGCACGGGCGCCGGGTGGCCCACAATCTCGAGCTTCGCCCCCGTCGGGTCGTTCTCGCAGTCCCAGACCCTCACCCGCCCGTCCTCCCCGGCCGACGCCAGCAGCCCGGATCGTGCGGTGAACGCCAGCGCCGTCACCACCCCCTCGTGCGCCGGGATCGTGAAGTGCCGCGTATCGATCAGCTGATGGACAAACTCCCACTCCCACCCCCGCAGCTCCTCCGGGCACTCCGCCAGCAGCTCCCGCGCCGCCTCGAACCGCGCGTTCTCCCAGTTCGTGAACGCCTCCTGCATGGTGTAGGCGTACAGCGCCCTCCGATTCTCCCGCACCTCGCTTTCCAGCGATGCGCTCGCGACCTCGAGCTTCGTGTTCTGATCGCGCAGGGTTTCCGCGAACTGAATCCCGAACCCGATCGCCGTGCCGAGCGGATCCTCCTCGAACTCGCTCTTGCCGTCGGATACCCGGATGGTATCGATCGGACCGAAGTCAGGATTGCCGAGCAGGATGCCCATCATCCGGCCGACACCCTGCTTGGCTCGCTCCACCTGGTCCCGCAGCTTGGCGTTCGCGGCCTGCAGCTCATCGCTCGCCGCCTGAGCGATTCTGGCGTTGTTGATCGCAGCCTTGGCATTGTGATGGGCCACGGCGAGCGCAACCGATGTTCCCGTCACGCCAAGGAGCAGAGCGCCCCCGACAGCGGCGGTCCCCACCACCATCCCCCGATTCCTCCTCACGAACTTCCTCACCCGATACGCCGCCGAAGGCGGCGCCGCCACGACCGCCTCTCCCCCCAGGTGCCGCCGCACGTCCGCCGCCAGCGCCGACGCCGACTCGTACCGCCTCCCCCGGTCCTTCTCCAGCGCCTTCATCACGATCCAGTCCAGCTCCCCGCGCACCTGAACCCCCAGCCGCCCCGGCTCCGCCTTTCTCGCCGCCGCCGCGGCCGCCAGGCTGTTCAGATCCCGCGACAGCTTCACGCTCGGCAGCGGCGGGTCCTCCTCCTTGATGATCCGCTGCATCTCCGCGAACGCCGCCGAACGCAGCCGCGCCGCATCAAACGGCGTCGTCCCCGTCAGCAGCTCGTACAGCAGCACCCCCAGCGCGTACACATCCGTCCGCGTGTCGATGTCCGGCGACCCCTCCGCCTGCTCCGGGCTCATGTACTCCGGCGTCCCGATCAGCTGCCGGTGCTCCGTGAACAGCGTCTTGTCCGTCAGCCTCCCCCCCGCCGCCCCCGTCGCCTTGGCGATCCCGAAGTCGATCACCTTCGCGAACGGCCGCCCATCGGTCATGCTCACCAGCACGTTCCCGGGCTTCAGATCCCGGTGGATCACCCCCTTCGTGTGCGCGTGCTGCACGGCATCGCACACCTGCGCAAACAGCCCGAGCCGCTCCGCCAGGCTCAGCTTGTGCGCATCGGCGAACGCCGTGATCGGGTCCCCCTTCACGTATTCCATCACGAAGTACGGGCGCGAACCCTGCGACACGTCCGTCACCCCCGCATCGAACACCCGCGCGATGTGCGGGTGCTCCATCAGCGCCAGCGCCTGCCGCTCCGCCTCGAACCGCGCGGCCACCATCCGTGAATCCATCCCCGGCTTGATGATCTTCAGCGCCACCCGCCGCGCGATCGGCTCCCGCTGCTCCGACATGTACACGCTGCCGAACCCGCCCTCCCCGATCAGCTCCAGCAGCCGGTACGGACCGATCCGCGTCCCCGGCCCCTCCCGCGCCGGCGCCGCCGCCGTCGCGCCCGCATCGGGCGCCGCCGTCGGCGACCCCATGAAGCTCCCCGCCGCGTCGTGCGCCGCCACCAGCGACCGCACCTCCCGCTCCAGCCCCGCATCCCCCGCGCACTCCGCGGCGATGTACCCCTCCCGCTCCCCCGTCGGCAGCGCGATCGCCGTCACGACGATCCGTTTCACCCGCTCGTTATCCCCCCCACGCCCATGCTCACGACCATCCCTGTGTGCCTCCGACATGGCGCAGCTCCAGAGCCTTCACCCATGGCGACCCGTCACGGCGGACCCGGCCCGTCCGCCGACAACTCCCGGTACAGCCTCGCCCGCGCAAACTGCCACTCACGCTTCACCGTCGCGGGCGAGACCCCGAGCACCCCCGCCGTCTGCTCAACGCTGAGCCCGGCGAAGAACCGCAGCCGAACGACGGCCGCGGCCTGGGGGTCGCTCCCCTCCAGGCGGGAAAGGGCCGCATCAAGGCTCAGGATTTCTTCCGGATCCGCCCCCGCCGCCAGGTCCGCCACCTCCCGCGGCACCGCCCCGCTCACCCGCTTCCTCGCCACCTCCCCGCCCCCACCCGCATGATCCTCCCCGGGCCCGCCCCGCTTCTGAGCCAGCCGCGCCCGCGCATGGTCCACCAGGTACTGCCGCATCGCCCGCGCCGCCGCGTGATAAAAGTGCGCCCGGCTTGCAAAGCGCGCCTCCCCCCCCGCCCCGACCAGCCGCGCATACGCCTCATGCACCAGCGCCGTCGCCGTCAGCGTGTGCCCGGGCCGTTCACCCGCCATCGCCCGCTGCGCCGCCGCCCGGAGTTGGTCGTACACCAGCGGCAGCAGTTCGCGCGCCGCCGCGCGATCCCCCGCCGCGGCCCGATCCAGGATTCTCGTAACCGGGGTGGGCTCCGCCATACGGGACGAGCATACCAGCCGCACTCCAACCACCCCAGCCGCCGGTCCCGTTGACCCGCCCCGTACACCTGCCTTTAATCCCCCCCTGGTTCCGCCGCGGAGCGTCCGTGGCAAGGAGACCGGATCCCTGCGCTGGACCGCAGCCGCGGCCCCCCAGCCGATCGCCCGCCCCTGACGGCCGGGCACGCCGGCGGCTCTCCCCTCCCTTGAGGAACGCCCGCCCGGCGACGGAAAGGAGCCCTCGATGGGTCGTTACATTGGTCCGAAGGTCAAGCTCTCCCGCCGCGTCGGCGTCCCGATCGCCGACAACCCCAAGCACACCTCCAAGCGCCAGCTCAACCCCGCGGGCATGCACGGCTACCGCGGCCGGCGGCTCCGCGAGTACGGCATCCGCCTGAACGAGAAGCAGAAGGTCCGCTACCACTACTCCGTCCTGGAGCGGCAGTTCCGCAAGTACATGGAGGAGGCGGCCCGCCTCCCCGGCAACACCGGCGAGATGCTCCAGCAGCTCCTGGAGCGGCGCCTGGACAACGCCGTCCGCCGCGCCGGCCTGGCCCGCACCATCTGGGCCGCCCGCCAGCTCGTCGCCCACGGCCACGTCCTGGTCAACGGCCGCAAGACCGACCGCCCCAGCTTCTCCCTCAGCGTCGGCGACGTGATCACCCTCAAGCCGGGCATCCACAAGCTCGTCCGCG
The DNA here is from genome assembly GCA_044507535.1 of Planctomycetaceae bacterium. Lineage (GTDB taxonomy): Bacteria > Planctomycetota > Phycisphaerae > Phycisphaerales > UBA1924 > CALAFV01. The sequence goes on along the minus strand of JBIQJK010000006.1, from coordinate 14,269 downwards.
AGAACATGGAGTCGCTGGCGGGCCACGAGGTCCCCGGCTGGCTGGACTTCAACCCCAGCGAGCTGACCCTCCGCGTCGTCGCCCTGCCGACCTCGGACCAGATCCCCTTCGACGTCAACGCCAACCTGATCGTCGAGTTCTACCGGTAAGGGGTGAGGGTACAGGGGACAGGCGCCAGGGGAGTGGACGCCCCTGGCGCCCGGCACCAACGTGTCCCGGCGGCATCCCGTGGGCAAGATCAACTCGCATCGCGATTTGGTCGTGTGGCAGAGGGCCATGGACCTTGCCGAAATCGCCCGTCGCCTCGCCAGGCTCTTACCGCGCCCCGAGGCGACGGCGATCGTGTTTCAGATGGCCCGTCGCCTTGGATATCTGGACGTAAAACAATCAGGACCGGCGCTCGACCTGGTGGCGGAGATCAGCAAAATGCTCACGGTCCTCCGGGCACGCGCCCAAGCGTCTGGCGCCCCTGCCGCGGAGCGCCGCCCCCTGTAACCTGTCCCCTGATCCCTGTCCCCTGATCCCTGTCCCCTAGGACTCCCAATGCTCAAGTTCCTCCGCAAGTACAACAAGATCATCATGGTGATCGGCGGCGCGCTGCTCATGGTGGCGTTCCTCGTGCCGCAGGCCCTGACCCAGCTCGGGCAGGACCGCTCCGGGCGCGAGTACATGCGGATCGACGGGCGCAAGGTCACCGAGGGCGAGGCCTTCAAGGCCGACCGCCGCCGCTACGTCATCGCCCAGACCATCCCGGCGATCCTCCCCACGCTCGGCATCGAGGACCGCACCGATCACTGGCTCATGCTCGTCCACGAGGCCGACCGCCACGGCCTCATCGGCGGCCCCCAGGACGGGCGCGACTTCATCCCCGACCTGGCCGACTACCTCGCCTTCGTCATCCTCCAGCAGCAGTACGGACCCAACGTCCAGATGCTCCTGCAGTCGCAGTTCGGCGAGCAGATGCTCTCCACCACGCGGCAGACCGCGCTGAACAGCATCGAGGCCGCCCGCCTCCGCTCCGAGATCGGGACCCAGGAGTTCGACCTCGCCCTCGCCGAGCTCCACGGCATCTCCCGCCTCCGCCGCCTCTACGACGGGGGCCCCAGCCGCGTCTCCGACCGCCGCGCCATGCTCGAGGGCATGCGGATGCACAACGCCGCGACGGTGGACTACGTCCTCGTCCCGGCCGACGCCGCCATCGACCAGGTCCCCGTTCCCAGCGACGAGACCCTCGCGGCCCACCTGGAGCGCTTCAAGGACGTCCGCCCCACCGAGGGCGAATACGGCATCGGCTATCTCCTCCCGCCGCGGGTGAAGCTCGAGTGGCTCGTCCTCGACCGCGCCGCCATCTCCGAGGCCGTCCGCGTGGACCGCGTCGAGGTCGCCGAGCGGTTCATGACCCGGAACCCCGGCGTGCAGGCGAGCGGCCCCGAGTACGAGGCCGTCCGCGCCCAGATCGAAGATGAGCTCCGCGGGGAGGCCACCGACCGCATCATGGCCGAGGCCGACCAGGCGATCCGCGCCGAGTTCGCCCGCGCCACCCGCCGGCTCCCCACCCAGGGCGTCTACCGCGTCCTCCCGGAGGACTGGGACCAGCTCCGCCCGGACCTCGAGGCCGTCCGCGACGTGATCGTCGAGCGCGTCCGCTCGCAGACCGGCCGCACGATCGCCGCCCCGACCGTCACGGTCATGAACTCCTCCTGGCACACGCTCGAGAACCTCAACCGCCTCCCGGGCATCGGCTTCAGCTCGATCCGCCGCGCCGGCCGGAACATCGGCTTCCCCACCGCCGCGATGTCGGTGAAGGAGCTCGGCGACCCGTTGGACATGGGCTTCCAGGTCGGCGTCCCCGGCGCGATGACCACCGACGCCGCGGGCAACCAGTACTACTTCACCATCCTCGACGCCCGTCCCGAGTCCCCGCCCGCGTCGGTGGACGAGATCCGCGACCAGCTCGTGCAGGACTACCGCCGCCTGGAGGCCTTCAAGGTCCTCCAGCGAGAGGCGGACGTCTACCGCCAGCGGGCCCTGAATGAAGGGCTCGATTCCCTGGCCGCGGCGCTGACGCCCGCCGAGGGCTCGCCGGCCCCGCAGGTCCGCCGCGGCGTGAGCGTCACCCGCACGAACAACCTCCTCGGCGACCGCGCCCTCAACGAGGAGTCGGTCAGGGAGGCGATCGTCTCCGCGGCCGAGGGGCTCGACCCGACGGTGGACGCCTCCACCATCGACGCCGAGCGGCGGACCCTCGCCGTCCCCGCCCCGAGGGTCCTCGGCCTCGTCGTCGCTCAGATCCAGGCCTTCCGCCCGATGACGATCGAGACCTACCGGATGATGGACCGCGGCCTCGTCCAGCAGATGGAGCTCGACGCGAGCGGCGCCTCCGAGGAGGACCCCTTCTCCGTGGAGAAGCTCGCCAAGCGGCTCAACGCCAAGCTCCCCCCGCAGCGCAGCGACTCCGCCTCCTGATCGCAGCACGGCCTTCCAGGCCGTGTCTCTCTCTTCCCCATTCCCCTTCACGCCTCAACCCATCAGAAAGAACACCACGGCCGGGCGCACCGCCCGGCCGTGTTCATTTCCCCATGCCCAGCGGGAAGCAACCACTCCCCCACTCCCATCCCCGCCTACACCTGCGCCTTGAGCCACCCACCCTGCACGAACCTCCCCGTGAAGAGCGCGGCCCGGATCACCAGCTCCGAGCACAGCCCGATCCACAGCCCCACCAGCCCCCCCTCCGACCAGAACGGATTCTCGATCAACCCGCTCGTCCCCTCCCCCCACCACAGCCACGCCGGCACCGGGATGTCCACCCCGCTGAGCGCGTAGGCGAGCGGCAGCCGGATCCCCCACGTCGAGATCCACGTCAGGTACATCACCACCTTCACGTCCCCCGCCCCGCGCATCGCCGACCGCAGCACGATCGACAGCGCGAACGGGATCTGCACGAACCCGGCGATCCACAGCACCCGCGGGACGACCTCCAGGTGCGTCGGCTGCGACGAGAGGACGCCGACGATCTGGCGGGGGATCAGCAGGTACCCCAGCCCGATCGTCATCATCACCGCCGCGGCGATCGCCGTGCACAGGAACGTCGCCCGCCTGGCCATCGCCGGGCTCCCCGCCCCAAGGTACTGCCCCGCCAGCGTCGCCGCGGCCGCCCCCATCGCGAACCCCGCCAGGAAGCTGAACGCCTCGATCCGGATCGCGACGATGTGCGCCCCGAGCAGGCCCCCGCCCCCCTCGCGCAGCGACAGCCACCCGACCATCAGCACGATCGCGAAGTTCCCCACCCACATCCCCAGCATCTCGAAGAAGTTCGGCAGCCCGACCCGCACCAGCCGCCGCATCGTGTGCCAGTGCGGGCGGAGGCGCCGCCGGCGGAGCACGATCCCGCTCCGCCCGCGCAGCAGCATCCGCAGGATGATCCCCGCCCCCACCGTGCTGCTCACCACGGTCCCGATCGCGATCCCCACCACCCCCAGATCGAACGGGAACGGGTTGGCCAGCACCACCCGGGTGACGGGCACGCCGTTCTCAAGCCGCGTTGAGGTGAAGTCCACCCCCGCCAGCGCCCAGCTGGCGACGATGTTCACGAGGTTGACCACGATCATCGACAGCAGCGGCCGCAGCGAGTCCCCCGCCGCTCGCAGGCACTCGATCCCCAGGAAGAGCACCGCCATCAGCGGCACCCCCGCCGCGTTGATCAGCATGTACCGCCGGAAGGCCTCCTTCGCCTCCGGCCCCATGCTCATCGCCCGAGCCGCCGGCCCCGCCCCAACCACGATCAGCGCCGCCACGGCCAGGCCCGAGACGATCGCCAGAAGCACGGACTGTCCCAGCGCGGCGTTGGCCACCGCCTGACGACCGCCCCCGATCGACCGGCTGATCACCGCCGTCGCCCCCACCCCGATCGCGGTGATCACCAACCCGACGAACCAGATGATGTACGACGCCCCGCCGATGGCGTCCGTCGCCGCCTCCGAAACCCCCGCGGCGAGGACCGTGTCCGTCAGCCCCACCAGGGAGTTCAGCAGCGACTGCACCAGGATCGGCCACGACAGCACCCAGATCGCCGCGCCCATCCCCAGCCCCGCCAGCTTCCCGGTCTTGAACTTGCCGTCGGACGTGAGGCCGCCCGTCGCCGCGGCCCGGCGCACGCCGGCCCCCTTCGCCGCGGATGGTGGCGGCGGCGCAGCGCGGCCGTCCGCCAGCGTGTCCGCGGGCTGCGCGATCAGGTCCGGATCGTCGGAGACGGCCGGGAACGCCGCGGGAGGCGAGGAGGACGGACGCTGGTTGTCAGGAACGGGCGGTGGCACGGTGCAACGGATGAGCGCGTGGGCGAGCGGGGTGCGAGTGAGGAAGGTAGCGCCCCGCCGACGCCGGTGCGCCCGCGGATGAAGCCCCGATCAGCCCAGGAGCTTGTCGAGCAGCTCGGGGACGCCCTGCCCGCGGGTGGCGACCGTCTCGAGGATCGGCCGACGCCCAGCGACGTCGCGCAGGTCGCGAACCAGCTCGTTCTGCCCGGGGTGGTCCGCCTTGTTGCAGACAAAGATGTCCGCGATCTCGAGGATCCCGGCCTTGTCCATCTGCACGGCGTCGCCCATCCCGGGGGTCAGCACGACGACGGTGCGGTCCACGTGGGACCGGATCTTGGTCTCGTTCTGGCCCGCGCCGACGGTCTCGACGAAAAGTGTGTCATACGCCGCGGCCCCCTCGTGGGCGCCGCCGATGAGTCCGATGATGTCGTCCACGGCGCGGTAGTCCTCGCCGCCGATCGCCAGGCTCCGGTAGTAGACCGACTCGTCGAGAGAGTTGAAGTCCACGCGGAGCCGGTCGCCCAGGAGCGCGCCGGAGGTGATCGGCGAAAGAGGGTCGAACGCCAGCACGGCGCAGCGTCCCAGGGAAGGGTCCTCCTTCGCCCGCCGGGTGAACTCGCCGGCGAGCTGGGCCACCAGCGTGCTCTTGCCCGCCCCCGGCGAACCCGTGACGCCGATGACGCGCTTCGGCCGACGCCGGGCGGCCCCCGGCCGGACCTCCCGCCCCGCGTGCACCATCGAGATGTCCCGGGCCAGCTGCGCCGCCGGCGTCGCCCCCTCGATCACCGGCGCGTAGGGCCACACCGTGCCGCGGACGGCCTCGACGATGTCCAGCAGGCCGACGCCGGTGGTGAAGCATCGGGAGATGCCCCCCTCCAGGAGGGTCGGGATGTCCTCCTGCGGGATGATGCCCCCCATCTGGATCGGGATGTCGGGGCGGCCCAGCTCCCGCATGGCCTCGACGAGCTTGGGCCCGAGGACCAGGTGGGAGTTGGACATCATGCTCGCGGCGATGACGTCGCAGTCCTCGTCCCGGGCGGAGATGGCCAGGGAGCGGGGGGTCTGCCAGAGGCCGGAATAGATGACGTGGACGCCGGAGTCGCGCAGGGCCCGGGCGATGACCTTGACGCCGCGGTCGTGGCCGTCGAGGCCCATCTTCCCCAGCAGGACGCGGGGGCGGTGATCCAGACCGGCGCAGCGGTCAAGCTTCTCGAACTCGGTGGTCGGGGCGTTGAGGGCGGTGGCCATAGGGCTCAATATTAGCGCACCTGGGGAGCCTCGAGCGCAAGTTCGGGAGAGCAGCGCGGGTCCGCCAGGCCATGTCAGACTCCACCCGCGAGCTTCCCGCTCCACCTGCGGCACTCGACCACCGCACCCGCCGGACAATACCGCAACCCGGCCGCGGGATCCTCCGTCGGCCAGATCCCCGTGACGCGCCCGCCCACCCGCTCGATGGCGATCGCCACTTGATCGCCCAGAATCCGGTCAACGAACCGCCGCACGGCCTCATCTTGCGGCAGTCCCGAGAGTTCGGCCTCGATGTCGCCATGCGTGCGCCAATCGGAACCCCGGAACCCGATCGAAACATCTCCGCCGCGGTGACGCACAACGCACAGGCAAAGGACGCCATCGGGGCTTCGATGCTCCTCGATGATCTCGTCCCTAACTTGGGCCACGCTCGCGCCTCACAAGGACGCGGCGTGCATCGGCCTGCATGCGCCCCTCGATCCCAAGCTCGCGCACAAGGCTCCCTCGGCAAGACTGTAATGTACCCGCGCCTCAAAAGAAGAAGAACCCCGGGCTCGCGCCCGGGGCTCCCTTGATCCACAGTTGCCGCGAAGGCCGGCGAGTCGAATCAGCGCTTCGAGAACTGGAAGCGCCGGCGGGCGCCCGCCTGGCCGTACTTCTTCCGCTCCACGTCGCGCGAATCGCGGGTCAGCATCCCGTTGTCGCGGAGGATCGTCTCCACGCTGGGGTCGTAGGCCCGCAGCGCCCGCGCCACGCCGAGCATCACCGCCCCCGCCTGCCCCATGAACCCGCCGCCGGAGCAGCGGATCTCCACGTCGAGCTTGCCGAGGGTGCCCGTCGCCTTCAGCGGCGCGTAGGCGTCGTTGCGGTCGCGCTCCTCCGTGAAGTACTCCTCGATCGTCTTGGTCTTGTCCCCGGCGAGCTTCACGACCACCTTCCCCTCGCCGTTCTGGGCGGGGCGGATCCGCACGCGGGCGACGGCGGTCTTGCGCCGGCCCGTGCCGGACCACCAGCCGTGCTTGGGCTCGGCCTGCTGGCGCATCGGGCGGACGCCGGGCTCGGCCGCGGCCGGCTCCTCGGGGAGCGTGATCTGCGGGACGCCGGCGGCCGCGCCGGCGAAGTTCGGGTTCGTGATCTGCGGGGCGTTGGTCTCTGCCATCATTCGGGCTCGCTCTATGGCGTGTGGATCGTGCGTTCGGAAGACTCAGGGGTCAGAGGAGAAAGCTTACCGCTGCGGCACCGCGACGGTCATCGTCGCCGGCTGCTGCGCCTGGTGCGGGTGCTCGGCGCCGGGGTAGACCTTCAGCTTGCTGAGCATCACCCGGCCGAGCCGGTTCTTCGGGAGCATGCGCCGCACCGCGTCGCGGATCAGCCGCTCGGGCTGCTGCTCGCGGACCTGGCCGTACGTCCGGGCCTTCAGGCCGCCGGCGTAGCCGGTGTACCGCAGCTTCAGCCGGTGGTCGGCCTTCTTGCCCGTCAGGGCGACCTTCGCGCCGTTGGTCACCACGACGTAGTCGCCGCAGTCCACGTGCGGGGTGTAGTCCGGGCGGTGCTTGCCCATCAGAACCGTCGCCACCTCGACCGCCAGACGGCCCAGCGGGACGTCCGTCGCATCGACGATCTGCCAGCCGTTGACGATCTCGCCCGGCTTGGCGAAGTAGGTCTGCCGTCGCATCGTGAACCTCCGTCGTCGAACTCCCGGATCGTCCGCACATCGCGTGCATCCGGCCGGGTCCCTGCCGCGCTCAAACCGTGAGCCCGCGGCCGGGGTGGGGGTGCCTTGGTCCGCCGCCTACCGGGCGGGGCGGGCCGCCCGCTCTCGTGCGGGCGGCGAATATTGTCGTCTAGCAGCCAGGAACCTCGGGCGGACCTGGGGAAGCGAAACAATACGCCCGGCGGCTCCCGAATCAAGCCCGTCTCTCCTTCCGCCGATTCAGGATCATCCCCCCAAACAGGGCCCGCAGAAACCGCTGCAACCCCCATTTAGGAAGCCCCGGGCCGATCCCACGGGGCCAATGATCGGGACATGACCGACCCCTCGATGCTGGCCGGCTACAAGCAGCCCGACCCCAACGCCCCCTCCCCCCGCTCGCCGGCCTGGCTCTGGGTCGTCACCCTCCTCCTCCTCGGGGTGGTCGTCGTCAACCAGCAGCTGCGCCAGGAGCCCCCGCCCACGCGTCAGGAGCGCCTCGACGCCGCGGCCGGCCTCTCCGTCGAGCCCCCCCGGACGAGCATGCTCATCCTCTTCGGCAAGCTCGCCATGTTCGTCAACGAGCGGGCCCCCGGCCAGGCCGGGCAGTTCATGGAGATGCTCGAGCAGCAGGCCGGCCTCGATCGCAAGGCCCCATCCCCCCCTGCCCCGACCGGCCCGCCGGCTGACGGCTCCGCGCCGGACGAGGCCCCGGGTGAATCCCCGGACCAGCCCGCCCCCGCATCCCCCACCGCCCCTGCCGCCGGCTCGGGCGCGGCGACCGGCGACTCCCCCATCCCCCCGCCCGCGGAGAACCGCTTCCGAGTCGCCATCATCGAGGGGGAGGTGGTGGGACCCGACGCCGCGATCAAACGGCTCGAGGACCTGCTCCCCGACCTCGCCCCCGAGTCCCCCCTCCACGGGGACATCGCCGCGGCCCTGACGGTCTACCGCTCCGGCCCGGAGGCCCTCGACCCCGCCGCGGCGAACGACCTCGTGGACCGCCACGCCTGGTTCGGCCGGCTGCTGCTCTCGTACGGCAAGCCGGCGACCGACCCCTTCCGCGCCCAGACGCTCAACTCGGCGATGTGGGGCTTCACGGTGCTGGCCGTGCTGATGCTGACCGTGATCTTCCTCGTGCTCGTGGGCCTGGTGCTGCTGATCGTCGGCGCGGTGCTCGCGGCGACCGGGCGGATGCGCCCGGCGATGGCCCGCACCCGCCCGGGGGGGCGGCTCTGGCTCGAGACCTTCGCGGTCTTCATCGCCGGCTTCCTGACCCTCCAGGTCGCCACGATCGTCGCGCAGTCGCAGGCGCCGGCGGGCGCGACCTGGCCGATCTGGCTCAACCTCGCGGGCCAGTGGTCGCTGGTGCTGCTGGTCTTCTGGCCCCTGCTGCGCGGCATGAGCTTCGAGCGCTTCCGCGGGGAGGTCGGCTGGCACCGCGGGCGAGGCTTCTTCCGCGAGGCGGGCGTCGGGCTGCTGACCTACATCGCCGCGCTGCCGATCTACTTCGGCCTGGCCGTTCTGCTGGTCGCGATCATGCAGCTGATCGGCGGCGACGAGCCGCCGCCGACGCCCGACGACCGCGTCTCGCAGCTGCTCGACAAGGGGGGGCCGGGCGTGGCGGTGCTGCTGGCCTCGCTGGTGGTGCTGTGGGCGCCCCTGGTCGAAGAGACGATCTTCCGCGGCGCGCTCTTCCGCGCCGTCCGCTCCCGCTCGGGTGCCCTCGGCGCGGCGCTGATCACCGCGGTCATCTTCGCCGTCATGCACGCCTACGCCCCGCTCCAGCTGATCCTGGTCGGCACGCTGGGGCTGGTCTTCGCGTTCATGCGGGAGTGGCGCGGCTCGCTCATCCCGTCGATGACCGCGCACTGCCTGCACAACTCGGTCGTGCTGACCGTCATGATCGTCGTGATGCGCCTCGCCTCGGGGTGATCATCCCCGGGAGAGGCGCACCACGCCGCCGCCGGCGGCCTACGCCCCGACGAACTTCGCCAGCTTCCGCGGGTCGGTGAAGGAGATGATCTCGCTCACCCCCTGCTGGTTGAACCCCTTGTAGCCGTCGTTGCGCTCCAGGTTCTCCAGGTGCGAGCCGATCGCGCCGTCCATCTTGAAGCCCACCGCCTGCGACGGCGTGATCAGCCCCGCCTCCAGCAGCCGGTCGATGCGCTTCTCCGAGACGTCCCAGCGCTCCCCCTCCGTGAACGCCTGCGTCAGGAAGGGGAACGACGTGAACGGCTTCATCGTCTTGATGGACGCGGCCTGCAGCTGGTCGCGCAGCGCCGAGAAGTCGAACTGGCACTCCAGGTGGTGCATCCCGGCCTGCAGGATCGAGTCGCCGTGCAGCCCGCACCACAGCCCGATCGTCCCGAGCTCCTTCCGCGGGGCCATCGGCTCGTGCGCGAAGTCGCCCATGATCTCCTCGGGCGAGAGGTCCACGTCCGCGAAGATCGTGATCCCCGCGTTGGGCTGCTCGAGCACCTGCGCCCCCCACCCCGCCTCCGCGCCGGCGTAGAACCGCTCGCGGCACTTGAAGCCGAGCTTCTCGAAGAGCGCGACCAGCCGCGTGAAGTGCTCGCGGCTGGAGCGGTAGGTGTGGTGGTCGTGGTTGCCCCACCCCAGGCCGAGGCTGTCCTGACGGGCCTTCTGGATCTTCGCCGCGGTGTTGCGCCGCTGCCAGTAGTCCCGCTCGGCCATGAAGAAGAGCGAGCACGCGTGGTCCGGGCCCAGGTCCCGGATCGCCGCGTCCACCAGCGCGTTCACCCGCGCGAAGCCCTGCTCGTCCGTCGGCCAGTCGCGCTCGCGCCGCCGGAAGCTCTCCAGGTGCTTGATGGCCCGCACCGACCGCGTCGGGTCCGGCTCCGGCACCGCGAACCCGCGGTACCCCTGCCGCTCCACCACCCACATCTCCGCGTTGTCGCCGCGGAACACCGGCGCCCGGCGCATCATCCCGAACGGCTCGCCCTCGATCCGGAAGTCGTTGGAGATCATGTTCGCCGCCACGAAGTCAGCGACGGAGTCCACCTTGATCCCGACCCGCATCATCGGCCCCTCGGCCAGGAGCACCGCCGGGAAGATCCCCTTCTCGTTGGTGTAGCGGTCCGAGGCCCCGGGGTCCGGGTGGTGCGTGAAGCCGACGTCCAGGAGGGTCCCACGAAGCTCCGCCGTCCGCGGCGCCTCGATGAAGTCCACCCAGTCGATGAACCGAGTCCCGGTCTCGTGGAGCATCCGCTCGGCCATCTCCACGGCCCGCGGCACGCGCGGCAGGAACTCATCGATCAGGCTCTTCACCAGCGCCTGCGCCGCCGGCTGGGGCTCCCAGTTGAACTGCTGAAACGGATCGGCCATCTGCTGCTCGGACATGTCGCGGGTCTCCACGCCGCGGGGCCTTTCCCGCGGCGACACCTTCCGGGTGAACGCCAAATGTAGGCCCGGGCCCCCGGGAAAAAGCCCCGCCTCATTCCCGCGCCCAATCCCATCGCGCCGCCGGCCCCGCCCCCTCCCTCTCCCCCTCCCGCCCCCACTCCGGCCGAACCGTGAAGTCCGAAAACACCGCCAGGCCGCTGACGCGGCACCCCAGGTCCCCCGTCCACCGCGCTACCGCCGTGTTGCAGTTGTACGGCAGCCAGTACGGCCCCTCGACCGGCACGAAATCCAGCCCGAAGGCCGCGCTATGCACGGCCCGGTCGGCCCCGGCCGCGAAGAGCCCGTCGAGCTTGCGCTGGAGCCGCTCGACCTCCTCCCGGCGGACCCGGACCTCGTACGCCGCGGGCACGCCCAGCCTCCGCTCCAGGTCGGCGGCGTCGGCCGGCTCCTCGGGCAGATGCCGCACGCCGAGAGTGGCCCGGCTCGGGGTCAGCAGCACCAGCGGCCCCCGCCACGACTCCTGCCTGCCCAGCGCGAACCAGTCCCACTGCCCGTAGGCGTACTCGGTCGCGCTCCCGTCCCCTCGCGGCAGGATGAGCGTGCTGTGCCGCCCGTAGTCGGCGATGTAGACCGACGCCGCCGGCTCCGTCGCCGGAAGTTGCGGCCCCCGCACCCAGACCCCGCACCCCGCTGCCCCCGCCGCACCGATGGTGGCCGCCACCGCTCCTCTCACGATCGGCCGCCAACGGCTCCGCATCATCGGCGTGGCCTCGCTCCTCCTCGCCCCGAGGGCCTACCGACGCGAGTGGAGACTACCGCGAGCGCCCGGCCCGGCCCCCGCCGGCGCTCCCCCGCGTGCTCCCCGCCCCGGCCCGGCTCGTGCTCCGCGCGCCCGAGGCGGAACCGGCGCGGCCGCGACCGCCCGCTGCGCTGGTCGCGCGGGAGCGGCCGCCGGCGGTCCTGCTGCCGGAGGCCTTGCGGGTTGAGGATGCGCCCGCGGTCGAGCGGGCACCGGCCGCCCCGCCGCGACGCGTGGTGCGCGTCGCCGAGCGGGTGGTGGCGCCGCTCCGGTCACGGGAGGTGGTGCGTGCGCCCCTGGAGCTCCGCGCGGCGGAGCCGCGAGCGCCGGTGGCGCCGGCACGGGTGGAGGTCCGCCGCGTCGTCGCGGTTCTCGAGCGGGAGGCCGCCCCGCCGCGGGTGCCGCTGGAGCGGGTGGTGCGCCGGGTGACCGCCCCGGCGCGTCCCCGCGCCCCGCGGGCCGTGACCGCCATCTCCTCACCGGCCATGCCCGGCTCGCCCTCAACGATGTCACCCCTCCCCGCGCGCCGCTGACCCCTCCCGACAGACCGTGCTTTGTCGCCACGTGGCATCGCTGATTCCTTTCCGCGTGCTCGCGGGCACACAGAGCCGATGCGTCGCGGCGCCCATCAGCCGCGAAGGCCCGGTGCGCCGCGCACGGCACGCCCGGCCCACCATGACGCAACGGCCCGTTGGCCCTGGGGATCAGACTAGATCGGGCGCTTATAGCGCAGACAAAGATCTTAAAAAAGATCCTTTATGCTTCCTCAACACGGTTGGTGCGCCCCGACGCCCGGACGCACACTTGCTTCCGGCGCGGCCTGACTGATTTCTGTGCGACGGCCGCGGGCCGGGCCGGGCGCGTCTCGCACGGCTCGCCCGGCCGGCCGGGCGCACGCAACCGCCGTCTTCAGAAGCGTTTATAACCAGGCCAATGCACCTCTCATCAGCCGCGCCGATGCTCCGTTGGAGCGGGCCATGCCGGTCCGCGGCCGCGCGCCATCCGGCACGGAGCCCGCAGCGCGCGGGCGCACGGCGGGATGAAAACGCAAGGGAGAATCCATGATCGCTACCTCCGCACACCGCGTCGCCGAGCAGACGGGCAGCGCCGTCAACGAGCAGATCCGGCGGACCACCGACATGACCATCGCCTACTTCGCCGCCCACCCCGAGGAGATCGATCAGCGCCTCGACGAGCTCGACCAGGAATGGGACATCGAGCGGATGCTCCAGCTCAACGCCGCCGCCCTCTCCATGTTCGGCCTGGTCATGGGCATCGTGGGGCGCAGCCGCTGGCTCCTGCTCCCCCTGGCCGTGCAGGGCTTCTTCCTCCAGCACGCCTTCCAGGGGTGGTGCCCGCCGGTGGAGCTTCTCCGCCGCATGGGCTTCCGCACGCCGGCGGAGATCGAGTCCGAGCGCTACGCCCTCAAGGCCATCCGCGGCGACTTCCAGGGCCTCGACGCCGGCGACTCCGCCACCGCCGAGTCCCGCGCCGACCGTGTGCTCAGCGCCATCCGCGGCGAGTCCCAGCGGGCCCAGGTCGCCGAAACCCGCGAGGTCGGGGCCAAGAAGCGCAAGCGCCGCACCAACCGCATCCAGGAAGTCATGCCCGAGGAGACCGCGGAATCAGAACTGGGCATGAGCGAGCAGGACGTCCCCCAGCAGGACATCGGCCCCACCTCATGACGCCGCCCGCGGGCCGGCCGACGGCCCGGCCCCCGACCCGACGGAGCAAACTCATGCGCAAAGCAGGCAAGATCCGCGGCGTCGAGATGAACCGCAACCGCGCCGAGCGCGAGGGGGGCGCGCTGTCGAGCCGGCGCAACGCCCCCAGCGACTCGCCCGGAGTCTCCTCCAGCCGGTCCCGCAAATCCAAGTCGGGCGCGGACCGATCCGGCTCCGCGGCGTCCGGGCGCGGCGGCGCGGGCTCCCCCAGCGGCGTCAGTTCGAGCAATGTCGCGCAGGTCCCCCACGGCTCCCCCAGCATCGCGCCGAACCTGGACTCGCCACGTCGGCGGGGCAAGAAGTAGCCCCCTCTACAGGTAGACCGAACGGCGGGAATTCAGCCGGACCGGAACGGGAATGTGGAATGAAAGACCCCCGCGTCAGGAGTGACGCGGGGGTCGGGTGTTTCCATGAGAATGGACTTCGACGAACGGCCCGGCTTACCAGCCGCCGCGGCCGCGGCCGCCACCGCCGCCACCGCCGTACCCACCGCGGCCACCGCCGCCGCCGAAGCCGCCACGGCCGCCGCCGCCGAACCCGCCGCGGCCGCCGCCGGCCTCGCGCGGCCGGGCCTCGTTGACGACGATGCTGCGGCCGTCCACGGACGAACCGTTCATCGCCTCGATCGCCGCCCGGCCCTCGTCGTCATTGGACATCTCGACGAAGCCGAAGCCGCGCGAGCGGCCTGTCTCCCGGTCCATGACCACGCTGGCCGAGGCCACGGTTCCGTGGGCCTCGAAGAGCGAACGAAGGTCATCGTCGCCCGTGCTGAAAGGGAGATTGCCGACATACAGCTTGATCATAACTCGAACCTTGCCCGAGATATCGTTTCGTGAACTCGAACCGCTGCTGAAACTCGGGCCTGTCAAGCGTCGGTCGGAGCGGAGTCCCCGGCAACCCGCCGGTGACCCTCCGCTGGCGAAGAAAAGTATAGCAAGTGCCGGTCTGTGCACACACGGCTGGAACATTAATCCGCGCCGCCGTGATGCATGACCTTGCCGCCGGATGTGGGGGGGACGGGAGGGGCGGGGAGGGACGCCCCCGCATCCAGCGGACCCTTTTCTCCCATCTCACTTCCCTCCCCCGCCCCCCCCACCCCCCCTGCTTGCCTCGCTCCCCCAACCCCTTC
>JBIQJK010000066.1:0-20764 GCA_044507535.1 Planctomycetaceae bacterium | reverse complement strand
CCCCGTCCCCATCCCCGCCCCCCCCGCCGGCGCGAGCCGCCACCCGCTCCACCGCGGCCCCGGAGGTGCCACAAGGCTGGTGGAAGCAGGGGTGGAGCAACCGCGCCCGACCCCGGCGCGGGCAAAGATGCACCGGCGCGGTGCATGGAGCGATGGCGCAACGCCACCGAGACGGCCCCCATCGCCGATCACGAGGCCGGACGATCCGCCGCGGCGGCCCTGCGCGAGATCAGAAAAGCGCAAGCGGCCACCGCCCGGAAGCGGGCCCCGGCTCGGCATGAGCCAACCAGGATGTCAGCGAGCAAGCAACCTCGTCGCTCGAAAACGCGAGTGGGGTGATCCCACCATGAGGTCAAACGGGAAATCGCGACGAGTCGTGTTGCATGCGCGCCAGAAGAGAGTTCTGTCCGTGCACTGATGACGAGATGTCCACGAACAATACAGCGCTCGGGGCGCAAAGGTTCCCCCGGTCCGAGAAACCCGCCAACTTTTACGATTCCCCCTCTCACCGCCGCACGCCCCCGCCCCCAGACCACAACATCGTGGTCACTCTCGCCGTTCGGAGCCTATCACCCGCTCCCCCGGCCCCGCACCTCCCCGCGCCCCCCGCGATCGCCCTCATCCTCCCTCCCCCCGATCTGACCAAAGGCCAACACGGCCGGCCAACCGGCCGGCCGTGCGTTCGGTTTCTCTGGATGGCCCGCGATCAGTGGCAGCCGCACCCCGACCCGCAGCCGCCGCCGCCGTCTGCCTCCTCCGCCCGCTTGATCCACCGGATGCCGTCCTTGGTCTCGACGACGAGCTCGTCGCACTCGTGGACGAACAGGCCGTGGTCGATCACGCCCGGCGTCTGGTCGAGCTGCGCCGCCAGCTCCTCCGGGTCGCAGTTGTCGGGCATCGTCACGTCGATCACGAGGCTGCCGTTGTCGGTGAGGAAGAGCTGGCCGTCGAGCGTCCGCCGGACGACGCCGTTGAGGCCCATCCCCCGCAGGGCGTTGCGGATCGAGGCCAGGCCGAAGGCCAGCACGGCGATCGGGAGGGTCGCGCCGGTCCCCAGGCGCGGCACGAGCTTGTTCTCGCCGACCATGTACACCCGCCGATCGGCCGCCGCGGCGACGATCCGCTCGCGGACCATCGCGCCGCCGGCGCCCTTGATCATCCGCAGCTGCGGGTCCACCTCGTCCGCCCCGTCGAACAGGTAGTGCACCCGCTCGACCATGGCGAAATCCACGACGTTCAGCCTCAGCTGCCGCGCGAGCGTCTCGGTGACGTGGCTGGTGGGCACGCACTGGATGTCGAGCTTCTCCTCCTTGACCCGCTCGGCCAGCGCCAGGATGCCGCGCGACGCCGTGCGGCCGGTCCCGAGCCCGACGGTCCAGCCGGACTGGATCTCCGCCACCGCCGCCTCCGCCAACGCGTCCGCGATGTTCTGCTCACTACTCAAAGCGAATCCCCTGTGCCAGGTCGAAGCGGCCGCCGAAGTTGATCGTACACGTCTGCCGCCGCATGTACGCCTTCCAGCTGTCGGAGCCGGACTCCCGCCCGCCGCCCGTGTCCTTCTCCCCGCCGAACGCCCCGCCGATCTCCGCCCCGCTGGTGCCCAGGTTCACGTACGCCAGCCCGCAGTCGCTCCCGGCGCCCGACGGCGCCAGGAACCGGTCCGCCGCACGCACGCTCTCGGTGAAGATCGCCGAGCTCAGCCCCTGGTCCACGCTGTTCTGCATCGCGATCGCCTGCTCCAGGTCCGTGTACGTGAAGACGTACAGGATCGGCGCGAAGGTCTCCTCGCGGGAGATCGGCAGCTCGTTGCTCTTGGGGGCCCGGATGATCGTCGGCTGCACGAAGTGCCCCTTGAGGCCGGGGACCTCGGCCCGCTCCCCGCCGACCAGCACCGTCCCGCCCTGGGCCTTGGCCTGGCTCACCGCGTGGAGGAACCCCTCCACCGCCCGCTCGTTGATCAGCGGCCCCACCAGCGTCCCCTCCTTCAGCGGGTCGCCGATGCGGATGGTCTTGTACGCCGCGACCAGGCGCGAGAGCATCGCCTCGGCGACCGACTCGTGGACGATCAGCCGGCGGGTCGTCGTGCAGCGCTGCCCGGCGGTGCCGACGGCGCTGAAGACCACGCCGCGGACGGCCAGGTCCAGGTCCGCGTCCTCGTGGACGATGACGGCGTTGTTCCCCCCCAGCTCCAGCAGCGACCGCCCCAGCCGGGCCGCCACCACCTGCCCCACGCGCCGCCCCATCCGGCACGAGCCCGTCGCCGAGATCAGCGGCAGCCGCCGGTCGGCGATCATCCGCTCCCCGACCTCCGCGTCGGTCCCGATGACGGTGCGGAAGACCCCCGGGTGCCCCATCGCCGTCGCCACGCGGTCCGCGATGCCGTTGCTCGCGATCGTCGTCAGCGGCGTCAGCAGGCTCGGCTTCCACACCACCACGTCCCCGCAGACCGCGGCGAGCATGGCGTTCCACGCCCACACCGCGCACGGGAAGTTGAACGCGCTGATCACCCCGATCGGCCCCAGGGGGAGCCACTGCTCGTACATCCGGTGGTCCACCCGCTCGCTGGGCATGGTCACGCCGTGGAGCTGGCGCGACAGGCCCACCGCGAAGTCGGCGATGTCCACCGCCTCCTGCACCTCGCCGATCCCCTCCGCCCGGATCTTGCCCATCTCCAGCGAGATCAGCTCGCCCAGGGCCTCGCGGCGGCTGCGGAACTCCTCGCCGATGGCGCGGACGACCTGACCCCGCACCGGGGCCGGCACCGCGCGCCATTTCTTGAACGTCTCGACCGCCTCGGCGATGGTGCGGTCGTACGCCGCGGCGTCGTCGAGCCGAACGGCGCCGATCGCCTCGCCGGTCGCGGGGTTGCGGCTGACGGCGACGCCGTCCTGGTCCTTGGCCCCCGCGGGCGGAGCGGAAATCAGCCGCGGGTCATCCTGGACCCCCAGTGCGCGGAGCAGGTCGATTGGCATGCCCGGAGTCTAGGCGCAATCCGGCGAACGAAGGGCGGCCGGCGGGGGTCCCGGCCGGGGCAAACCTAGAATGCCGCCGGGGCGGACCCGCCACGGGAGGGCCGCCGACCACCCCCTCCAGACAGCCGCCGCGGGAGCCTCACGTTGCATCCGATCGTCATCGCCACGGGGAATCCTCATAAGGTCGAGGAGCTCCGCGCGATCCTCGCGGGCACCGGCGGGACGGAGGGCCCGGGGCGGAGCGGGTGGAAGGGGATCCAGGTCGTGGGCCTGGCCGACGTCGCCGCGGGCGCCGCGCTGCGGGAGCCGGAGGAGACGGGCTCGACGTTCGAGGAGAACGCCGCGATCAAGGCCCTCGCCTACGCCGAGCAGACCGGCCGCGTCTGCCTGGCCGACGACTCCGGGCTGGAGGTGGACGCCCTGGGGGGCAGACCGGGGGTGATCTCCTCGCATTTCTGCACGGACGGGCGGGACGAGGGGATGAGCCGCGACGAGCGCGACCGGGCCAACAACGAGCGGGTGCTGCGGGAGCTCCGCGGCGTACCGCCTGAGAAGCGCACCGCGCGGTTCGTCTGCGTGATGGCCCTGGCCGAACCGGGGAAGGGGATCGTCGCGACGACGCGGGGGGCGTTCGAGGGGCGGATCGGCCTGGAGGGGGAGGTCCCGCGGGGGGAGCACGGCTTCGGGTACGACCCGCTCTTCCTGGTCGCGCCGGAGTTCACCCGCACCAGCGCGGAGCTTCCGCCGGCGGAGAAGAACCGCCTCTCGCACCGCGCCGCCGCGGCGAGGGCGATGGCGGAGCTCCTCGCATCGCGGCAACGGTGAGCGATCGCCGGAGTCGCCGAGCCGACCGCCAAGGCACGCGACCGAACCGTGCCAGCCCGAAGGGCTGGCGTGGGGCCGGGATGGCGCGTGCTCGCCGCCTGCGTCTGCGGCGCTCCGCGCCGCTCTACCGGTCCTTCACCGCGTGCTGGAGCGCCAGCAGGCTGTACGCGGTGATGAGCACCGGGTCGTTCTCCATCCAGCGGTCGTCCACGCTGCGGAAGCTCCCGTCCTCGTTCTGGAGCTCGGAGAGCCGGTCGATCAGGTCGTCCGCCCAGCGGCGCCGCTCGCCGGCATCGGTCACGATCTCCTCCTCGCCGAAGGCGTCCATCGCGCGGGCGAAGGTGACGAAGTAGTAGTACAGCCCGTCGGTCCCCATGTGCGGGTTCTCCTCGAGCGTGTAGTTGCGGGCGATCCACTCGCGCGCGGCGACGACGCGCGGGTCGTGCTTGCTCAGCCCGGCGTAGAGGTAGCTCTTGAACCCGGCGTAGGTCATGCTGCCGTAGGCGCGCAGGCGGCTGACGTTGGCGCCGTCGTCCATCGTCTCCTCGATCAGCGTCGCGGCCTGGCTCTGGCCGCCGCCGACGTCGTCCTTGTTCACGCTCGTCGCGTAGATGAACCCCCCCTGCTTCGAGCCGTCGGCGTAGGCCATGTCGTTGAACTCGTCGTGCATCTGCACGCGCTGGAGGAAGACGATCGCCCGCTGGAAGGCCGGGTCGTCGGCGGGGACGCCCGAGTCGTGCATCCCCTGGAGCATCCAGTTGAGGTTCGACAGGTCGGGGCGGCCGTGGCGGCCGTAGCCGATGCCGCCGTAGAACGGGTGGTCCTTGTTCACGGGCTTCGCGGCCTCGTCGCCGCCGAGGTCGGCCACCGACGCCTCGCTCCACTGCAGGGCGCGGAGGAAGTCCTGCGCGGGCCTGATGGCGGCGCGGGCCTCGGGCGTGTTGATCCGCGCCAGCGCCGAGAGCGCGATCGCCGTGTTGTAGCTCGGCAGCACGCGGTCGTAGATCCCGCCGTCGGGCTGCTGGTATTTCAGGATGAACCCGACCCCCTTCGCCACCGCCTCGTCGCTCTCGTCGATCCCCTCGCTCATGACCATGCCGTTGATCACCAGCGCGGTGACCGCGGGGAAGACCGGCCGCTGCGACCCCTCGCCGGGGACGCCCCAGCCGCCGGTCGCTTCGTCCTGCTGCGTGCGCAGGTAGGCGATCGCCTTGTCGATCATCTCCCTGGCCCGCTCGGCGCGGTCGCCCTCGTCCGCCTCCGCGCCGGAGACCACGGGGGGCGTCGCCGCGCCGAGGCTCAGGTTCGCCGCACCGCCCAGGCCGATCAGCACCGCCGCCGCAAGCACGCTCGTGCGCATGTCCGTTCTCCTTCCCCTTCCCCCAATCCCTCCCCCACTGCCGCCCGCAACGATACCAGCGCTGCGCCGGGCGCGATCATTCCGAATCTTCATCCCCGACCGCCGGCTCCGGGGCGGCCGCGGGGCGGGCCTCGCGGTGCAGGACGATCCCCGCGGCGACGACCGCGGCGGTCTCGATCCGCATCGCGTGCGGGCCGAATCGCGCCACGCCGACGCCCAACTCCCGCGCCCGCGCCAGCTCCGCCTCGCTCCATCCACCCTCGGGGCCGATCAGGAGACGCACCGTCGCCGCGCCCGTCGGTTCGTAGGGAGCGCCCGCGCCGTCGGCGAGGACCACGGCGACGCCCTCCTCGGCGCGCAGCGACTCGGCGAAGGGCCGCTCCGGGCCGATCTCCAGCGCCCACGCCCGCCCGCACTGCTTCGCCGCCTCCCACGCGACGCGCTGCAGCCGGCCGAGCTTGGTCTCCCGCGGCGACACCACGCCGCGCGCCGTCGCCAGCGGCGTCCACGCCGCCGCGCCGACCTGGCTCAGCCCGTCGATCAGCTCGTCCACCCGGCCCCCCTTGGGCGTCGCGGACCAGACCTCCACCCGCGGCCGGACCCTCGCCGCGGGCGTGACCGTCTCGACCTCGACTTCCACCACCCACTCCCTTCCCCCCCTCCCCCCGGATTCAGGCCCCGCGCGGAGGACGCAGCCGCGGGCGACCGTGCCGCGGCCGTCGAGGACCTCGACCACTTCGCCGGGCTCAACGCGCTTGACCTTCGCCGCGTGGCGGGCCTCCTCGCCGGTGACGATCAGCCGGGGGCGCGGGGCCGCGGCGGGGATGTGCGGACCGACGAAATCGGAGATCGGGCCGTCCTCGAGGTAGATCCGGTGCATACTTCTTCCAACCCTCCGCGGCCCGCGGGCCTATCTTCTCGGTCCTGAAACCCTCGTTTGACGCCCCAACCGGCCCATAATCCCCAACCGATCCCGGCCTCACTTGAGTCCCCCGCGGGGCGGGTCGATGATCCCGGGAGGGCCGGCCGGGCGTGGCCGCCCCGGCCGCCGCATTCCACCGTCAGCATTCCGGTATGTCGCAATCCGCCGAATCAGTTCAGGATACCGCCGACCTCGATTCGCGGGTCGACGCCATGCTGCGCGAGGCGGACGCCGTGGCGGAGAACGGCGCTGTCGTGCGCCAGCGGGCGGTAGGCGATGACGGGGTGGGCGACGACGGCGTGGGGGCGGCCGCGGAGGATGCGGCGCAGCGGCGCGATCCGGAGTTCGAGGACGCCGCGTCGGTGCTGGGGGACCTGGATGGCTCGCCGGATGGGAGCGTGGCGGGGATCGAGGCGCTCGACGCGATGCTCGCGGAGCGCGCCGCGGCCACGATCGGCGCCGACGCGGGGGACGCGGAGGGGGCGTTTCCGGAGCCCGAGCCCAAGGCGCGGGCGGCGTTTGATGAGCCGGATCTGGGCAACCCCGAGCCGGCGTCCCCGGCGCCAGAGGGTGACGGCGAGCCGAGGCCCGAGCCCGCGCTGAGCCGAGCGCCGGCGCAGCCGATCGCGGAGCCCGCGGCGGTCGCCGCGGCGACGGTGGAGAGAGAGGCGGAGCCGAAGGCGGGGGAGGATCCGGCGACGGCGGCGAACGCAGACACGTCGCCGCGTGCGAAGATCGGGATCGGGGCGGCGGTGGCGGGGGCGCTGGGACCGGTCGCGGAGCGGACGCTGGGGGGCGTGTCGCGCCGGCTGGAGAGGCTGTCGCCGACGGCGCGGCAGACGATCTCGTGGACGGCGTGCCTGACGGCGCTGAACGCCGCGGCGGTGTGGACGGTGATCGTGCTGCGCTGGTCGGCGCCGGCGGTTCCGCCGAAGGGGGCGGAGGAGCCGGCGGGCGGGGCGGAGCGGGCGCACGTCGAGTCGTCGGCGTCCAAGAGCGCGAAGGCCGCGACGAAGGACGGCGGCGGGCACTGAGCGGGGGTTGGGTTGTCGGTTATTTCTGTGTTGATTCGTCGCCGCCGGCCACGGTGGCGGGGGCGAGCAGGTCGGCGCGCCACGCGGCGTCGAGGTCGGCGAAGGTGACGCCGAGGGCCTCGACGGTGGCCTCCTCGAGGGTGCGGCCCTGGGCGATGGCGCGGAGCCAGGCGTTGCGCTTGGCGCGGCCGTGGGTGGTCGAGACGTAGGCGAGCATGTGGTGGCCCTGGCGGTAGACGTGGCCGCTGAGGCGTGGGGAGACGGTGCGGAAATCGGTGAGGTCCGACCAGTCGGCGAGTGACTCGGAGCGGGCCCAGTCGCGGACGAGGTCGTCGGTCAGCCGCGACATCGCCGGGCTGAAGGCCTCGGCGGCGAGCTCGGCGGCGCCCTCGACGAGCCACCAGGGGGCGTCGGTGGCGTGGGGGCCGAAGGCGAAGGTGGCGACGTGGCCGCACTCGTGCGCCAGCAGCGGGCGGAGCATGGCGGGGGAGGAGGAGTGGCTCCCCACAATCTTGATGGCCTCGCCGGGCTCGTTCCATCCGGACAGGGGGTCGGCGTAGCTGAGGTAGATGGAGGCCTGGAGGTGGCGCATGTCGCCGTAGATCTTGACCTCCTGGTGCGGGAGGCCGGGGGGCGGGATCTCGAAGCCGGACTCGACGTGCGATCTGACCTCGGGCCAGAGATCGACGACCCGGCGGGCGACGTCCTCGAAGCCCTCGACGGTGCGGACGGTGACACCCTCCCCCTGAAAGACGATCCAGTTCTCGCCGGCGTAGAGCCAGCGGCCGTCGATGTTCTTGAAGACGACGGGGAAGGAGATGGAGCGGGCACGCGAGGGGCGGGCGCGGCCGGCACTTCCGACGGGGTCGGCGGGAGGCATGCGCCACGTCATGATGAGCTCGAACTCGGCGCGCTGGGGCCAGAACCGGGGCGGCCGGTCGGGGACGTCGGCGATGGCGAGGTCGAACTCGGCGGGCGCGCCGCCGTGGTCGCTCTGGAGGTCCGCGGCCCAGTTGACCTGCTCCTGGCGAAAGACGGGGTCGCCGTCGGGGCCGTCGGCGGGGATGACGAGGTCGAGGTACGCCCCGGCGTCGCCAGCGAGGACGGCCCGCTCCATGGCGGCGAGGGTTTCCTCGATGGAGGTGCGGTCGGCGAGGGCGGGGGCGGCGCTCAGCAGCACGCATGCGGCGAGCGCGCCGAGTTGGGCGAGCGGCTTCATCATGGGAGCGTAGTCCGTCGGCGCCACAGAACAGTTGCCGTCATCGGGGGTCCTCCGGCTGCTCATGATCCGAGCGGAGGAGTTCGGTGAGCGTCTCCAACTCCTTGCGGATCTGTGCCTCTTGGGCCAGCGCTTTCGCGGTGGTCGGGATCACGAGCGCCGCGACCGGGCCCCATCCGTCATCCCCGCTGCGGTCCCGGACCTCGTCGGGGCCAACCGTCCTGCCGGCGGCCCTGGCTTCCCGCAGGTGGTTGTACGCTTGCGTCAAGCCGGCCGCCATCCTTTGCCGCTCTTCAGGCGAGCGGCCCGGCAGCCCGCTCAGCCGCTCCCGACCGCGGAAGCCGATGGACTCGGCAATGTAGACGATCTCCTCAGGCTGCTCGACGGTCAGGCGGGTGAGGAGTTGTTCCTCGTTCTGGAGTACGGCGAGGATGTGAAAGGGGTCTTGGTGCTGGCGCATGGCGTCCGCCGCGTCGGCGATCCGGTTTCGGGCGTCGGGGGTGAGCCCGCCGGACTCGGTGATTGCGGTCGCGGTCCGTGCCGCAATGGCCGCGATCTCGATCCCGACCTGGGAACTAATGATCTTGCCGTTGGCCGCGGTGTGCTCGCCGAGCTTCAGGATGGCGGCGAGTCGTTCGGCGGCCTCGTCGGGGCGGCCCGCCGCGGCGTGCCAGCGGGCGTCGATCGCCAGGAGGCGGGCATTGAGGCGCATCGCGGAGAGGTGCGGCATCATGAGCCGCACTCCGAGTTCTCGCTCGAGCCCGAAGTCGCAGGCAGGGATCGCCGCGGCGCGCATCAGGCCGAGCACGGCGGGCTCGAGGTCCTCGACGAGGTCGGTGAGGTCGTCGTCGGGCGTCCATGCGGGGTCGGTGTGCTGCTCGCCGGCGTAGGCGGCGCGGAGCTTCTCCGCGGCGTCGTCGGAGATCATGGACCAGTGCGGCCAGTAGACGAGCGCGGCGTTGGGGGCGGCGGCGGGTTCATGGGCGGCGGGCGCGGATTCGTTGGAGGGGCCGCGGGGCGCGGGCGGCGTGCCGACGCCTGCGGCGGCGAAGAGGAGGGCGGCCGAGAGGAGGCACGCGGCGACGTGTCGGTGTGGCGGCATGATGGGCGAGTCTACCAAGTTCGGCGCGCTACGGGCCGGCGGCGATCTCGAAGGTGGCCCAGCCGCGGCCGGTGATGTCGTAGGTGAGGGTGAAGTCGGGGAAGGGGAGCATGGCGTGTGCTCACGCGAGTCTACGGAGGTCCGGGGGCACGCTCAGCCAGCGGTGCCGCGATCTCGTCGCGAAGAGTGGGCACATCATCGAGCACAATGTTACGGATGATGGCAGGATTGACGAGGTCGTAGGCGTGGATCACGAGATTGCGGACATGGATGATGCCCCGCGGATCGGTGATCCGCGATGCGAGCTCGGGCTCCTGCTTGAGCATTTGATTGACGGCCTCGCCGATGATGGAGAGTTCCCGCTCGACGGCGGCGCGGATGAGCCGAGTGGTTCGAACTGCTCCTCGGTGCACGAGGAGACCGCCGCGGTCGCGGCGTCGCAGGCGGCGAGGATGTCGATCAGGTACATCCTGACATCACGCCGCGGCATAGACGGGTTCCCGGCACTCCTCGATGGATGCGCTGAAGTACGGGTTGCGGATCGCGCCGGCCTCGGTGAGGTCCACGGGGCGGGCGAGGAGGTCCTGGAGGTCGAAGAGGAGCTTGAAGTAGACGTCCTGGAGGCCGCGGCGGGGGACGGGGAGGAACTCGACGACGAAGTCGAGGTCGCTGCGGGCGGGGTCGAAGTCGGGGCCGGTGGCGGAGCCGACGAGGTCGAGCCGGCGGACGTGGTGGCGGCGGCAGAGGGCGTGGATCTCTGTGAGTTTGTCGGCCACGAGCGGGTGCACGATTCGGATTGTAACACGCCCGGCGGCGCCGGCAGGAGGCGGGTATACAAGGTGGCGAGGTGCGCTCATGAGCACTCCACGCTGGCGATCTCGACCTTCCGGCGGCACTGGGCGCAGCGGCCGCGGAGGGTGAAGCCGGAGAAGAAGTCCTGGCGGCGGGCGATGAGGGCGGGGTCGGTGAGTTCCTCGTTGTTGCCGGAGTACTGGAAGAGGGCGGTGAGGTGGAAGTGGTCGTGGTTGCACTTGGGGCAGGTGAAGGAGCGGGACCTTTTCTTTGATGAGCCGTTGAGGGTGAGGCCGAACTCGCCGTTGTAGCCGTCGGTGCGGGCGTCGAAGACGAAGGGGGCGAGGGAGCGGATGGGGGCGCCGGCGAGGATGGGGGAGGCGAGGCCGCTGTTGTCGTTCGATGCGGGGGCGCCCCAGACCTGGAGGGGGGCGTGCTCGGCGCGGGGGGCGATGTGGAACATGGTCGTGTAGCGGCCCTCGCCGAGCTGGAGGGTGGCGATCTGCTTTTCGGTGGGGCGCAGGGCGACGGCGGCGACGCAGCGCGGGGGATTAGCCCACATGTGGGCCATGTAGGCGGCGATCTCCTCGTCGGTCGGGGGTGGCGGGGCGGCGGGCGGGGTGTAGCCGGCGCCGTCGGTGGCCCTGGGGATGCCCTCTTCATCGAACCAGATGGGGAGGCGGGCCTGGGCGAGCTTGATGGCGAGCCAGCGGGCCTCGCGGAGCATGACGTCGCCCTGGAACCAAGGGAAGCGCTCGATCATGAAGATGAACTCGTTGATCGGGTAGAGGATGATGAGGGCGGAGCCGTCGGGGTACTCAATTGCTTCGCCCGCGCCGAACTCGGGGCTGCGGGCGGCGGCGACGAGGGCGCGGAACTCGGCGAGGGCGGCGAGGCCGCCGAGTCGTTCCATGTGGTAGGGGCTGAGGAAGTTGGCCCAGAAGACGCCGCGGACGAAGTTGCGGCGACGGGCCTTCGCGGCACCCCAGAGCTCGGCCTCGAGGTTGCGCTGGAAGCGGGAGCGGCCGCCCTGGTACGGGCCGAAGGCGTAGTAGGAGCCCTCGGCGGATTCGCTTTCGTCGGCGATGTCGCCGAGGCCGTAGGTGCAGAGGCCGGTGGCCGCGGCGAGGTCGAAGAAGCGGCGTGTGAGGGCCATGAGGCTGTCGCCGCTGTGGCCGAGGAAGTCGGGGATGGAGAGGCTCAGGACGAGGGTGTGCTCGGAGTCGGGGGCGCGGCCGCCGAACCAGTCGAGGAGGAGGGCGGTGCGGCGGGTGTCCTTGCGGCCGAGCTGGCGGTCGAAGAAGAGGGAGGCGAAGTCGCCGCCGAGGGATGAGAGGCGCGGGTCGGCGGCGAGGTCGCGGAGGGTAACGCGGAAGGTGTCGGCGTGGTGCTCGACGGGGAGGAGGCCGGGGCGGTCGATGATGACGGGCTTGCGGCGGTAGAAGTGGCCGGAGACTTTCTGGTCGCCGAGGCGGTCGGCGAGGGCGGTGAGGAGGTCGGCGGTGTAGCGGCCGGGGTCGGTGGGGAGGCGGGAGAACTCGGCGACGAGGGTGAGGTGGAGGCGGGAGAAGAGGAACGGGTGCGGGTCCTTCGGGTCCAGGGTGGGGCCGAGGAGGATGGGCTTGGGCTTGCTTCGCGGGTTCATGGGGCGGCGCTCGCGCGGTGTGCACGCGGAGTGTCGCACGGGGGTGCGGGTGGTGCAAGCCGGGGGGCGGTGCGAGAAGTACGGAAGAGGAAGGCAGAAACGCAGAGGACGCGGAGAGCGCGGAGGGACGCGGAGAAGAACAGGAAAGAAAAAGACAGGAACACAGAGGTCACGGAGGGCCACGGAGGTCACGGGCAAACGCAAGAACAAAGGGGAGGGTCCAGGGGGGGAGCACGCTCAATGAGGCGGGGAGAGGGCCGGCGGCTCGTGCGCCCGGGAGGGGCCAATCCCATCCGCTCCCCCTCTGTGGCCCCTGTGAACCTCCGTGACCTCTGTGTTCCTGCCCCGCTCCTCTCCGCGTCCTCCGCGTTTCTGCCTTGGCCGGCGGGCGATGGGCGCGTGGGAACACTCGATCCCGAGCTTGCGCTCGGGGCTCCCTTTTGTGGATGTGGGGCGAACGGATCAGGCCTGCTGGGCGGCGCGGGCCTTGGCGCGGCGGGCGAGCTCGTCGTGGGTGAGCTGCTCTTTGTGGGTGGCGATCCACCAGGTGTTGCCGGTGGGGTCCTTCACGCCGCCCATGCGGTCGCCGTAGAACTGGTCGGCGACGGGCATGAGCTCGGTGGCGCCGGCGCGGAGGGCGGCGGCCTGGGCGGCGTCGGCGTCGGGGAGGTAGAGGTAGAGGGCGGCGGGGATGGCCTCGCAGCCGCCGCGGCCGGCCTCGCCCATCATGATGATGGAGTCGCCGACGCGGACCTGGGCGTGCATGATGGCGCCGTCGTCGGTGGCGATGCGCTCGAGCTCGGTCGCGTCGAAGGCGGCCTTGAGAAAGTCGATGAGGCGGGGGACATCGTGGACGAGGAGGTAGGGGGTGACGGTGGGGGGGGAGGGGGGGGGGGGAGGGTGTAGGTATGGATGAACCCTTTTTTGTGGATGTGAAGGTGAGGAGGTGAGCAGGTGTGGAGGAGATGTGCGAGTTTAGCTGGGGCGGTCAGGCGGCCGCGGGCGGGGCCCGGGGGGTGGGCGTTGTGGTTGGGGCGGCGCCGGCGCGGGCGAGGAGGGCCGCGGCAGGGGCGGGTTTGTTGGCGGTGCGGCGGAGGGGTTGGGGGGCGTGGGTGTGAAGTGGATCGGAGAGTTTCGAGGTGGCGGTGCGGGGGTGTGGTGCGGGGGTGGCGGGCTTTGGTGATGTGGATGATGACGGCGGGGGCGGCGCAAGGTCGGACGCCGGCGCAGGATGGGCCGCGGCGGCGTCGGCGGGGTCGGTCTGGAGGAGGTGTTTGGGGAGGCGGAGGACGGCCGCGGCGGCGAGGCGGGCGTCGCGGGTGGGGACGGGGGCGCCATGCTCGTCCGGCTCGGTCTGCTGCATGACCTGGCAGAGGATGTCCAGGGCGAGGGCCTGGGCGCGGGCGACCTTGTCCGGGATCGGGAGGGGCGCGGTGGCGGCGGCGTGGGAGGGCATGCGAGGGGCCTCCTGGGAAGGGGTGCCGCGTCCGTGCGGGGGTTGGTTGGTGGGGAGTATACAGGCGAGTTTGGGGTGTGCAAGGGTGCAGTTGTGGATTTTGTATGCTC
The DNA here is from genome assembly GCA_044507535.1 of Planctomycetaceae bacterium. Classification (GTDB taxonomy): domain Bacteria; phylum Planctomycetota; class Phycisphaerae; order Phycisphaerales; family UBA1924; genus CALAFV01. Next base: position 7,327 of record JBIQJK010000066.1, on the reverse strand, counting down.
AGTCCAAAAGCTCCGTCTCGGCCGCGGGATCGCTGCACCTTGATGGCGTAGGCGGCGACCTTGAGGGCGGCCTCGGCGAAGGGGGTGTTGTGCTTGAGGCTCCGGAGCGTGCCGCCGCTGAGGCGTTCGACGGCGCCGTTGACGCTCTCGCACATCCAGCGGCGGCCGTGCTCGTCCGCGGGGGTCTGGAACGCGCCGCGGCAGAGCCCGCCCGCACGCCCGTCGGCGCCGCGGGCGGTCGCCGGCGCGTAGCTCGGCACGCCCCGGCCCTCCCGGTCGGCCCTGTGCCACGCCCCGCTGTCGAAGGCCCCGTCCCCCCGGAGCATCGTCGGCCCGCACGTCGCCCTGAGCTTCTCGCGCAGCGTCCACGCCCGCCTCACGTCGTGCGACGGGCCCCGGTCCACCACCGGCGCCACCGGGATCACGCCGGCGCACAGCGCCCCGAGCATCACCTTCACGAACCTCGTGCGCTCGCGTCCGGCCCTGGAGACACCGTGCGCCGACGCGCTGGCGACCTCCAGGCCCGTCCCGTCGATGGCCGCGTCCCGCGGCCGGGCCCTGCTCACGGCCCGGCCGATGCTCGCCGGCACATGGTCGACCAGCGCCGGGATGCCCGGCCGGCCCGCGAACGCCTGGAGCGTGGTGAACCGCGGGACCTGCTCCAGGCCGATCGCCTCGCGCACCGCCGGCACCAGGATCTCAGCAGCTCCTGGGCCCCGCGGCACGTGCAGCCCATGTGGGCCTTGAGGATCACGCACGCGAAGAGCCGGGGCCGGGCGGACTTCTCGGGCGCGTGCTTGTGCGGGTGGTCGGCCAGGCGCCGCCGCGCCAGCCGGAGCGCCGGCTTGACGATCCCCACCAGCTCCCGGTCGCCCGCCTCGGTGATCGGTTGCGCGAACAGCCCACGCTCACGCCGCCGCTTCGCCATGCCTTCCTGTTCGCACGGTGACCATCCCCGGTTGCGCCAGGTTCTGGACAGAGTAGATTCTGTACGGAAGATGGATGCTTGAGAGGGAGGGGAGGAGCACGGAATGTCCCCGGCCGGCGATGCCGGTCAGATCGGGGGCCGGAAGGGTCGGGAATCAGCGGCGGCGGGGGCGGCGGGGGGTGGTGAGGTAGGCATCGAGGGAGAGGGGGCCGCCGCCGCGGGAGGTGACGCAGGCGGCGATGAGGGCGAGGGCGGTGGCGTGGACGAAGGAGGTGAGTGCGGAGGGGGTGGAGAAGAGGGAGCCGATGCGGGCGAACTCGGCGAGGGCGGTGAGGGTGTGGATGAGCAGGGCGAAGGCCGCGGCGGGGCGGGTGGCCAGGCCGCAGGCGAGGAGGAGGGCGGCGGCGAGCTCGGCGGCGCCGAGGATCGAGAGGGCGGAGGGGGAGGTGAGGTTGAAGAGCTCGGCGAGGCGGGAGCGGCCGATGTGGTTGTAAAGGCGGAGCTGGCGGGCGGCGTCGAGGAAGAGGTCGAGGGCGAGGGCGAGGCGGAGGAGGAGGAACTCCGGGCCGGGGGCGGAGGTGCGGAGGAGGGTGGTGAGGGAGGGGGGGCGTGGGCGGAGCGGCATGGGCGGGCCTGTCAGGGACGGAGGCGAGCCCAATACTCGGCGACGCCGAGCTGCGCGGCCCAATGGTCGATGTAGCCTAGGTCGATCAGATCGCGGCTTATCGCCAGAACGCCGGCGATATCACGGAGGTGCTTCTCCGATCGTCCTTCGCGGAAGTACTCGAGCTTCTTGAGGATGACGTCCTCGGGCGAAGCAACCGCTGCCGTCGTCCCGCTGCCCGTGGCCTCGCGACGAACTCGAGCGAAGCGGGACCGGTTGTAGGCGTTATCGGCCGGCACCATGATGTCCACCTTCAAGCCGGAGGCGGGGTGGATGATGTTGAACTGAGTCGATGTTCCCGCCGCGGCTCGCGATGCGGCGTCGCGAGCCGCGTCCTCGCTGATGTAGAACTCACTGGACGGGAAGGCGTCCACGAAATCGCGGACACGATCTGGCGAGAGCGCAACAACGACGGCGATGTCGTTCGTAAAGCGAGGCTCGCCGTAGTACGTCGTTGCCACGGAGCCCGTGATGAAATAAGGCACGACGAGGCTCTCAACGGTGGCGACGAAACGGAGGAGAAGTTCAGATTGCTCCATGGGAGAGCCTATGGGCGACCTCTCGCTTCACCTGATCGTCGGGCCAGTCGGGGTGGCGGGCGCGCAGGCTTGCGGTAAGCATGTCGCGGGCCATCGCGAACATGCCGCTGGTGATGGCGAGACGCTCCACACCGGTCTTCTTCCGGAGCACCTCGACCATGACCGGATCAGGTGGTTCGATCTTGGGGAAAGAATCCTGGGTCATCCTGTGGAAACTCTACGCATCCAGCGGTTCGTCGGCCGCCTGCTGGAACTCCTTCAGCGTGCGCCCTGCGGCATCCTTCCAAGCCTCCCGGCCGTTGACGGATCCTCCCAGGATAACTCCTGCGGCCGCCGACGGCGAATCAAACGTGTAGTCCTGGGTGACCCTCAAAGAACCGCCATTCTCGGCAAGTACACCTCTGCCGCGGAGCGAGCGTCGCAGATCGGCGAGGTACCGAGGAATCGATGCGACCTCATCGACCGCACAGCCTGACCCTTGGAGCACAACGAACCCGTCGACGGTCTCGAATCCGTGGGCCTCGATGCCCTTTCCCCGAAGACTGAGCACATTGCGTCGTTCCGGCCTTTCCCTCGCATGCTCGAAGACGCTGAGTCCGAGCACCGGAAGGCAGACGAGCATTTCCCGAAGGAAGCCCTCGGCTTCTGCCTGATCAGGCTCCGACAGCGATGGACGCTCCGGACGGTTCTGGTTGTCGATGTCGGCGCGGCGAGTCTCGTCGAGAATGGCCAGGAGCCGCGACTCCAAGTACTGGATGTGCGCCTTGTTGAGGTTGTCGTCCTTGCTGACAAAGACGAGGGCGTGAGTCCAGAAGTCCTTCCTTGAACCGTGCGTGTCAAGACGGGGACGCACAGGGTCACCTTCGCCAACATACACGCGCAACTGACCTGTCGCGGCGTCGAGGCCGTAGAGCACCTATACGCCGGCGCGGGCCAACTCGGAACGGGATTTCACTCGGGCGTAGCTCGCACGCGGGAAGAGCAGCCCCTTGCCCGTCCAGTTCGATTTCTCGATGGTACGAAGCCCGGTCGGGGTCCCCTCTGCCAGGAAGATCCGAATGGTTGCGCCAGGCACCTGTTCGTCCACGTTTGCTGCCCTTCAGTTCGTCATTCGATTGGCGCGGCCGCTGCGGCTGTGAAGACCAAGGGAGTCGTGCGCGCCCCTGTGCGGGCACGGGCGTGTCGCACGGATCTGCGTGCGGGGCGGCTCAGAACTCCGCCTGCTTCGGCGCGCGGGGGAAGGGGATGACGTCGCGGATGTTCTGCATGCCGGTGACGAAGAGCATCACGCGCTCGAAGCCGAGGCCGAAGCCGGCGTGGGGGACGGTGCCGTAGCGGCGGAGGTCGCGGTACCACCAGTAGTCGGCCTTGTCCAGGCCCATCTCCTCGAGGCGCTGGTCGAGCTTGTCGAGTCGCTCCTCGCGCTGGGAGCCGCCGATGATCTCGCCGATCTTGGGGACCAAAACGTCCATCGCGCTGACCGTCTCGCGGCCGGGCTTCGAGTCGTCGTCGAGGCGCATGTAGAAGGCCTTGATCTGCTTGGGGTAGTTGGTCAGGATGACGGGCTGCTTGAAGTGCTCCTCGGTGAGGTAGCGCTCGTGCTCGGACTGGAGGTCCTTGCCCCACTCGACGGGGAACTCGAAGGACTTCTTGGACTTCTGGAGGATCTCGACGCCCTCGGTGTAGGTGAGGCGGCGGAAGGGGGTCTCCAGGACGTGCCTGAGGCGGTCGAGCAGGCCGGGCTCGATGCGCTGGTCGAAGAAGGCCATGTCGTCGGCGCGCTGGGTCAGGACCGCGTCGAGGAGGTACTTGATGAAGGCCTCGGCGAGGTCGGCGTCGGCGGCGAGGTCGGCGAAGGCGATCTCGGGCTCGATCATCCAGAACTCGGCGAGGTGGCGGCTGGTGTTGGAGTTCTCGGCGCGGAAGGTGGGGCCGAAGGTGTAGACGCGGGAGAGGGCGCAGCAGTAGGTCTCGACGTTGAGCTGGCCGGAGACGGTGAGGTTGGTCTCCTTGCCGAAGAAGTCCTGGGAGAAGTCGATGTCGGAGCAGTGCTGCGTGCTGGGCGCTGCGTGCTGCGTCGCGCCCGGCGCGGCGGGCATCGGCTCGAGCTTGTCGCCGTGGACCTTGTCCGATCCCCCGCCGCGGCACGCGGCCGATGGCCCGCCGCCGGACTTCCGCGGCAGGTTCATCAGGTCGAGCGTGCTGACGCGGAACATCTGGCCCGCGCCCTCGCAGTCGGAGCCGGTGATGATGGGGGTGTGGACGTAGTAGAAGCCGCGCTCGTCGAAGAAGCGGTGGACGGCCATCGCGAGGCAGTGGCGGACGCGGGCGATCGCGCCGAAGGTGTTGGTGCGGACGCGCAGGTGGGCGACCTCGCGGAGGTACTCGAAGGTGTGCCGCTTCTGGCTGATGGGGTAGGTGTCGGGGTCGTCCACCCAGCCGTGGACCTTGAGCTCGTCGGCGGCGATCTCGACGGACTGGCCCTTGCCCTGGGAGGGGACGATCTTGCCGCGGACCTCGATGGCGCAGCCGGTGGTGAGCCTGGCGACCTCGCTCTGGTAGTTCGGCAGGGTGCTGCGGGCGACGACCTGGATGGGGTCGAAGCAGGTGCCGTCGTGGAGGGCGATGAAGGAGAGGCCGCCGTCGGCTTTGGAGTCGCGCCGGGTGCGGACCCACCCCTTGACGGTGACGGGGGTGCCAACGGGGGCCTTGAGGGCGTCGGTGATGCGGAGCCAGGTCGTCATGGTCGGGGTACCTTCGGGCCCCGGGCCGGGCATGGTCGCGCGGCGGGCGGGGGGAGATGGTACCCCCGTCTGGCGGGGGGTGGACCGGGCGGGTCGCGGCGGCGGGGAGGGTACAGCCGGGTTTAGCGGGACGCCGATGGTGGGCACGACGTGCGACGTCACCGGCGCCAGTCAAGGCTGGGGTGGAGAGGGAGGCTGTGCTTGGCGCTCGCGCTGGTGCTCGCGGCGGGGTTCGTTGCGGCTGGCAGGGTGTACGTCGAGGTCAGCGCACCGAGTTCGTGCTGGGTGGCCGGAGTGACCGACGGGACGCTGCTGCTGTGGTGGCAGCCAACAGCCCATTGGGAGCCGTGGCCACCGGAGCTTTCTTGCGAGTGGCGTCCGCATTGGCAGTTCGAGTGGCGCCCGGACTCCAGGTGGGCTCCCCGCGGCAAGTGGGTATCGGTCCCGTTGTGGATTCCGGCGGTCCTGCTCGGTGCGATAGCCATGGCGCCATGGGTGCACCAGCCGCGTCACGCGTCATCGTCGGGACCGGTTCATTGCGCGCGGTGCGGCTATGACCGGAGGGGGCTGCCGGGTGGGGCCAGTTGCCCGGAGTGTGGAACGGAGGAGGCGTGAAGGGGGAGGAGAGGAGATGGGATAGGTGGAGAGGGCACGGCCGGCGCCCCCCCCCCAAGAGCCGCCAGCCGTGGCACCCGGATTGGCGCGGGGGGACGGGTGAGGCGGGAAGGAGGAGGGAGACACGGGCTGGAAAGCCCGTGCCACGGGTTTACTGCGGACGGTCGATCCAGCCCCAGCGGCGGAGACCGGGGTTGGGCCAGGAGGGGGCGACCTGATACCAGCGGTTGAAGCGGCCGCGGGCCCAGATGTCGTTGGCGGTGAAGTCGCCGACGTCGTTCTGGGAGTCCTCGTTTCCGCCGCGGGGGAGGTCCATGAGCTCGACGTCGCCGTTGATGAAGAGCATGTAGCCCTTGCCGGAGTGGCGGTTGGTGATCTGGTCCCAGTTGCTCCACATGCCGTCGGGGCCGGGGGCGTTCCACCAGTTGGAGTCCTCCTCGACGAAGGCGGGGAGGGTGCGGAGGTACTTGATGTTGGCGTTCACGGGCTGGGAGCGGCCGGACTGGGCGGTGAGCTGGCGGCAGCGCTGGTCCCAGCCGACGATGACGCTGGAATCGGGGCGGGCGCCGCTGGCGCCGGTGACCATGGTGAAGTCGAAGTTGATGGCGCGGGGGGAGAGGAAGAGGTTGAAGAGCTCGCGCTGGAGGCGGCCGGAGTCGGTGTTCCAGAAGGGGTCGCTGAAGTTGGGGAGCTCGCGGAGGGGGGTTTTGCGCTTGTTGGTGGGGCACTCGAAGATGACGTCCACGTCGGTGAGGTAGTTGAAGGCGGGGCCGGCGACGGCGGGGTTGGCCACGGAGAGTGGCATGAGGGGGTTGGTGGGCTGGGCGTACCAGAAGCGGTAGGGGCTGTTGTGACCGGCCTCCCAGACGCGGCCCTTGTAGTCATTGGCGTAGGCGAGGAGGCCGACGCCGATCTGCTTGAGGTTGGACATGCACTTGATCGAGCGGGCCGTCTCGCGCGCTTTGCCGATGGCGGGGATGAGGATGCTGATCAGGATCGCGAGGATGGCGATGACGACGAGAAGCTCGATGAGCGTGAAGGCTCGGCGGGATCGCTGCATTGATCAGCTCCGGGCGCAGATGGGGCGAGAGGGCCGGCTTGGCCGGTGCGCTTGGAACCACGGGACACGGCCCGACGGAACGCCGGACCAGAAGGAACGCTGCCACGAGGGCGTGGCGGGGATGTCGGGGGAGTCCCCGAGCCTCAGTCTAACGGATGACGGTCGGGGTGCAAGGGGGGAGGGAGGCGTTGCCCGCAATAATTTTGGTGGGGAGGGGTGGAGAGGGAGTCCAGGAAAGGAAGAGCGAGCGCCCCCCTGTTGTGGCGGGTGTGAGGGCGGGAGTGGGGTTGGGTGGGAACGGGGGAAGAGGCGAGCAAGGAGAGGAGAAGAGAACGGGACACGGCCGGACGCCCCCCCTCCCACCTCAAAGCCCGTGCCACCGGGGGGAAGGCTAACCTCCTGCCATGGATTTCTTTGCGTATCGGGATGGGCGCTTGGCGTGCGAGGAGGTGGACCTGCCGTCGCTGGCGGCGCAGGTGGGGACGCCGACGTACGTGTACTCGGCGGGGACGCTCGGGCTGCACTATGACCGGCTGGCCGCGGCGTTCGCCGAGCTTCGGCCGCTGATCTGCTTCTCGGTGAAGTCGTCGCCGAACCTGCACGTGTTGCGGACGCTGGTGGAGCGGGGATCGGGGCTGGACGTCGTGTCGGGGGGGGAGCTGTACCGGGCGCGGCTGGCGGGGGCGTCGATGAGCAAGGTGGTGTACGCGGGGGTGGGAAAAACCGATGCGAAGATCCGGGATGCCCTGGGCTTCGGCGCAGCGGCCGTGGGAGGGG
>JBIQJK010000065.1:0-20808 GCA_044507535.1 Planctomycetaceae bacterium | reverse complement strand
CCCGCCGCCGCCCCTGCCGGCAAACGAAACTCCGAGCCCTTCAAGAGCCCCATCCTCCACGAGGTGGGCCTCCCCATGGACCCGGACAACCTCTACCTCCAAACCGTGGACGTCATGCTCACCGCCGCCGAGATGATCGGCGTCCCCCACAACGTCCAGCTCATCCTCGCCCAGCCCAAGAACGAGATCATGGTCCACTTCCCCGTCCGCATGGACGACGGGAGCTTCCAGCTCTTCAAGGGCTACCGCGTCCAGCACAACAACGCCATGGGCCCCTACAAGGGCGGCGTCCGCTTCCACCCCACCGTCCACCTCGACGACGTCAAGAGCCTCGCCCTCCTCATGACCATGAAGACCGCCCTCACCCGCCTCCCCTTCGGCGGCGGCAAGGGCGGCGTCAAGTGCGACCCGCGGAAGCTCTCCAAGGGGGAGCTGGAGCGGGTCACCCGGCGGTTCTGCGCCGCCATCAGCCACGCGATCGGGCCGGACTACGACATCCCGGCCCCGGACGTCGGCACCAACGCCCAGGTCATGGCCTGGTTCGCCGACACCTACGAGTCGCTCACCGACTCCAACCGCTCCTCCTGGGACGCCATGCGCGTCGTCACCGGCAAGCCGGTTGAGATCGGCGGCTCGCTCGGGCGCGAGAAGGCCACCGGCCAGGGCGTGGTGGACGTCCTGGTCGAGATGCTCCCCGAGCTGGGCATCAAGGTCGACGGGATGAAGTTCTCCCTCATCGGCTACGGCAACGTCGGCTCCTGGACCGGCCGCATCCTCGGCAAGCTCGGCGCCAAGATGGTCGCCGTCATGGACCACACCGGGTCCATCCGCAACGACGGCGGCATCGACACCGAGGCCCTCGCGGCCCACGTCGCCCAGACCGGCGGCGTCGCCGGCTTCGGAAAGAACGCCCCCGGCACGAACACCGGCAACGGCAAGGCCGCGGGCGCCACGGGCATCACCACCGAGGAGTTCTACAAGACCCCGGTGGACGTGCTGATCCCCGCCGCCCTGGAGCAGATGATCAAGGCCCAGGAGGCGTCCTGGATCGCCGCGAAGGTCGTCGCCGAGGGCGCCAACGCCCCCTCGACCCCCGCCGGCGACCGCGTCCTCTCCGAGCGCGGCATCGAGATCATCCCCGCCATCCTCGCCAACTCCGGCGGCGTGACCGTCTCGTACTTCGAGTGGGTCCAGAACAAGGCCTGCACCAGCTGGTCCGAGGAGCAGGTGGACCGCGAGCTCAACCGCATCATGGTCGCCGCCGCCCACCGCACCAACAAGGCCCGGCGCGAGTACAAGTGCGACATGCGCACCGCCGCCTACATCGCCGCCCTCCAGCAGATCGCCAAGGTCTACGAGGTCCGCGGCATCTTCCCGTAAAGAAGCAGGGCACAGGTCACAGTCAACCTCGCACACGACCCCCGGCCCACGCCGGGGGTTTTTCTTCGACAACGCACGACCTCCATGACCTGGGCGACCGCCGGACCCGAACTGGATCGGACTAGTTGAGCCAGAGCCAACTGACCTTCACCACGATTCCGTCGTCGGTTTCGATCGCACTCACGCTCGCTACACCGGCCGGACTGACGTCCCAGCCAGACGGGCTCCACGCGCGGATCGGCTCGCCGATAGACCAGATCTCAAGATGCCCCTCCAGGACGGCGGCACCCAGTTCTGCATACCCGGATCCCATCCAGGTGCGGCCCTCTACAGATACCGGCAGCCCGGACGCAAGCGCCTCAAGAGACCCTTCCCCGGCCGGCATGTGGAGCAACCAATCTTTCGATTGTGTGCCATCCCATGCGTGCGACGAGTGCGCCGCGATCATCCTGGCGTTTGGAGGAGCGGCGTAGCCCGTCACCGCGGTCATGTGGACCAGCTCCGTGGCGCTGGTCGCGAGGGTGGGCATCCCCGAAGGGAGACGCCGGCGCGGCGCGGTCACGGAAATGACCGCCACGCCGACCATCACAAAGCAGCCGGCGAGAATCCATAAAACCGGGGAGCGGACAACTCGCCGCATCGGCGACCCTCACCTTGCGGAGGTCGATCGACTTGCCGACCTTGCCTCAGCCCTACCCCTTCCTCACCGTCCGCTGCTCGATCCGCTTCTCGCTCACCGTCCTCACCACCCGGTCCACGAAGTTCCCCGGCGTGTGGATCGCGTCGGGATCGATCTCGCCGATCTCGGCGAGTTCCTCCACCTCCGCGATCACGAACGACGCCGCGGTCGCCATCATCGGGTTGAAGTTGCGGGCCGTCTTGCGGTAGACGAGGTTGCCGAAGCCGTCGGCGCGGTGGGCCTTGACCAGGGCGAGGTCGGCCCAGAGGCCGGTCTCGAGGACGTACTCGCGCGGGGCGCCCTCCTGGGGGGCGGCGCCGGGGCGGCCGGCGTAGCCGCGGCCGGGGATCGTCGCGCCGCCGACGCCCTGGCTGGGGCGCAGCAGCTCGCGCGTCTCCTTCCCCTCGGCGACGAGCGTGCCCGCGCCGGTGGCGGTGTAGAACGCGGGGATGCCCGCGCCGCCGGCGCGGATCCGCTCGGCGAGGGTGCCCTGGGGGTTGAACTCGACCTCGAGCTCGCCGTCGAGGAACTGCCGCTCGAAGGTGGCGTTCTCGCCGACGTAGCTGGAGATCATCTTCCTGATCTGCTTGGTCTGCAGCAGCAGGCCCAGCCCCCAGTCGTCAACGCCGGCGTTGTTGCTGATGCAGGTCAGGCCCTTCACGCCGCTGTCGCGGAGCGCGGCGATGAGCCCCTCGGGGATGCCGCAGAGGCCGAAGCCGCCGACCATCACCGTCATCCCGTCGCGCAGGACGCCCTTCTCCTTCAGGTCCTCGAACGCCGCGGCGGGAGTGGCGAACACCTTCTTGATCATGGCACTGGCCCTGGTTTGCTTGGTCGAAGAACTCCCCGCCCCCTCCCTCCACCCCCCCACTCTCTCAGCGTCCCCCCGGATCCCGCTCAGGGGGCCGGCACGCTGACGACGACGAAGGCACGGTAGCGCCCATCGGGGAGTTGGAGCGTGTCGATCTTCGTCTCCAGATCGGGCGAAAGGGCGGCCTCGGCCGCGGCGGACTTGCCCAGGGCGGTCTCGAGACGGGCCATCGCCGCCTCCAACGCGGCTCGCCGCGCCGCCAGGACGTCCGTTTCCGTCCCCATCCCCGCCGCGGCCGTGATCCCCGATCCCCGGGCGGTCCCGCCGCGGCCGTCCTCACCCGGGACCCACCACGCGGGCCGCCACGCCTCCGCGCTCACCGTCTGGCGCGGCGTCTCCGCGGGGGCGGCGGGAGCCGTCGCGATCGGGGCCGGCTGCGCCTGCCGCGGCTCGGGCTTCGGCTCGGGGCGAGTGACCGCCACCGGCGCGGGCGCCGGAGCCGGAGCCGGGGCCGGCCGCGTCACCGGCTCGGGCGCCTCCGTGGACATCTGGGCCCTCCCGCCGCAGCCGACCAGCATCGCCGCACACACCGTCACCAGAGCAGAACTCAAGCGCATCGCATCGACCTCTCGACCCCCGTCCTCACCTCCCGGCCATCGCGGGCGGACCGGGCATTATTCGCCGAAGAGCTTCTGCTGATCCTTGACGTCCCGCGGGTGCGTCCCCAGTTCCCGCAGTTCGTCGAGCAGCTGCCCCGCGTGCTCGAAACGGTAGTACTCCGAGGCGAAGCGGACGTAGGCGATCGGATCGAGGGCCTTGAGCTTCGCGGCGACCTTCTCGCCGATGTCGCGCGAGGGGACCTCCCGCTCGTACTCGCGGTGCAGCTCCTCCTCGACCTCGTCCACCAGGGCGGTCTTGGCCTCCTCCGGGATGGGCCGCTTGCCGCACGCGGCCATGACGCCGCGGAGGACGTTGTCGCGGTGGAAGGGGACGCGGGTGCCGTCGCGCTTGACGACCATGAGGCGGGTCGTCTCCTCGACGCGCTCGTAGGTGGTGAACCGCTTGTGGCAGGCCAGGCACTCGCGCCGCCGACGGATCACCCGCCCCCCTTCGGAGGCGCGCGAGTCGATCACCTTGTCGTCGTTCTTCCCGCAGTAAGGGCAGATCACGTCGGAACCCCACGGCCAAGTCTTGGGCTGAACCGCCGCCAAACATCAACGGGTGGTACCACGGGGCTCCCAAGCGCCCCCCCCAAGGGGGGGGGCGCGGCGGGGGGGGGGAGGGGGGCGGGGAACGGGGGTGGGAAAGCGGGAGGGGGGCGTTGCGGGGTGGTGGATGGGCGTCTACCCTTGCCCTGATGCACCCCTCGGCCGCTTCCACCCCCGCCACGACGACTACGACGACCCCCGCTCGCGGGTGACGGCCGGCGCCGCGCGACGATGGAACAACCGACCCAAGCCCGGCCGATCGTTGGCCGGGCTTTTTTCATCCCCGCCCCGCTCCCTACCGTCCTCCCCCACTCCCCCCGCCATCAACTCCACGACCCCGCTCCCACGAGACCCACGCCATGCCCGACATCAAGCTCCCCGACGGCTCCGTGAAGCACTTCGACAAGCCCGTCACGGCTCTGGAGGTCGCGCAGTCCATCGGCCCGCGCCTCGCGCAGGCCGCCCTGGGCTGCAAGATCGACGGCGTCCTCAGCGACCTCTCCACCGTCATCGACCGCGACGCCTCCCTCCAGATCATCACCGCCAGGAACCGCGACGGCACCCCCGACCCCGACGCCCTCTACCTCATGCGTCACTCCGCGGCCCACGTCATGGCCGAGGCGATCCAGCGCATCGTCCCCGGCGTCCAGCTCGCCTACGGCCCCCCCCTGCCGACGGGCTTCTACTACGACATGGCCGTCCCGGAGGACCGCCCACTCTCCTCCTCCGACTTCGAGGCCATCGAGGCGGAGATGAAGAAGATCATCGCCGAGGACCGCCCGTTCACCCGCTACGAGCTCCCCGCGGAGGAGGGCCTCGCCAAGCTCCGCGAAGAGGGGAACAAGTACAAGCTCGACAACGCCGAGCGCGCCCTGAAGGGGGCCGACGACGCCATCGCCGGCGCCGCCCCCGAGCCCGCCGGCCGCCTCTCCTTCTACGCCACCGGCCAGCCCGGCAAGAACTGGGAGGACCTCTGCCGCGGGCCGCACGTCCCCAGCACCGGCCGCATCGGCGCGGCCAAGGTCATGTCCCTCGCCAGCGCGTACTGGCGCGGCGACGAGAACTCCGACCGCCTGACGCGCGTCTACGGCACCGCCTTCGCCACCCAGGCCGAGCTCGACGCCTACCTCGACCAGCTCGAGCAGGCCAAGCTGCGCGACCACCGCGTCATCGGCAAGCAGCTCCGCCTCTTCCACATCGACGAGGCCGTCGGCCAGGGCCTGATCCTCTGGACCCCCAAGGGCGGCATCATCCGCCAGGAGCTCCAGGCCTTCATCTCCGCCGAGCTCGCCCGCCAGGGCTACTTCCAGGTCTTCACCCCCCACATCGGCAAACTCGACCTCTACCGCACCAGCGGCCACTTCCCCTACTACCGCGAGAGCCAGTTCCCCCCGATCATCGAGCGCGAGCGGATGGAGAGCCTCGCGAAGGAGGGCTGCTCCTGCGCCCGGCTCTCGAACATGCTCGAGACCGGCGACATCGACGGCTTCCTCCTCAAGCCGATGAACTGCCCCCACCACATCAAGATCTTCGCCAGCCAGCCGCACAGCTACCGCGAGCTGCCCGTCCGCCTCGCCGAGTTCGGCACCGTCTACCGCTGGGAGCAGTCCGGCGAGCTCAGCGGCCTGACCCGCGTCCGCGGCTTCACCCAGGACGACGCCCACCTCTTCTGCACCCCCGAGCAGGTCCCCGCCGAGCTCGTCGGCTGCCTCGAGCTGGTCAAGATCATCTTCGGCGTCCTCGGCATGTCCGACTACCGCGTCCGCGTCGGCCTGCGCGACCCCGACAGCAACAAGTACACCGGCAACCCGGAGAACTGGGACAAGGCCGAGGCCGCCTGCCGCGAGGCCGCCCGCTCCCTGGGCGTCCCCTTCACCGAGGAGCCCGGCGAGGCCGCGTTCTACGGCCCGAAGATCGACTTCGTCGTCAAGGACGTCATCGGGCGCGAGTGGCAGCTCGGCACGGTCCAGGTGGACTACAACCTCCCCGAGCGCTTCGACCTCACCTACACCGGCCCCGACAACCAGCCCCACCGCCCGGTGATGATCCACCGCGCCCCCTTCGGCTCCATGGAGCGCTTCTGCGGCGTGCTCATCGAGCACTTCGCCGGCGCCTTCCCCGTCTGGCTCAGCCCCGAGCAGGTCCGCGTCCTGCCCATCAGCGACAAGTCCCACGACTACGGCGCGAAGGTCCTCGCGGCCCTGAAGGCCGCCGGCGTCCGCGCCACCCTCGACTCCGGCCCGGACCGCATCCAGGCCAAGGTCAAGGCCGCGGCCGACGAGAAGCTCCCCTACATGCTCGTCGTCGGCCCCCGCGACGCCGAAAGCGGCCAGGTCTCCGTCCGCGCCCGCGGCGTGCAGAAGGACCTGGGCGCCATGAAGCTCGAGGACTTCGTCGCCGCCATCCGCAACGAGATCGCCCAGCGCCTCTCCTCCAACGCCCCCGGCACCGCCGCCCACACCCTCATGAACCGCTGAGCATTTCCCTGCAACCTCACAATCCACAAAAGGGAGCCCCGAGCGCCAGCTCGGGGTTCTTCATTCCCACGCGCCCCTTCGCAAAGACGGCTCGCCACCGAGACACAACCGGCGTAGAGAAGAGGATGGCATTTTCAACGCGAACGTCGCGAAGAGCTCGAAGGAGGAGGAAGAACGGCGGAAGAGCACGCGGGGGAAGCGGGGGAAGCGGAGAAACGCGGGGAAGACAACAGGGAGAAGAAAGGCGGGAACACGGGGGGGCACGGAGGTTTCACAGAGGGCACAGAGGAAGGCCGGAATCAGCAGAGCGGAGCATCGCGGCAGGACGGTTCAAAGGGCCGAGGACTTGACGGCGTCCGGTCGCGCGTACGAGGGCCCAAGGCCAATCTCACCCGCTCCCCCTCTGTGACCTCTGTGGCCCTCCGTGCCCTCCGTGTTCCTGCCTTCCCCTGTTCTCTGTGTCCCCTCTGTGTCTCGACGTCGCCGTGGTAGATCTTCGCCCTCCCTCCAATCCCACGCTCACGGCCGATCTCCGCGATGAAGCCGCCCACAGCCGCGCACATGAATCCGCTTCAACTTGCCAAGCGTCCTCCCGCGGCATCGAGTTCCCCGCCCCGAATGGGGGCGGCCTCGCCAGAATCCGGAATGTCCCCGGCCGGCCCACCCGGCCACCGACCCGGCCCGCGCAGCGCGTGCCGCGGCGGTGCCGCACACCCCCGCTTCCTGGAAGGAGCCCGAATCATGCGACACTCATGGAGCGTCCCCGCGGCCGCGGCCGCCGCGAACGCCGGCGTCGAGCCCGCCACCCTGCTCCCGCTGCGAGGCCGCCCGACGGCCCCTCACGCTCCCCCATCCCCCGGACACCGACTCGGCATCGCCATCGCGGCCCTCGGGGGGCCAGAGGGAGTTTCTACGTTCTCTCGCAAGCCCGACCGGGCGTCCACCGCCCCCCGGGCCTGAGCCGCCGTAGCAGGAGCAACTGACGCGGCGAGCGCACGCCGCCACCGTCAACGCGAACGCCGCGGCGCCCGCACGTGCGAGCGCCGCGGCGTTTGTATCAACTCCCATCCCCCTCACACCCGGCCGGCGCTCGACGCCCCCCGCTCACGCCGCCGGCGCGACCCCGCCATCATCAGCCCCGCCCCCAGCAGCGCCGCCGTCGCCGGCGCGGGCACCGGCGGCGAGCTCGGGATCACCACCCCCGTCGGCGGCGCGATGCTCGAGGCGATCGGCTCGCCCGGCCTCACGTGCGACAGGATCCACGCGCTCACCTGGTCGAGGTTCACCGCGTACGCGCTGCTCCCGAAGAGCGACTGCCCGAACGGCCCGGAGACCGACACCGCGATCCCCGCCAGGCGCAGCTCCCCATCCTCCCCCTCGAGGAAGACCCCGCCGCCGGAGTCCAGCATCGTGAAGATCGCCTCCCCCTCGACCGCATCCGGCGACTCGCGCGAGTCGAACGTGATCGCCATGCGCGCCCCGACCGCGTCGAGGCGGTTGCGCCCCCACGCCAGCCCCGTCCCGCCCGACCAGTCGTACCCGTTGCCGATGAAGTTCCCCGCCTGGAAGCCCATGCCGCCGAGGACCACCTCGTCGCCCGCCAGCGCGGCGGGGGCCAGGTCGTGCCACCCCGGCAGCGTCTCGGAGACGCGGGCCAGCAGCAGGTCCTTCGTCGGGTGCCCGAAGACCTCCACCGCCTCGTAGCGGCGCCCCTCGAGCGTGAGCATCGTCCCCGGCGAGCCGCCGACGTGCCGCGCCGAGATGATCCACTCCGGCCCGATCGCCACGGCGCTGGCGCCGTTCCACGATCCGATGTACCCCAGCTGCGGACGGATGGTGAGCTCGCCGGGACCGCCGACAACCACGACGGCCGCGGCCTCTCCGCCGACCGCCGCCGCGACGGCGCACGCTCCGCACAGAGCCACGATCTTCGGGGCTTTCGCTCCACGCATCTTCAGGTCTCCGGAAAGTGGGTTTCCGAAAACCTATCGGCAGCGCGTGAGATTCCGGCTCATGGTGCAAGCCTCACCGAGCGCGACGCGCGTCAACACGGTCTGCCTGAACGGCCTGTCACGATCGTGTGAGCCGCGGTGAAGCGTTGTTGCATCCCATAACACCGCCGCGCGAATCGCCCCTCACACAACCGCCCGATAACCCAAGGCAAAGCCTCGCCGCTGCGCTTGGTGCAGAGAAACTCAACCGGCGAAGTTCCAGCGCCCCGGACTTCAACGCAAGGACCGGGGAGGAAGACAAAGACGAAGAAGACAAGAACACGGAGGTCACAGAGAACCACGGAGAGCACGGAGGAAGACAAAGACTCTTCAACGCGAAGGCCGCGAAGGGCTCGAAGGAAGAGGAAGAAGAGAAGGCCCACCACAGAGGCACAGAAACGCAGAGGGGGCGCAGAGGGAAGAGGGGAAAGGGGGTTGGGGCTGGATAAGGTCTGGGACGAGCGCAAGTGGAGAAGAGGAAGGCGGGTACACAGAGATCACAGAGATCCACAGAGGGCACAGAGGGGGAGCGGACTGGATTGGCCCGCGCCTCTCTCGCACGCACGAGCGGTCGGGGACCAATCCATGGTCAGGCCACACAGCGCCCTCGCCAACCCCCCCCGCCCCAATCCCTGTCTTCCCCAGCGACCTCTGTGGCTCTCCGTAACCTCCGTGTTCCTGCCTTTCACTTCTCCGCGTCCCCCGCTTTCCCCGCTCCCCGCGCGTCCTCTTCCCCCCTTCTTCCTCCTCCCTCAAGCCCTTCGCGACCTCCGCGTTACGCTGTCTTTGTCTTCACTGTGCCCCAACGGACAACTTTCGTCCATTGCCTCCCTCCGTGCACTCCGCAGTGAAACAAAGGGCAAGAAACATGCGCAAGGAGGCACCCGCCCACGAGGTCGCGCCCGAGGCTCCCTCCAGCAACGTCACCGATCTTCGCTTGCGTTCCTACGCCGGCCGCACTCCGCGGTAGAGCTGCCGCACGCGCTCCGCCTGCTCCTTGCGCACCGTCTCGAGCACCAGCCGCGGGATCCGCCACTGCGCCTGGTCCTCGGTCACGTTCGAGCAGTGCTCGCTCAGGCACTGGTACAGCAGCTTGAACGCATCCCGCGGCTGGTGCATCTGGTCCAGCGCATCGACGATGTCCTGCCGCGTCACGTCCTCCGCGAACAGGTCCAGCACCGTGATCGGCTCGGCCCCCGGCTCGCGGCACGCCGCCAGGCGCGCGTTGCACAGGTCGTACAGCATCGCCCCCGTCCAGTTCAGCCGCTCGATCAGGTTCTGCTTGTCCAGCCGCGCCTCCTGGAAGAACGCCGCCGATTCCCGGAACAGCGCGTGCCTCAGCTCGATCGGCAGCAGCAGCTTCACCCCGATCCCCTGCTGCGCCAGGAACTTGTTGTTCAATAGCGGCCAGATCACGTTCCGCATCCGGTCCGGGTCCCCGCTGACCAGCGTCGGCTCGTCCACCCGGTCCACCACGATCAGCATGCTCACGTATCCGAAGACCCGCAGCACCCGCCGCAGCCGGTCCAGCATCGCGTACCGCGGCTCGTCCGAGTCCGTCAGCGGCAGCACCGAGATCCCCGCCGCGTCCGACTGCGTCAGCTCCAGCTGCTGCAGCGACCGCCCGTAGGACATGTCCGTCCGCGCCGACACCCGGATCTGCTTCCGCAGCCGCCGCCCCAGCGACAGCAGCGCGATCCGGTCGAACCCCACCCACTTCAGCAGCGCCACCAGCCACAGCGCCGTCAGCGCCCCCACCAGCACCTGCGCCCCCGTCCCCCAGCTCAGCCCGCTCTCCAGGTACACCAGCACCGCCGCCGCCAGCGGCGCCACCCACCCGAAGTACGCCAGCGCCGACCAGATCCGCACCTGCCGCGGCAGCCCCAGCCGCAGCACCCGCCGCAGCCGGCCCGTCCGCTGCGGCGCCTCCCCCGCCCGGTCGTACACCGCCTGCAGCAGCAGCAGGTCCCGCCGCAGGCTCGGGTCCGCCCTCCGCGCCGCCTTCCGCGGCTCCGGCCCCAGGTCCAGCGTCTCCGGGTCCACCGGCTCGTTCAGCAGCGTGTCCACCACCCGCGGCACCACCATCCCCATGACCGCGTCGATGTGGTCCACCAGCCGGAACTTCCCCAGCGCCTCGGTGACGTTCCGCTTCCGCCCCGTCTCCGCCACCCGCTCCACGAACCGGTCCAGCACCGGGTTCAGGTCGTCGTACGCCACCAGCAGGCAGCGCGACTGCGGATTGGCCGCGTTGTGCGCCGCCAGCCGCTCCGCGAGCTGGATCCGGATCGCCGTCTTGCCGCTCCCCTTCTCCCCGAAGACGATCGCCGCCGATGGGCGGTTGAGGTCGCCGACGATCTTCTCGAAGTCCGAGTGCACCAGCCGGCGCGGCGCCGCCGGACGCGTCGCCGACCCGTTGGGCGTCGCCTCGACCAGGTGCGCCGGGACGTCGCCGCCCCCGCCCGCCGCCGCACCCGCGCCCGCGCCCGCACCCCGCCCGTCGCCGTTGCCCGTCCCCTTCGCCCCACCCTCCCCCGCGCCGATGCGGAGGAAGACCGGGTCGTGCCGCGCCTCCTCGCCCCGGAAGGGGTTCTCGGTGATCTTCCAGTGCTCGAGGAAGCTGGAGAGGTTCATGACAGCGTGGGTTCGAAGGGCCGTGGGGTGATGGGATCAGCGGGGGCGCGCCGCCTCGCACACAGCGTGACCAAGTCTATGGGCCGGCCCGGCCGGATCCCAGCACGATCCCGCGCTCGCGCGAGCCCCGCTCCCCCCCTTTCTTTAATGCGCCACCCGCTGCCCCAGCAGCGGCGCGATGTTCGCCAGCACGCGCTCCAGCGTCGCCGGGTCGCGGGCCTCGAGGTTCAGCCGCAGCAGCGGCTCCGTGTTGCTCTTGCGGACGTTGCACCACCACCCCTGCGTGTTGAAGCAGTCCACCGTCACCCCGTCGAGCTCGTCGATCTGCCCCACGCCCGCGAAGACCTCCTTCAGCTGCCGCAGCGCCCCGTCCTTGTCCTCGATCTGGAAGTTGATCTCCCCGGACTGCGCGTACCGCGCGATCGGCTTGATCAGCTGGCTCAGCTTCTTCCCGCTCTGCGCCAGCACCGTCAGCACCGTCGCCATCGCGATCGCGCCGGAGTCCGCCGAGTAGTTGTCGCGGAAATAGAAGTGCCCGCTCAGCTCGCCGCCGAAGACCGCCTTGTGCTCCGCCATCGCGCTCTTCATGAACACGTGCCCCACCCGCGACCGCACCGGCTTGCCCCCCGCCTTGACCACCTCCTCCGGCAGCGCCTTGGTCGAGCGCAGGTCGAACACCACCGCCGACCCCGGGCTCTTCTTCAGGAAGAACTGCGCCAGCAGCGCCGACAGCAGGTCGCACCCGATGATCGCCCCCGTCTCGTCCACCGCCACGCACCGGTCCGCGTCCCCGTCGAAGCAGATCCCAAGGTCCGCCTTGTCGTGCACCACCCGCTCCTGCAGCTGCGCCAGGTTCGACGCCACCAGCGGGTTCGGCTCGTGGACGAACTCCCCCTTGGTGTTGTCGAAGTTCAGCTCCAGGATCTCCAGCCCCGGGACCTCCGCCCCCTTCTTCCCGAACACCCGCGGCACCATCGTCCCCGCCATCCCGTTGCTCGCGTCCACCACCACCCGCAGCGGCCGCTTCTTCAGCGCCGCCAGGTCGATGAACGACCGCACGTGCCGCGCGTACGCGTCCCACAGGTCCCGCGTCTCCACCCGCCCCCCCGCCGACGACACCGACGAGCGGTCCACCGTCGCCGCGTACTTGCGGATCTCCGCCAGCCCCGTCGCCTCCCCCACCGGCTTCGCCTTGCGCTTGGAGACCTTGAACCCGTTGTACTGCGGCGGGTTGTGGCTCGCCGTCGTCATCACCCCCCCGGCGCAGTCCAGGTGGTTGATCGCGAAGTACAGGAACGGCGTGTCCACCATCCCCACGTCGATCACGTTCCCCCCCTGGTCCGTGATCCCCTGGATCAGCGCCTTGGCCAGCCCCGGCGAGCTCCGGCGCATGTCGCGTCCAACCAGGATGTTCCGCATCATCGGCGAGGTCTCCCCCGCCGCCTGGGCGTCGGCGAGCAGGAACCTCGAGCAGCCGAAGCCGATCTGCCAGGCCATCTGCTCGTTGAGGGGGTCCGGGTAGGTCCCGCGGATGTCGTACGCCTTGAAGACCTTGCCGAGCATGGGTTGGACTCTCCCGCCGCTGAAGGTAAAGAAAGCCTGAAAAGGCGGGCAAGGGTAGGTACGAAGGCCCCCGGAGTCACTGTTGTTCGGCCTTAACTCGGCATTGAGGGACCCAGCGCCCCGCCCCGCCCGGCTGCATCCCCCGCCCCTGCCAGTCCTTACAACTCCGGGAAAACTCGCACAGGAGTCCGGCATGCGTCTCCTGATCGCACTCATCGTCGCCGCAAACGCCGCGATCGCGACCGCCCGGACTCAGCCACACCCCCCAAATCAAGGGTTGGCACCCGCCAAATCCAAGCCCCCCCGTGTCGCCGAAGTCACCCCCGGAAGAGGGGACCTCATCGACGCCGACGCCGTCACCGAGTTCCGTGTCCGCTTCGACCGCGACATGTCCCCCCGCGGCCACTCCGCCTGCGGCCTCCAGCAGGACTGGCTCCCCGACGGCGCTGCCCCGCGCTGGGAAGACCCCCGCACCTGGGTCCTCCCCGTCCGCCTCCAACCCGGCCGCACCTACTCCTGGAGCGTCAACTGCCCCTCCTTCCGCGGCTTCCGCAGCGCCGACGGCGCGGAGGCCGAGCCCTACCCCGTGACCTTCCGCACCCTCGCCCCGGGCGAACCCCAGCCCCCGCCCGCGACGCCCGAGACCAACCGCGCAGCGATCGACGCCCTCCGCCGCGCCATCGCCGACCGCTACTCCCACCGCGACCGCCTCGGCCTCGACTGGGATGCCCTCTTCGCGGCCAACGCCGAGCGCCTCGAATCCGCCCCGACCAGCAGCGCGTTCGCCCGCCTCGCCGCCGACATGCTCGCCGCGGCCGGGGACATCCACCTCTGGCTCGAGGTCAACGACATCCCGCTCGGCACACACCGCAGCGCCGTCACCCCCAACATCAGCGCCCCCCTGCTCGAAAAAGCCATCCCCGGCCTCTCCTGGCCCAACCGCCGCGTCGCCACCGGCCGCTTCGAAAGCGGCGTCGGCTACCTCCTCATCGCCTCGTGGGACGACGACGCCGGCGGGCAGGCCGAGGCCGAACTCGAGGCCGCGCACGCCGCGATCGACCGCTTCATCGCCGACGAGGCCCCCGGCCTGATCATCGACGTCCGCCTCAACAGCGGGGGCTCCGAGACCCTCGCCCGCTCCATCGCCTCCCGCTTCGTCGAGGGGCGCACCGTCTACGCCCGCAGCCTCATCCGCGACCCGGACGACCCCCTCGGCCACGGCTGGCGCGGCCCCTTCGACCGCGCCGTCGACCCCGATCCCAACCGCCGCCCCTTCACCGCCCCCGTCGCCGTCCTCATCGGCCCGGTCTGCATGAGCAGCAACGAGTCGTTCATCCAGATGCTGCACGCATCCTCCGCCGACATCCGCCCGCGCGCCCTCGTCGGCGCCCGAACCCGCGGCAGCTCCGGCAACCCCCGCCCCCACGACCTCGGCAACGGCGTCCGCGTCCACCTCCCGAGCTGGCGGGACCTCCAGCTCGACGGCACGCCCATCGAGGGCGTCGGTCTCGCCCCCGACATCGAAACCCCCTGGCCCGGCCCCGACCCCGCCCGGGACCCAGTCATCGAAGCCGCCCTCCGCTGGCTCACCGAAGCACCGTAACACACAATACCGTGTCCTCAAAGGGGAGCCACGATCGCAAGCTCGGGGCGGAAGCTCCCATGCGCACCTTTGAAAAGGCGGAACGCGGGGGGAACGGGGACAGCGGGGGACGCGGAGAAGAGGAAGGCGGGAACACGGAGGTCACGGAGAGCCACAGAGGCCACGGAGGAAGACGGGGATTGGGGCGGAGGCGGTTGGCGAGGACGCTGTGCGGCCTGACAATGGATCCGCACCCGACCGCTCGTGTGCGCACCAACGCCCAGCGCCAATCCCATCCACTCCCCCTCTGTGACCTCTGTGGCCCCTCTGTGACCCCCGTGTTCCCGCCTTCCTCTTCTCTTCCCCGCGTCCTCCGCTGTCCCCGCGCTCTCCCTCCCGCCTCACGCCTCCACGACATCAAGCTCCACCCCACCCGGCAGCGCCTCCAGAAACAGCCGCCCGTACCGCGCCGTCACGATCCGCGGGTCCAGCACCACCACCCGCCCCCGGTCCTCCCTCGATCGGATCAGCCTCCCGAACCCCTGCTTGAACCGGATCACCGCCCGCGGCACGGAGTCCTCCATGAACGGGTTCCCCCCGCGCTCCTTGATCTTCTCCAGCCGCGCCTGCGTCAGCGGCCGGTCCGGCGGGTCGAACGGCAGCCGCGTGATGATCACGTTCCGCAGCCCCCGCCCCCGCACATCCACCCCCTGCCAGAACGACGCCGCCCCCAGCAGCACCGACCGCTCATCCTCCCGGAACCGCTCGAGGATCTGCGACCTCGACCCGCCCCGCCCCTGCACCAGCAGCGGCATCCCCATCTCCCCCAGCGGCTCCTCCAGCAGGTCCGCGCAACGCAGCAGCGTCGCAAACGACGTGAACAGCACGAACGCCCCGCCGTCCGTCGCCGTCACGTGGTCCACGATCCGCGAGCACAGCGCATCGACGTACGCCCCCCCTTTCCCTCCCCCCCCCCCGCCACCCGGGGCCCGCATCGGCAGGTCCGCGGACACCCCCCCCTGGCCCGCGTAGGCGAACGGGCTGTCGAGCTGCAGCGTCCGCGCCCCCGCGGGATCGATCCCCAGCCGCGCCATCACGTGCGCGAACGCCAGCTCCGCCCGCTCCGTCGGCTCCCCCTCCGCCACCGCGCGCGTCGCCAGCGTCGCGCTGGTCAGCACCACCGAGTGCGGCTTGGAGAACAGGTGCTCCGCCAGCAGCGGCGCCACCTCCACCGGCGAGCACGCCAGCCGCACCTTCGCCCCGTACCTCCTCCCGCCCCCGCTGAACAGGTCCGCTTCCGCATCCGACGACTCGATCCAGTACACCGACCCCGGCACGCTCTGCGTCACCAGCGCCTCCGCCGCCTCCCCGATCGCCTGCGCCCGCAGCACGTACGCGTTGAGCTCGAACCCGTCCGCCTCGTCCGCGATGATCTCCCGCACCCCCTTCAGCCGCATCGCCAGCGTCTTCATCGCCGGCGTCAGCGGGTTGTCGATCTCCCCCGCCCGGCTCGGCGCGATCCGCCCCGCCGGCAGCCCGCCGCGCTGCGCCAGCTCCCGCAGCCCGTCGAAGAACGCCCGCGACGCATCCTCCGCCGCGAGCACCGCCCGGTGCGCCGCATCCAGCGGCCCGAAGTCCCCCTTCACCTTCACGTTCGCCAGGTACCCCCGCCCCGTCCGGTGGTGGTACAGCAGCCCCAGCAGGTGCGCGACCCGCGACTCGGTCAGCGAGACCCCGAAGTGCTCCGACGCCACATCCTCGACGTTGTGCGCCTCATCCAGGATCACGTGGTCGTACGCCGGCAGGATCCCCGCCTCCCCCCCGCTCGCCGCCCGCAGCGCCAGATCCGAGAAGAACAGCGCGTGGTTGCACACCAGCAGGTTCCCCGTCTCCATCCGCCGCCGCGCGTTCTGGTAGAAGCACTTCTGGTAGTTCGGGCACTTCCGCCCCATGCAGTTCCCCGAGTCCGACTGCACCCGGTCCCACACCCCCATCCGCTCGATCGGCGGCAGCGTCGAGAGCGTCCCGTCCGTCGTCGTGTACGCCCACTCCTCGATCCGCCGCAGGCTCTCACGCGACGCCGCATCCGGCAGCAGCGTCAGCGACCGCTTCGACGCCAGCTCCAGCCGCCGCACCGAGATGTAGTTCCCCCGCCCCTTCACCAGCACCGGCCGCAGCTCCCGCAGCCGCTCCCCGAGCGCATCGAACTCCGGCAGCCCCCACTGCGGGATCGTCCCCTGAAGAAACGGGATGTCCTTGTTGATCAGCTGCTCCTGCAGCGCGATCGTGTTCGTCGCCACCACCACCCGCTCGCGGTGCAGCAGGCACCGCAGGATCGCCGGCACCAGGTACGCGAACGACTTGCCCACCCCCGTCCCCGCCTCCACCAGCAGCCGCGGCCCCGGCCTTTCGCCCCCCTCCCCCTCCTCCTCATCATCGACGCCGGCCCCACCCCGCCCCGCCAGCGCCCGCGACACCGCCTCCGCCATCGCCACCTGCTGCGGCCGCGGCTCGAACCCGTGCGCATCGCGCATCCGTCGCGCAATCGGGCCGTCAGGGGCGAGCAGGTCGGACGCGGTCACGGGCACGGCGGAGTGTAGTGCGCAGCCTGAGAAAAACCGACCAGCTTCCCCCTCCGACCCCGCCCCGGCCTCAAAGACAAACCCGGCCGGGCGCAGGCTCCGGCCGGGTCGATCCTTGCCTTCAAATCCCCTCGCGGGCCGCGCCCGCTCAGCTCCCCTCCCCCGGCGCGGCCGGGACCGGCGTCAGCACGTCCACCCGCCGCGGCTGCACGATGTTCACCTTCAGCGCCGGATCGATCCGCGTCTCCCCCACGATCCCCACCACGCGGCCGACCATCGCGTCCAGCTCCATGTCCCGCGGCCCGGGGAGCAGGTACGCCAGCGTCCGGCTGAACCCCTCATCAACCGACTGCACCCGGTACATCTTCGGCAGCCGCCGCCCGTCGTACACCGTGCTGGGCATGATCCGCCCCACCACCGCGTACGACCGGCTCCGGTGCATCTCCGAGATCTGCGCCTCCAGGCGAGCATCCCGCTCCGCCACCCGCCCCGCCAGCTCATCCGCCTCGCGGACCGTCCGCTGCAGGTCCGCACGCAGCCGCAGCAGCTGCAGCCGCGACGACAGGAACTGCCGCGTGGCGTCGTCCTCCGCCGTCTGCCCGAGCGCCCCGATCGCCCGCTCGAACTCGGCGATCACCTCCGACAGCTCCGCCTCGCGGATCGGCTGCGCCTGCACCTGGTTGAACAGCGACTCGAGCGACTCCAGCGTCGCCACCGTCGCCGATGCGGGCCGCTCCCGGGCCGCCGGCTCGGGCGGCGTCACCCGGGGCTGCTCGACCGCCGGCTCGGCGGGCTCCTCGACCGGCGCGGCCGCCGGCTCGGGCCGCAGCGGCTCGGGCTCCTCCTGCACCGCCGGCTCCGGCCGCTCAGCCTCCGGCTCCTCCGCAGGCGTCTGCGGCGCCGCCGCGGGCTGCTCACCCGACAGCGACTCCAGGTGCTTGTCGATCTCCTCCTGCGAGGCGGACCGGACCGCATCCGCCCTCACGAACCCCCGCGCCTCCTTCGGCGCGACGACCTTGTACCCGTACACCCGGTCGTCCGCGGTCTCCAACTCCTCGGTCACCTGCAGCACCGTCCCCGCCGGCAGCGGCGAATCCTCCGGCAGCAGGTACCACCAGTGCCCCCGCTCCCCGCCGCTGAGGTTCGCCGCCCGAAGTCGCGACGGCGCATTCAGCCGAACCCGCATCCCATCCCCCTCGGGGGTCACCTCCTCGGCCTTGACGAACGCGCTCACCCCCCGCGGGTACTCCACCCGGAGGAACACCGGGTCGTCCGTCGTCTCCCCGTCGGCCCGGAGCACCTGCCCCGCCTTGAGCATCACCACCGCGTAGTGCACCGACGCCGGCCCCGCCTTCAGCGGCAGGTCCGACGCCGTCACCACCACCCATTTCGGATCGATCGGCCGCACCGTCTGCGCCGCGGCCTGTCCCCCCGCCGCCGCCATCGCCACGATCATCGCCAGCACGGCCCAGACCGGGGAGAGCCCCCGTGCTTGCCGGGGGACCAACGGATTCCGGGTCACAACCTCGCGGAGCATGCGGAGACCTCCTTGTCCAGTGAAATCAGGTGAATATGGTATCACCCGCCACCCGGGCCGTCTCGTGGCGGACCCGGCCCACACCGGGGTCGATCGTTGCAGTTACGAACCAACGCCGGTGATCGCTCCACCTGGGCGCGGATTCTCGCCCCACGTGCTTTGACGCTCCGCCAAGCGGGCCGTACCTTTCCCCCTCATATGCGAACCAACGCACCAGCGGGCCTCCTCGGCGCGGCTGGGAGGGCCATCCCGCTCATCGCCGCGGGGCTTCTCCTGGGCCGCTGCGCCTCCCCTCTGCACGACCAGCAGACCGAGTCGCTGCGCCGCACCATCGCGCAATCCGCCGGCCGCGAGATGGTCGAGGCCCAGAAGACCCCCGACGTCATCACACTCACCCGTGAGCCCCGCGTCGAGTCCCTCGGCCTTCGCGACGACATCCTCCGGGAACTGGAGGAGATGGCCGGACCCAACTCGTACGTGAACTTCTCCGCCCCCCTGGGCGACCCCCTGCTTCCGGGGGAGCAGCACGTCGCCCACATCACCCTCGAGCACGCCATCCGCTCCGCCGTCGAGAACAACCTCAACGTCCAGTTCGCCCGCCTCGCCCCCGCCATCAGCCAGGCCCGCCTCGTCGCCGCCCAGGCCGCCTTCGACTGGGTCCTCTTCGCCGACGGCTCCTGGCAGCACATCGACCAGCCCCGCATCGGCTCCACCTTCGGCGTCCAGTCCGACCGGCGCGAGGTCCTGAGCGCCAACGTCGGCGTCCGCCGCCAGCTCGCCACCGGCGGCGTCTTCAGCGTCTCCACCGCCTTCACCTACACCGACACCTCCACCCCCGGCCTCCAGACCAACCCCAACCCCGGCTACGAGAACAACATCCTCCTCCAGCTCGACCAGCCCCTGCTGCGCAACTTCGGCTCCGACGCCGCCCTGGCCGAGGTCCGCCTCGCCCGCAACGCCGAGCGCGACGACATCCAGGAGCTCAAGAGCCAGCTCATCTCCACCGTCACCCAGGTCGAGGACGCCTACTGGACCCTCGTCCGCGCCCAGTACGACCTCAAGATCGTGCAGCGCCTCCTCGAGGCCGGCGAGGATGTCCGGCGCACCCTCGAGGGCCGCCAGTTCGACGTCACCCCCGCCCAGCTCTCCGACGCCCGCGCCAGCGTCGAGACCCGCCGCGCCAACGTCTTCCGCGCCCAGAACGCCCTCCGCCGCGCCTCCACCGCCCTCAAGCAGCTCATCAACGACGACTCCCTCCCCGTCGGCTCCGAGACCCTCCTCCTGGCCACCGACGCCGCCATCGACGCCCCCGTCCAGTTCAGCCTCGCCGACGCCTTCCGCGTCGCCATGGCCAACCGCCCCGAGGTCCAGCGGGCCCTCCTCTCCATCGACGACACCGCCATCCGCCTGCGCCTCGCCGACAACCAGCGCCTCCCCGTCCTCAACCTCCGCGCCCAGACCCGCTTCAACGGCCTCGGCGAGGACACCGGCGACGCCTACGCCAACCTCTTCGAGGACGGCCTCGTCGACTACCTCATCTCTCTCCAGTTCGAGATGCCCATCGGCAACCGCGGCCAGGAGGCCCGCTACCAGGAGCGCCGCTTCGAGCAAATGCAGTCGGTCATCTCCTACCGCAACACCCTCCAGAACATCGCCCTCGAGGTCAAGAACGCCCTCTACGACGTCGTCACCAACTACGCCCTCATCGAGCAGACCCGCGCCGCCCGCGTCGCCGCCGCCGAGAACGTCCGTACCCTCCTCGTCGAGGAGGAGCTCATCCGCGGCTACACCGTCGAGTTCCTCGACCTCAAGCTCCGCCGCCAGGAGGCCCTCGCCGCCGCCGAGCAGGACGAGATCGACGCCCTCATCCAGTACAACTCCTCCCTCGCCCGCCTCTACGCCGCCATGGGCACCGCCCTGGAGCGCAACCAGATCCAGTTCTCCGCCCCCGACGCGCCCCAGCTCGCCCCGGTGAGCCCCCTCTACCCCTTCCAGCCGTGAGCCGCGGCACGCCCGTCACGCCGAGGATGAGCCCCCTCCACCCCTCCCTTCCTTCTTCCTCTCTACGGCGAATCCTCGGGTCTCCCCCTCTACCACTCCTCTCACTCGCCCCCTCCTCTCATATCTCCACCCTCGAACTTCCCTTTCCCCCTCCGCCCTCTTCAAGCCCCCTCCCTGAGGGAGGGGGTCGGGGGTGGGTCCCCAAACCTTCCCACGCGCCCACCTCTCTCACGCCCTCCCAACCTCTTCAACCCAATCCCGCCCCATCAAAGCTTGCAACGAGTGCACCGGGGTCTTCCCAACCGCTCCGTGTCCCCCGTGGTAAAAGCTCGAGCGTCCCCACGCCCCCTTCTCTCCCACACCTCC
>JBIQJK010000005.1:0-93894 GCA_044507535.1 Planctomycetaceae bacterium | reverse complement strand
CGGGGCCTCGTTCGCGGTGCGGCAGGACGTGTTCATGCGGGTGGGGGGGTTCCGGCCGTCGCTGGTGATCTACACGGAGGAGTCGGACCTGTGCCTGCGGATGCTGGCGGCGGGGTACGTGACGCGGGCGGGGACGGCCCCGCCGCTGGTGCACGAGCCGAACCCGGCGCGGGACGTTCAGGCGCGGCTGGTGCGGCGGTGGCGGAACGAGGTGATGTTCAAGTGGCGGCACACGCCGGCGGTGTACCTGCCGGCGGCGCTGGCGGCGCAGGTGGCGTCGATGGCGCGGGAGGCGAGGCGGCGGGGGCGGTGCTGGGGAGCGCTGGGGCGGGGGCTGGCGGGGGGAGCGCGAGGTATACTGGCGGGCGTCTCGGAGCGGAAGCCGGTGGGGGTGGGGGTGTACCGCGTGTGGCGGGAGCTGCGGCGGCGGGGGCTGGCGCCGCTGGAGGCGATCCAGGACCGGCTGCCGCCGGCGACGCTGGCGCCGAGGTTGACGCTCAATGTCGATCCGGAGGTGGGCCTGGAGGCGTCGCTGGAAACCGTTTGACCGGGTCGTAGAAGGCCCCAGCCGCCCCGGATCGCGGGGCTAACGCGTCACGTTCATGATCCATTACATCACACCGACCGGAATCGGCAGCGCGTGGATCGGCAACGAGATCTCGATCGTCAGCCGGCACGGCATCCCGTTCGTTCTGCACTCGATGCGGCCGTCGAACCAGCGGTTCTTCGCCTCGGAGTGGGCCAAGGAGCTGGACCGCGGCACGCGGCTGATCTACCCCATCCCGCCGCTGCGGCTGGCGGGGTCGGTGGCGGCGGCGCCCTTCCTGTTCGGCGGGCGGTTCTTCGCCGCGCTGGCCAATGCGCTGTTCGGGAAGCGAGAGTCGCTGCGGAACCGCGTGGCGGGGATATGGCACTTCCTGGCGGCGTGCCACTGGGCGCGCACGCTGCGGGAGGGGGAGAAGCGCGGGGAGCCGGTGAGCCTGATCCACTCGCAGTGGATCCACTCGGGGGGGACGATCGGGATGTACGGGGCGTGGCTGCTGGGGGTGCCGTTCAGCTTCACGGGGCACGCGGCGGACCTGTTCCGCGAGCGGTGCGCGCTGGAGGACAAGGTCCGGCGGGCGGAGTTCATCATCTGCATCTCGAAGTTCCACTGGGACCTGTACAAGAAGCTGGGGGCGCGGGACGAGCAGCTGCACATCACGTACTGCGGGATCGACGTGACGCACTTCGCGCCGCGGCCGCGGCCGCCGCGGGAGGGGCGGCGGGTGCGGATCCTGTCGTCGGGGCGGCTGGTGGAGAAGAAGGGGTTCGCGGGGCTGATCGACGCGTGCAAGATGCTCGTGGACGAGGGGCTGGACATCGAGTGCGTGATCGCGGGGGACGGGCCGCTGGAGGGGGAGCTGCGGGCGCAGGTGGAGCGGCTGGGGCTGGGGGACCGGGTGACGCTGACGGGCAAGGCGCTGGTGCAGGAGAAGATCCCGGAGTTCATGCACTCGGGGGACGTGTACTGCCTGAACTGCGTGTGGGCGAAGGACGACGACGTGGACGGGCTGCCGCAGATGCTGATGGAGGCGATGGGGTGCGGGAAGCCGTCGGTGTCGACGCGGCTGGTGGGGATCCCGGACCTGTGCATCCACGAGGAGACGGGGCTGCTGGTGGAGCCGGGGAACACGCGGGAGCTGGCGGGGGCGCTGAAGCGGCTGGTGGAGGACGAGGCGCTGTCGGCGCGGCTGGGGGAGGCGGCGGCAAAGTGGGTGCGGGAGAAGTTCGAGATCAATGAAGCGCTGCAGCCGCTGATCCGATTGTTCCGGGAGAAGCTGGGGGAGCGGCCGGGGGCGGAGGCCGCGGGTGCGGGGCGGGCGCCGGCGGTGGCCGGGGCGGAGTCAGGAGCGCGCGCGTGATCATCTCGCAGACGCCGTATCGGGTGAGCTTCGCGGGGGGCGGGACGGACCTGCCGGCGTTCTACCGGGAGGACTACGGGGCGGTGCTGAGCGTGGCGATCACGAAGCACCTGTACGTGACGATCGGGAGGCGGTTCGAGCCGTCGATCCGGGTGGGGTACAGCAAGACGGAGACGGCCGAGCGGGTGGAGGACCTGCAGCACACGATCGTGCGCGAGGCGCTGAAGCTGACGGGGATCGACAAGCACCTGGAGATCGTGACGATCGGCGATGTGCCGGCGGGGACGGGGATGGGCTCGAGCAGCACGCTGACGGTGGGGCTGCTCAACGCGCTGTACGCGCACCTGGGGCGGGTGACGCCGCCGGGGCGGCTGGCGTCGGAGGCGTGCAAGATCGAGATCGACCTGCTGGGCAAGCCGATCGGGAAGCAGGACCAGTACGCGGCGGCGTTCGGGGGGATGAACTACATCCGGTTCAACGCGGACGAGAGCGTGGACGTGCAGCCGGTGCCGTGCGCGGCGGAGACGCTGCGGGAGCTGGAGCGGTGGGCGCTGGTGCTGTACACGAACCAGAAGCGGGACGCCGACGGGATCCTGAAGAAGCAGAGCGACGGGACGGCGGAGCGGCGGTCGCTGCTGCGGCAGATGCGGGACCTGGCGGCGGAGATGCGGCGGGTGATCTCCGGGCGGGGGGACCTGGAGGAGTTCGCGAAGCTGCTGCACGAGGGGTGGGAGCTGAAGCGGTCGCTGGGGTTCGGGATCAGCGACGGGCTGATCGACGAGTGGTACGCCGCGGCGAGGAAGGCGGGGGCGCAGGGGGGGAAGCTGCTGGGGGCGGGCGGGGGCGGGTTCGTGTTCCTGCTGGCGCCCCCGGAGAAGCACGAGGCGATCCGGGAGGCGGTGGGGCGGCCTCGGGAGCTGGAGTTCGGGGTGGACCGGCTGGGGAGCCGGATCATCTTCATCAGCGAGTGAGCGGGCGGGGCGCGGCCTGCGCCGCTCGTGCCGGGGCGTCGTGGAGGGGCGGAAGACACGGCCGACCGCGGAGGGGGAGAGGATGATGAGGCGAGGGGGAGGGGCGGTCGGCCGTGGCACCCGTGTGAGGTTCCGCGGCGAGAGGTAAGGAGGCAGGCGATGGCGGGGACGATGGTTCGCAATGCGTCGGACTACCTGGGCGGGCTGGCGGCGCTTCTGGCGAAGGTGGACGCCGCGGCGGTGGAGGCGTACGCGGAGCTGCTGTACGAGGCGTGGAAGTCGCGGCGGCGGGTGTTCGTCTTTGGCAACGGGGGGAGCGCGTACAACGCGAGCCACCACGTGACGGACTACGTGAAAACGGCGTCGGTGGACGGGCACTGCCGGCTGTTCGCGCTGAGCCTGACGGACAACGTGGGGATGACGACGGCGGTTGGGAACGACCTGGCGTACGACGACACGTTCCGGTTCCCGCTGGAGTGCTACGCGCAGGCGGGGGACCTGGCGGTGGCGATCAGCTGCTCGGGGAACTCGCCGAACCTGCTGAAGGCGTGCCGGTGGGCGAGGGAGAACGGGGTGCGGGTGGTGGCGCTGACGGGGTTCGGCGGGGGGAAGGTGAAGGAGCTGGCGGACCTGCACATCAACGTCCCGAGCGACAACTACGGGATGATCGAGGATGTGCACATGTCGATCGGGCACATCGCAGCGCAGATGCTGCGGAACCGCGTTCTGGAGGGGGGTGGGGCGGCGTGAGGGGGCGGGGTGTGGAAGTTCCGTGCGGGTTCGCGAACGATGGTGCCGGGGGGGATGGGGGGAGGTGAAGAGGTGAAGAGGTGAGGAGGAGCCCGCCCCCAAACCCCCGCCCTGAGGGCGGGGGCTTCGGAAGGGCAGCCATGCAGGTTGGAGAGGGAGGCCAGGCAGCCCTCACCCCGGCCCTCTCCCAAGGGGAGAGGGGGTCGGAGGGGAAAGGGAGAGAAGAGGGAGAGGGCGGAGCACGGCCGGGCGCCCCCCCAAATCGCCCAGCCGTGGCACCCGGTGGAGGAAGGGGGGGAGAGGGTGGAGGGCCGGGCTGGAAGCCCGGGCCACGAGGCGAACGGCCACGAAAGGATGATGCGGATGAAGGTTCTGGTGACCGGCGGTGCGGGGTATGTCGGCAGCGCGTGCCTTCGGTACATGCTGGAGAACGGGCACGAGGCGATCGCGTACGACAACCTGTCGCAGGGGCACGCCGCGGCGGTCCCCGGGGGGGCCGACGGCGGGACGTTCATCCTCGGGGACATCCTCGACACGGCGGGGATGGTGGAGCTGATGCGCCGGTTCAAGCCGGACGCGGTGATGCACTTCGCGGCGGCGACGTACGTGGCCGAGTCGGTGAAGGACCCGGAGTTCCACTACCGCAACAACGTCGCGGGGACGCTGTCGCTGCTGAACGCGATGCGCGAGGCGGGGGTGAACAAGCTGCTGTTCTCCTCGACCGCGGCGACGTACGGGACGCCGGAGAAGATGCCCATCACGGAGGAGACGCCGCAGGCCCCGGTGAACCCGTACGGGCGGAGCAAGCTGTCGGTGGAGTGGATGATCCGCGACTTCGCCAGGGCGTACGGGATGGGGTACACGCTGCTGCGGTACTTCAACGCGGCGGGGGCGGACGCGGACGGGAACCACGGCGAGGCGCACAAGCTGGAGAACCACCTGATCCCGCTGGTGCTGCGGGTGCCGCTGGGGCAGAGCCCGTACGTGCAGGTCTTCGGGGACGACTACGAGACCTCCGACGGCTCGTGCCTGCGGGACTACGTGCATACGGCGGACCTGGCGCGGGCGCACCTGATGGCGATCCAGGCGATGACGCCGGAGACGGGGGAGGCGTACAACCTCGGCACGGGCAACGGGCACACGGTGCTGGAGGTGATCCGCGCGTGCGAGGAGGTGGTGGGGCAGAAGATCGCGATGAAGATCGCGGGGCGGCGTCCGGGGGACCCGCCGGCGCTGGTGGCGGACCCCGGCCGGATCATGCGGACGCTGGGGTGGAAGCCGGAGTTCACGGACATCCGCGCGATCGTGGAGAGCGCGTGGAAGTGGCACAAGTCGCACCCCAACGGGTACGGTGACCAGTGATGAGCCGGGCGGAGAGCGGGGGGGCGGGGGTTCGGGCGCTGCTGGCCGCGGCGGGGCTGGGGACGCGGCTGCGCCCGCTGACGGACCGCGTGCCCAAGTGCCTCGTGCCGGTGGCGGGCCGGCCGCTGATCGACTACTGGTTCGACCGGTTCGAGGAGGCTGGGATCCGCGAGGTGCTGATCAACACCCACCACCTGCCGGAGCAGGTGCGGGCGTACATCGAGGGGATCAACCGGCGCGGGGGGTTCCGCGTCCGCGAGGCGTACGAGCCGGTGCTGCTGGGGTCGGCGGGGACGGTGGCGGCGAACCCGGACCTCGCGGACGGGGCGAGCGCCGTGCTGATCGTCTACGGGGACAATCTCAGCGGCGTGGACCTGCGGCTGCTGCTGGACTTCCACCGCTCCCACGGGGACGCGGTGACGATGATGCTCTTCCGGACGGCGCACCCGGAGCGGTGCGGGATCGCGGAGCTGGCTGCGGACGGCCGGGTGCTGAGCTTCGAGGAGAAGCCCAGGAACCCCAAGGGGAACCTCGCCAACGCCGGGATCTACGCGGTGACCCCGGATGCGTACCGGGAGATGGCGGCGATGAAGGCGTTCGACCTGGGGTTTGATGTGCTGCCGCGGTTCGTCGGGAGGATACGGGGGTGGGAGTGGGGGGGGTACCACCGGGACATCGGGACGCCGGAGTCGCTGCGGCAGGCGGAGGAGGATGTGGCGGCGGGGCGGGTCCGGCCGGCGGGCGCCGGCGTGGAGGCCGCGCGGTGAGGCCGGCGGTGTTCCTGGATCGCGATGGGACGCTGATCGAGGAGCGGCACTACCTGTGCGATCCGGCGGGGGTGTGCCTGCTGCCGGGGGCGGCGGGGGCGGTCCGGATGCTGCGCGAGGCGGGGTACGCGTGCGTGCTGGTGAGCAACCAGTCGGGGATCGGGCGCGGGCTGTTCACGGTGGAGGACCTGCACCGGGTGCACGCGGAGCTGGAGCGGCAGCTGCGTGAGGCGGGGGCGGAGCTGGATGGGTGGTACTTCTGCCCTGAGGCGCCGCGGGGCACGGACGGCGACCGAACGACGGTGGAGCACCCGGACCGCAAGCCGGGGCCGGGGATGCTGCTGCGGGCGGCGCGGGACCTGGGGCTGGACCTGGGGCGGTCGTGGATGGTGGGGGACATGCTCAGCGACCTTTTAGCCGGCCGGAACGCGGGGTGCCGCGGATCGATCCTGGTGCGGACGGGCTACGGTTCGCGGCTTGAATCGCCGGAGAAGACGGCGGATCACATCGCCGATGATCTGATGGCGGCCGCATCGTGGATATTGGGACGTTCGGGGCCGGGGGATGCGGCGCGTGCCGCGGCGGCGGAAGGGATGATGTGATGAGCACGGGGGCGACCGTGGGGGGTGGGGAGAAAAGGGCGGATATGGGGAACGCTCGACGCTACCTGCTGGTCTCGCCGTGCCGCAACGAGGCGAAGTTCATGCGCCGCACGCTGGACAGCGTGGCGGGGCAGTCGATCCCGCCGGCGAAGTGGGTGATTGTGGACGACGGGTCCACGGACGAGACGCCGGCGATCCTGGAGGAGTACGCGGCGCGCTACCCGTTCATCCACGTGGTGCGGCGGAAGGACCGGGGGACGCGGAGCGTGGGGCCGGGGGTGATCGAGGCGTTCTACGAGGGGCTGGCGGCGGCGGACCTGGACGAGTACGACTACCTGTGCAAGCTGGACCTGGATCTGGTGCTCCCGCCGCGGTACTTCGAGGGGCTGATGGAGCGGATGGAGCGGGAGCCGCGGCTGGGGACGCTCTCGGGGAAGGCGTACTACCCGGGGCCGTCGAACACGGCCAAGGATTTCGGGGGCGAGCTGATCAGCGAGGGGATCGGGGACGAGATGTCGATCGGGGCGAGCAAGTTCTACCGGGTGGAGTGCTTCCGGCAGATCGGGGGGTTCGTGCGGCAGGTGATGTGGGACGGGATCGACTGCCACCGGTGCCGGATGCTGGGGTGGAAGGCGGGGAGCGTGGACGATCAGGAGCTTCGGTTCATCCACCTGAGGCCGATGGGGAGCAGCCACAAGGGGATCTGGACGGGGCGGAAGCGGCACGGGGCGGGGCAGTACTTCATGGGCACCGGGCCGGTGTTCATCACGGCGAGCGCGGTGTACCGGCTGGCGAAGCCGCCGCTGGTGGTGGGGGGCGTGGCGGTGTGGTGGGGGTACATCCAGGCGTGGGCGACGCGGAAGGCGCGGTACGAGGACCGGGAGTTCCGGCGGTTCCTGCGGCGGTACCAGTGGGAGGCGCTGGCCTTGGGCAAGCGTGCGGCGGCGCAGCGGGCCGAGGCGCGGTGCGCCCCGCAGTGGCGGGCGCGGGTCGCGCCGGCGGGGGGGACGGGCGGGGCGGTGGGAGAGGTAGGAGCCGGCGGGGCAAGCCCCGCGAGCGCGTGACGGGGGCGGCGGACCGACGAATCATCGAGGCACACGCATGAACGCGACGTTCGAGACGCTCAAGTCGAAGCTGAGCAGCGGCGAGGCGCTGGTGGGGATCATCGGGCTGGGGTACGTCGGCCTGCCGCTGGCGCACGCGCTGCACGAGGGGGGGCTGCGGATCCTGGGGTTCGACATCGACCGCTCGAAGATCGATGCGCTCGAGGCGGGGCGGAACTACCTCAAACACCTGGGCGAGGAGATGACCGCGACGCTCTCCAAGAGCGAGCGGTTCCGCGCGACGGCGGACTTCTCGCGCCTGGGGGAGCCGGACGTGGTGGTGATCTGCGTGCCGACGCCGCTGGGGCGGCACCAGGAGCCGGACCTGAGCTTCGTGCTCAACTCGGCGCGGGACATCGGGCGGACGCTGCGGCGGGGGCAGCTGATCGTGCTGGAGTCCACGACCTACCCGGGGACGACGCGCGGCGACCTGCTGCCGGCGATGCTCGAGGCGGCGCCGGCGGGGGCGGCGGGGCTGGAGTGCGGGCGGGACTTCTTCGTCGCCTTCTCGCCGGAGCGCGAGGACCCCGGGCGCAAGTCGCACAACACGCGGACGACGCCCAAGCTCGTCGGCGGGCTGGACGCGGCCTCGGGGGAGCTGGCGGCGGCGCTGTACTCGCGGGCGATCGAGAAGGTCGTCACCGTGCCGTCGGCGGAGGTGGCCGAGGCGGCGAAGATCCTGGAGAACGTCTTCCGGGCGGTGAACATCGCGCTGGTCAACGAGCTGAAGATGATCCTCACGCCGATGGGGATCGACGTGTGGGACGTGATCAACGCCGCGGCGACCAAGCCGTTCGGGTACATGCCGTTCTACCCCGGCCCCGGGCTGGGGGGGCACTGCATCCCGATCGACCCGTACTACCTGACGTGGAAGGCTCGCGAGGTGGGGCGGCCGACGCGGTTCATCGAGCTCGCCGGCGAGATCAACACGGGGATGCCGCACTACGTGGTGGACCGCGTGCGCGATGCGCTCAACGACGGCGGCAAGGCGCTCAAGGGGGCGAAGGTGCTGGTCTGCGGCGTGGCGTACAAGCCGGACGTGGACGACGTCCGCGAGACGCCCGCGGCGGAGATCATCGAGCTGCTCGGGGAGCGCGGCGCGGAGCTGAGCTACCACGACCCGCACGTGCCGGTCTTCCCGCCGATGCGCCGGTACAAGATCGAGATGCGGTCGGTCGAGCTCAGCGAGCGGACGCTCGCGGGGGCCGACTGCGTGCTGGTGGTGACGAACCATCGCGACATCGACTGGCGGCTGATCGCCAGCCGCGCGAAGCTGGTGGTCGATACGCGCAACGCGATGAGCGGCCTGGAGGGCCTCGGGGCGCGGATCGTCAAGGCCTGACCCCCCCTCCCCCCTCCCCCCTTCCTCTTTTCCCTCCCTGTCGCCGCCCGCTCCGTCCCGCGTTGATCTGATTGCGATCGCCGGTCCATGGACCAGTCGAAGACCATCCGACTCCTCGGCGTCGAGCTCGACGCCGTGACGCTGCCGCAGGCGATCGACCGGATCGCGCGCGGGCTCGCGGCGGGGCAGGGGGGGTGGGTGATCACGCCGAACCTGGAGATCCTGCGCCGGCTGGTGCACAAGCGGGACGAGGCCGCGCTCTGCGAAGGGACGACGCTGCGGCTGGCGGATGGGATGCCGCTGGTGTGGGCGAGCCGGATCCGGGGGACGCCGCTGCCGGAGCGGGTGGCGGGGTCGGATCTCATCTGGGGGCTCTGCCGGCGTGCCGCGGAGGAGGGGCGGAGCGTCTTCCTGCTGGGGGGAAATCCCGGGAGCGCGGAGGCCGCGGCGGAGGAGCTGCGCCGGAGGTCGCCGGGGCTGCGGGTCGCGGGGACGGAGTGCCCGGCGATGGGGTTCGAGCGCGACGAGGCGTACCTGGCCGCGCTGAGGGAGCGTCTGGTGGGAGTACGGCCGGACATCGTCTTTGTCGGCCTGGGGTTTCCCAAACAGGAGCGGCTGATCGCGCAGCTGCGGCCCGCGCTCCCCGGGGCGTGGTTCCTGGGCGTGGGGGTGACGTTCAGCTTCGTCAGCGGCGAGATCCGCCGCGCGCCGAGGTGGATGCGGGCGACGGGTCTGGAATGGGTGCACCGGCTGGCGCAGGAACCGGGGCGGCTGGCGAAGCGGTACCTGGTGCACGGGGTGCCGTTCGGCGTGGAGTTGTTGCTGAGGTCCGCCCTGGACCGGGTGCGGGATGCTGGCGGGCGGCCGCGGGAATCGAGGGAATCTCGGCGGGCGCCTTCCGACGGAGAATGTTCCTAAGTCTTTTCAGGGAAAAGACTTGTGTGCGATATCATGAGAGCGACTTCGGCTCTCGGCTCTTCCACGCGAGTTGAACGGTGACTATCTTCGAGGGACGGCGCGGGCGTCTGTCCGGTAACCGTCGTCACCGATGTGACTCTGGGCCGTCGAGATCGTTTCGGATGAGAGAAGATCAGTCCCCAACCGGGCCCGCCCCGAACCGTGCGCATGGCACGGCCGATCTCGTATTAGATAGTGAGGTCATCGCGCCCGCGTCGGTCGTCGATGGGGAGGAGCGGCAGGCCAGGGGCGTGCGGGAGTCCGACCGGGGGAGCCCCGGGGCGGGGGCGCCGCCGGGCCCGGGCTCGCCCGAGTCCGACCGGTCGGCGGTCGCGGCGCCGGCGCGGCACGACCGGGCGACGCCGCCGCGCAAGCGCGACGAGGATGGGGCGGGGCTGGAGCGGCCAGGAGAAGAGACGCAGAGTGTGAAGAGTTCCCCCGATCCATCCGGTGACACGCTCCCCGTGTCGATGAAGCCCGTGGAGGCGTCGGCCCCGGCGGCGACGAACGGGCACGCGCAGGCGGCGAAGCTCGCGGCCCCTCCGGCGGCCCAACAGGCGGAGGCGGAGGGGGCCGTGGCGGCGTGCGTGCTGCTGGCGGGGGGGCTCAAGCCGTCGCAGCTGACGGCGGCCTCGGGGCTGTCGGTGCTCGACCTGCCGATCGCCCCGGATGCGACGCTGATGGACCACTGGTTGTCGCGGCTGGCGCCGCTGATGGTCGCGGGGGGCGGGGTGCGGGTGGTGCACTGCAACGCGACGCCCGCGCCGTCGGCGCCGCGGTCGCAGGGCACGGCGGTGGAGATCCGCAGGGACGTGCAGGGGTACCGCGGCCCGGCGGGGGTGGCGCGGGACGTGTGCGCGGACCTGGATGGAGAGGCGCACGTGCTGATCGCCGAGGGGGCGCGGCACCTGGGGTGCGATCTGGGGGCGATGGCGGCGGAGCACATCCGGACGGGGGCGGACATCACGGTGGCGGCGAACCCCGACGGCTCGCCGGCGGGGGTGTACATCGCCCGGCGCGGGACGCTGGACATCGTGCCGGCGCGGGGGTTCATGGACCTGAAGGAGCAGTGGCTGAGCCGCGCGGTGGGGCGCGGGATGAGCGTGCGGGTGTTCGCGCTGCCGGCGCCGGGTGCGCTGCCGCTGCGGACCAGGGCGCAGCTTCTGCGGGCGTGCTTCGCGCCGCGTCGCGGGCCGCACGCGTCGCCGTGGCTGAGCCAGGGGTTCACACGCGGCGTGCTGGTGCGCGGGCGTGTGAGCAATCTCATCGCGCCGGGTGCGGAGATCGACCCGGGCGCGCTGCTGGCCCATACCATCGCGATGCCCGGGGCCCGGGTGGAGGCGGGGGCGGTCGTCGCCCGCTCGATCCTGTGCCCCGGCGCCCGCGTCGGACCCGGCGAGGAGGTCATCGACGCGGTCGTCACCGCCGATGGGGCGCACCTCGACGGCGAGGATGCCCCGCGCGGCGCGAAGGAGCGGGCGCGATGAGCCGACGCCATCCGTGGCGCGTGACCGACGGCGTGCTGCTCGCCGGCCTGCTGGCGCTGGCGATCCTGGCGACGCGCGGCGTGTGGGCGGAGATCTTCGGCATCGCGATCCGCGACGACGAGCAGTCGCACATCCTGCTGGCGCTGCCGATCGCGGCGTGGCTGGCGTGGGTGCGGCGGGAGCGGCTGCGGACGGTGCGGCCCCGCTGGAGCATCATGGGGCCGCCGCTGGTGGCGCTGGGGTGGGGGCTGTCGTGGTTCGGCTACACCAGCGGGGTGGAGCTGTCGATGCACGCGGGGGTGATCGCGGTGGTGCTGGGGGTGGTGCTGACGGTGGTGGGGCCCAACGTGGTGTCGAGGTTCCTGCCGGCGGCGATGGCGCTGGTGTTCCTGATCCCGGTGCCGGGGCGGATCCGCCAGCGGATCGCGCTGCCGCTGCAGGAGATCTCCGCGGCGGTGACGGAGTTCGGGCTGGACATCGTGGGCGTGCCGGTGGCGCGGGCGACCAACCTGCTGACGATCAACGGGCAGGACGTGGTGGTGGCCGAGGCGTGCAACGGCATGCGGATGGTGGCGGCCCTGGGGCTGATCACCTTCGCGTACGTCTTCAGCGTGCCGATGCGCAACAGCGTCCGGCTGCTGATCCTGCTGGCCAGCCCGCTGGTGGCGATCGTGGTGAACGTGATCCGGCTGATCCCGACCGCGCTGCTGTACGGGTACTCGACGACGACGACGGCGGAGGCGTTCCACGACTGGAGCGGGTGGCTGGTGCTGGTGCTGGCGGTGCTGATCCTGTGGCTGATCGTGGAGGCGCTGCGGTGGATCGAGGTCCCGATCACGCCGTACGCGCTGGGGGAGGAGTAGCGGCTTGAGACCCAGACCGCTCATCCTGGCCGACCGAGCGGCGCCGGTGCTGACGGCGCTGGTGCTGTGCGCCATGATGGCCTTCGGGACGCTGGACACGCTGCGGCCGGTGGCGGCCGAGCCGTACTTCCAGCGGGTCGCCGCGGCGATCGACGCCACGCCGAACAAGATCGGCGACTTCGTCGGCAGCGACGTCCCGGTGACGCCGTCGGCGATCCAGCTGCTGCGCCCCAACCGGCTGCTGCAGCGGGGGTACATCGACCCGTGGAAGGGGCGGATGGTGACGCTGCTGCTGGTGCACTGCGGCAACGTCCGCGACATGGGGGGGCACTACCCGCCGAACTGCTACCCGGCGCACGGGTGGACGATGGAGAGCCAGGAGGAGACGGTGGTGCGCGTGGGGGGGGCGGAGGCGCCCGCGCGGCTGTACGAGTTCTCGCAGCGCGAGGGGGCGGTGGAGACGCGGATGCACGTGCTGAACTTCTTCGTGCTCCCATCGAGCGAGCCGAGGGTGGTGGGCGACATCAGCGCGGTGGACGCGGCCAGCGGGTCGCACCGGGCCGCGGGCCTGGGGGCGGGGCAGGTGCAGCTCGTGGCCACGGACCGCTCGCTGCTGCTGGATCCGGAAGTCGTCAACGAGTTCATGCGGGCGATCGAGCCCGCCGTCAACGAGATCTCGAAAGGGCCGACCAGTGAGTGAGCCAGTCGCCCAGCTCCCGGCGTCGCTGACCGCGCCCGATCACGGGCCGGCGTCAACCGACCAGACGAGCCCGCTGCTGCTGCTGCATCGGTGCCTGCGCGGGCGGTACGCCTACGCGGTGGCGCTGGGGCTGCTGCTGGCGGCGCCGTTCGCCTTCCTGGGGTACCACGCGACGACGCCGAAGTACCGCAGCACGGGGCTGATCCGGGTGATGCCGACGCTGCCGAGCGTGGCGTACCGGATCGAGGAGAACCAACTCCCGCCGCTGTTCGACTCGCTGGTGACGACGCAGGCGGCGATCCTCAAGTCGCGCCGGGTTCTGGACCTGGCGGTCAATGATCCGAAGCTCCGCCAGGCGGGGTGGCCCGGGGGCGTGCACGGGGTCGCGCTGCTGGAGCAGACGCTGACGGTCACCAACGAGCGGAACTCGGAGCTGATCAAGGTCACGGTGACGCACACGGACCCGCGCCAGGCGCAGGCGGCGCTCAACGCGGTCCTGGGCGCGTTCGAGGAGATCCAGGACGAGTTCTCCGGGACCAACGCGACGCAGCGGGAGCAGCAGCTCGCGGTGCTGCAGACGCAGTACGGCAGGGACCTGACGTCGCTGCAGGACGAGATCCTGGAGCTGTCGCTCGAGCACGGGACGGCGAACCTGGACCCGATCTACCACGGCCGCGTCAACGACATCACCCGCCTGCAGGAGGAGCTGGCGGTGCTGGA
Organism: Planctomycetaceae bacterium; assembly: GCA_044507535.1. Lineage (GTDB taxonomy): Bacteria > Planctomycetota > Phycisphaerae > Phycisphaerales > UBA1924 > CALAFV01. The sequence continues at coordinate 80,366 of JBIQJK010000005.1, read as the reverse complement.
CCGGCAGATCGACGGGATCGAGGCGCAGCAGGCGGCCGCGGAGCCGGCCTCCCCGGACGAGGCGCCCCCGAGCGACGAGGCCCTGGCGGCCGGCGACCAGCTGCTGGGCTCGCTGCTGAAGGAGCTGGCGGGGATCGATGCGCAGATCCGCGCGATGGAGGCGGACTACGGGCCGAAGCACTACGACATGATCGCGCTGCGCCGCAGCAGGGACATCGTGCAGGAGCAGGTGGACGCGAGGAAGCGGACGCTGCTGGAGTCCCGCATGGCCGCCGGCGGCGTCGGGGGGCTCCCGGACCCGGCGATCGCGGGGATGAGCCTGGCGCAGCTCAAGCAGCTGCGGGAGAGCACCGCCCAGCGGCTGAAGAAGGTGGACGAGGAGTTCATCCGCCTGCACCGGGCCCGCCTGCAGATCAACCGGCTCCGGGACCGCGAGGCGGACCTGAAGCGTCAGTACGAGGAGGTCACCACGCAGCTCCACAAGCTCAGCGTCGAGCGGCAGAACATCGCGCAGGGCCGCGTGCTGGTGGCCCAGCGGGGCGAGCTGCCCACCGGGCCGGCGCGGGACCGTCGCAAGGAGCTCGCGGCGGTGGGGGCGATGGGGGGCGCGGGGATGGGCGTGCTGCTGGTCGCCGGCTTCGGCTTCCTCCGCTACGGCTACCGCTACATCGACGACGTGGAGCACAACTCCCTGTCGGTGCCGCTGCTGGGGACGATCCCCGACCTGAACAAGGGCGACCCGGAGCACGACGAGATGGCGGCCCTGAGCGTGCACCACCTGCGGAACATGCTCGAGCAGAGCGGGCCGCCGGGGCCGCGGGCCGTCCACGCCGTCACCAGCGGCTCCTCCGGCGACGGCAAGACGAGCCTGGTGCTGGCGCTGGGGATGTCCTTCGCGGTCTCGGGGCACCGGACGCTGCTGCTGGACGCCGACCTGGTCGGCCGGCGGCTGAGCCGGCTGCTGGGGCTGTCCAAGCAGCCCGGGTTGGGGGACCTGGTGGGCAAGGCCGCGCTCAACGGCGAGGTGCACCAGACGCGGGTGCCGAACCTGTGGGCGATCCCCGCGGGCTCGAACCAGGACTTCAGCCCGGAGAAGCTCTCCGCGGCGGACTTCGACCACCTGCTGGAGCAGCTCCGCGGGCGGTTCGACCGCGTCATCATCGACACCGGCCCGATCCTGGGGAGCCTGGAGGCGGGCCTGGTCTGCCCGCTGGCGGACCGGGTGGTGCTGATCGTCTCGGCGGGGCAGAACCCCAAGCTGGTGCAGGCGGCCCTCCGGCGGCTCCAGCAGCTCGGGGCCGAGTGCGCCGGGATGGTCTTCAACCGGGCGAGGCGCGACGACTTTGACCGCAGCGTCAGCGCGGCGCCGATGAGCCGCTCGATCCGCTCCGTCGCGCCCCCGCGCGACGAGGGCGAGACCGAGCCGTACCCCGAGACGTCGCTGATCCGGGCGCTGGAGTCCGACCGGGACGCCCGCGGGGGGCCCGCGGCGTGATCATCGGCCCCGAGCTCAGCCCGGCGCACGAGCCCGCCTCCGAGGGGGCGGGGGCGCTGCATGTCTTCGGGCTGAGCCTGCGGGAGGTGCACGACCGCGCGTGGGCGTCGAAGGGGGTGCAGGTGGTCCGGCGCGGCGCGGGGGAGGTGGAGGCCCGCGGGCCGCTGCTGTACCTGCTGGTGGACGAGGCGGACCTGCTCTTCCTGGACCTGACCGAGACGCTGCGGGAGCTGAACTGGCTCAAGCCGCGGGCGATGCGGCTGCGGGTGATCGACCGGCACGCGGACCCGTACGTCGAGAGCGTGGTGGCCGATGCGCAGGGGCGTCTGGTGGCGGTGCGGCGCGAGTACCACGCGAGGACGCGCTCGACGCGGCGGGCGCTGCTGACGCCCGAACCGGGGCTGGCGAAGGTGTGGGCGGCGGCCCCGGGGTTCCGGCAGGCGTGGAAGGCGATCCGGGCGATCACGGGTCGGAACCGGATCGCGCCGCGCTCGATCGAGGGGCGCGTGCTGGACGCGGACGACCCCGGGCAGCTCGCCGAGGCGGAGGAGCTGCTGCTCAAGACGTGGAAGAACCCCAGCGCGCTGCTGGACGGGGTGTACCAGTTCGACGAGGGGATCTGGCTGCACGAGTCGGCCCAGATCGCGCCGGGGGTGCGGCTGATCCCGCCGCTGTGGATCGGCGCCGGGGTGCGGCTGCGTGCCGGGGACACGGCCATCGGCCCCGCGATCATCCCGGACGCCTCGTCGGCGAAGGTCGAGCCGACGCCGATCGAGTGGAGCGAGGTCCGGCTGTGGAGGGCGCGGGTGCTGCCGCGGCTGAAGCGGCGGCGGCTGCGCCGGGTGAGCAAGCGGGCGTTCGACATCTGCTTCGCGCTGGCGGTGCTGGCGGCGACGGCGCCGCTGTACCCGCTGATCATGCTGGCGATCTACCTGGAGGACGGCTGGCCGCCGTTCTTCGCGCACCGGCGGCAGACGCTCGGCGGGCGGGAGTTCCCCTGCTACAAGTTCCGGACGATGTGCCGCAACGCCGAGCGGCTCAAGGCGCAGCTGGTGGCGGCGAACATCTGCGACGGCCCGCAGTTCTTCATCAAGGACGACCCGCGCCTGCTGCGTGTGGGGACGTTCCTGCGGCGGTACCAGCTCGACGAGCTGCCGCAGTTCTGGAACGTGCTGCGGGGGCACATGAGCGTCGTCGGCCCGCGCCCGAGCCCGGACAAGGAGAACCAGTATTGCCCCGTGTGGCGCGAGGCGAGGCTGAGCGTCCGGCCCGGCATCACCGGCCTCTGGCAGGTCCGCCGCACCCGCGAGCCGGAGACGGACTTCCAGGAGTGGATCCGCTACGACCTCGAGTACGTCCAGCACGAGAGCTGGAGGCTTGACCTGTGGATCATTTTCATGACAATCAAGCGGGTGGTGAGGGGCTGATGGAACGAGAATCATGACGCGACGCGCGCGCAAACGCCTTGCCCTGGTGGCGGCCGCCGGGACGGTCATCGGTCTGGGCGCCTACGGCGGGTACACGCTGCGGCAGGCCCAGAAGCAGCGGCTGATCGAGCGGATGTTCGATCAGGGGATGGCGGCCTATCAGGCGCACGACTACGAGGCCGCGCGCACCGCGCTGAACCACTACGTCCGCAGCCGGCCCGGCAACGCCGCGGCCCTGCTGGCGCTGGCGGACAGCACGCGCCGGGTCCCGATGGAGAACGACGGCCACATCGGCGGCGCGATCCTCCACGCCCGCCAGGCCGCGGAGGCCGCCGAGACCGACGAGGAGCGGCTCCCCGCGCTGCGGATGCTGCTGGAGCTCTACGGCATCACCGGGTACATGACCGAGCGGCTGGAGACGGCGCAGCGGATCCTGAAGATCCAGCCGGACCACGCCGGCGCGATGTCGGCCCGGATCGAGTCGATGATCGTCCTGGGCCGACGGGCCGAGGCGCTGGAGGCCGCCCGCCAGATGGCCGCGGCCCTGCCGGACAACATGGACGCCCACAGCGCTGTGGTCGGGCTCATGGAGGTCCAGGGGAGCCCGGGGCAGGACATTCTGGCCTACACCCGCGACCTGGCGGCGCGCTACCCCCAGAGCCTGCGGGCCGCCGCGCTTCACGCGCGCGCGGTCCTCCGCTTCGCCACCATGGACGAGGCGATGGACCTGGCGCGGCAGGCCGTCCCCGTGTCCGCCGAGAGCGTCGAGGCCGTCGCGGAGTTCCTCGCCCTGCTGGACACCCTCGGCCTGGAGGAGGAGGCGGCGGAGGTGCTCGTCCGCGAGATCCACAACGAGGCGTTCGGCACGCGGGTGGCCATCCTGGCCGCGGAGCGGGCGTGGAAGTCCGGCCGCGCCCCCGAGGCGAGGCGGTACATCGACCCGGTCGCCGCGACCGGCGAGGATGAGGCCCTGGGCTGGGCCGCGTTCCTGGAGGCCGACGGGCAGGGGGCCGCGGAGCCCGGGGCCGCGCTCGCCGCGCTGGCGGGCCGCGCGACGACCGCGGCGTCGTTCTGGCGCGAGGTCGTCGCCGGCGTGACGGCGGCGCGGGGGAGCGACCCCGCCGAGGCGCGCGAGCGGCTCCGCAGCGCGCTGGCGCTGCGCCCCGAGAGCACGCTCGCCGAGTTTCTCCTGGGTCGCGTCCACGAGAGCGTCGGCGACTGGGTCAGCGCGGTCGTCCGCTGGCGGTCGGTCGTCTACCGCGACCCCGGCCACCGGCTCGCGCGGCTGGCCATGGTCTCGACGCTGCTGCGCAACGGCCGCATCGACGACGCCGCGGCCCAGGCCCGGCAGGCGCTGGCGGCTCGCTCGGGACTCATGGAGGTCTACAGCGTCTCCCGCGCCTTCGTCGCGGCGATCGAGGCGGGCCGCTCGGCCGTCGGCGAGTTCGAGCGCGTCGTCGGCGTGCTGGAGAACCTCCGCGGCCGTCCGGCGACCGACCCCGTCGTCCTCCCGCTGCTCGCCCGCGCCTACCTCGGCGTGGGCCGCACGGCGGAGGCGGAGGAGGTGGTCCGCGCGATCATCGATGAGGGGCTCGCGACTTCGTCCGACGACGTGATCGGTCTGGTGACCGTCCTTCAGCGGACCTCGCCCGATCTGGCGGCGGCGCTGCTGGAAGCCGCGCGACGCGCCGCCCCCGACGACGGCAACCTGGCCTACATCGGCGCCGTGGCCGCTGCGCAGGCGGGCCGGGCGGACGAGGGCCGACGCACGCTGGAGGAGGCCGTCGCGGCCGCCGAGGGGGACGCCAAGGCCCTGGCCGAGCTGCAGCTGGCCGTCTACCTGGACCGGGCGGGGTACCCCGAGGCGCGCGAGCGGCTGGCCGCCCTCGCCGCCGCGGCCCCCAGCGACGCCCGCATGCAGCTGGCGGTGCTGGAGTCGCAGTCGGCGTGGGAGGATGAGGCGACGGTCGCCGCGGCGATCGGCCGGCTCCGCGCCCTGGCGGGGGAGTCGTCGCCGCTGTGGAAGCTCCACGAGGCGAGGCGCATGCTCCTGTTCGCGCGGGACGCCGAGCACGCCGCGAAGGTCGTCCAGCTCCTGGCCGACCTGCTCCGCACCGACCCCGACAGCCCCGCGGGCATGACGCTCATGGCCGACGCCATGCTGCTGCTCGACGACCGGGCCAAGGCGATCGACTTCCTCGGCCGCGTGATGGACTCCAACCCCATCCCCGCGATGTATCCCACGCTCGTCGGTCTGCTCCGCGAGAGCGGCCGCACCGACGATGTGCAGCGCCGCCTCCGCGAGTTCCTGCGGCTGGGGCCGATCCCGCTGGAGCTCCGCCGCACGCGGGCCCAGCTGCTGGCCGCGAACGGGATGATGAACGAGGCGATGAGCGAGTTCGAGGCCCTCGCCGCCGGCGGCAACCCCGCCGACCAGCTCAACCTCGCCCGCATCTGCATCCGGCGGGGGAACCTCGCCCGCGCCGAGTCGATCCTCGAGACGCTGCTGGCCGCGACCGACCCGGCCGTCCCCGCCGTGCTCGCCGCGGCGGAGCTTGCGGCCATGCAGGGGCGGGTCGATCACGGGCTGGCGCTGCTCGACCGGCTCCCCGCGACCCTCGCCCCGCACGAGCGCGACCTGCACCTCGCGGCGTACCTCGACCGCAACGGGCGAACCGCCGAGGCCGAGGCGGCCTACCGGCGGGCCGCCGCGGGCGGCGACCCGGCCGCCTCCGCCGCGCTGGTCGGCTTCTACATCACCCGCGGGCGGCACGACGACGCCGACGCCGCGCTCGCCTCCGCCCTGGCGGTCCACAAGGACCACCCCGACCTGCTCCGCCTCCAGGGCGTGGCCCGCGTCGCCCGGGGCGGGGATCTGCCCGTGGGCGCCATGACCGACGTCGCGGCCCTGGTGATCGAGGAGGGGGACGAGCGCACCCGCCAGCGCTTCCTCGACGCCATGAAGGCGTGGGAGTCCAACCCCTCGGACCGCGCCACGCTGCTCGCCCGTCTGCGCCGCATCACCGAGACGAGCCCGACCTTTTACCCGGCGTGGTACTTCCTGGTCTCCATCCTGCTCGAAGACGGCAGCACGCCGCAGGCGGCCCAGGCCGCGAGGGTCGCGGCCCGGGTCCTCCCGACCGACCCCCGCGTCGCCCGTCTCGCCGTCGCGGCCCTGGCCCGCAACGGCGAGCTGATCGACGCCCTCGACATGGCGTACCAGTGGCGGGAGCGGCTCGTGGGCGTGACCCTCGACGCCGACGTCGCCATCGCCGAGCTCAACGGCCTGCTCAACCAGCACGCCAAGGGGCTCGCCGCGCTGGAGCCCTGGCGTGACCGCATCCTCGCCGAGGCGGACGCCGCGCCGGACCGCGTGGTGCTGCTCGCCACGCTGATGGCCCGCTCCGGACGCGAAGAGGAGGCGCACGCGATGCTCTGGCCGCTGGCGGAGCGCACGCCCCGCTTCGCCAGCGCGTACCTGCGGATCGCGCAGCAGCTCGACGATGCGCCGGCGGTGCGGCGGCAGTGGGTCGAGCGGGTCGAGCCGCTGCTGGCCGGGCGTCAGGATGCGGCCCTCGACCTGGCCCGCGCGTGGTACATGATCGCCACCGAGGGGGGCGAGAGCGAAGCCCTGCGCCGGGTGGTCGCCCTGCTGGGCGACAACCCCGATCGGCACGCCGACAAGGGGGAGGCGGCGCTGCTGCTCGCGGCCTCGCACGACTCCCTCGGCAACGCGCAGGAGGCGCTGCGCTTCTACCGCGCCGCCCTGGAGCTCTCCCCCAACGAGCCGATGGCGCTGAACAACTTCGCCTACCTGCTGGTCAACTCCGGCGGCTCGGCAGAGGAGGCGCTCAAGGCCGCCCAGCAGGCGGTGGGGCTGGCGGCGCAGGGGAACCTTCCGGCCGCGTACCGGGCCAGCTTCCTGGACACCCTCGGGGTGATCCACCTGAGGCTGGAGCAGTTCGAGGCCGCGGAGAAGGTCTTCCGGGATGCGATCGCGCTGAGCCCGCAGGACATCGGGCTGCTGGTCGGCGCGGCGGAGGCGCAGGCCCGCGGGGGCAACGCCGAGGCGGCGACCAAGACGATCGGCCGGATCGACGCGATGATCAGCCGCGGCGCCGCGGTGAGCCCGGCGATCGAAGGACGGCTGCAATCGGTCCGTCGCTTGCTCAACGAAACGGGCGTGCGTCCGAACTGAATCCGATCCATCTAACAGCAGACGATCAAGTCCGCAAATCGCGTGGGTGTATCGGATGCGTGTCGTGGGTTGCGTAACTGATTGTGCTGCAAGTGGTTATGAATTGCGTACCGCCGCTGCAACCTTCGATGCAATGTGGATGTCCGCGGGCGCATTTGCGCCGATGTGCGCGATAACTTTAAAACCGCGCATTGTTGCGATAAGGAGATTTGGGTCGTAGACTAGGTAGGCCGAGTCTTTGATCGGTGCAACCGTCTGGTTGTGTGGAGAGCGGGAGCGCCGGCCACGACATCGGAGATTACGCGTCGAGATCGGCCGCGATCGCGGCGCGGTCTCGCGCGGGTTGTCGAAGAGCCCGCGGTGCGCCGGATGGAGTTCGGCGGCCCGGGTGTTGGTGGTCGAGTGGCATCGATTCGGCCAGGAACGTAGAGAACGTAAACACGCGGCGAGAAGCCGGCGATTGGAACGGCTGAGTCAGGGAGAGAAGACATGATCAAGGCATCTGCGGCGGCGGCGGTTGTCGGGACGGTGTTGTGCGCCTCGGCGGCACTCGCCAACCCGGTGTCGATCAACGTCGGTGACCACCTCCGCTTCTCGGCGGGGCCGGGGGCCAACAACGGCGAGCCCCTGGGCGGCGAGCTGATCGTCAACATCTTCCAGACGGGTCAGATCTTCCGCACCTTCTGCCTCGAGCAGGAGGAGACGATCTTCTTCGGCGGCCCCGGCGGGACCTTCCCCTTCGAGGTCGTCGGGATCTCCACCGGCGCCGTCTTCGGCGGCGGCAACCCGGACAACCCGGGCGGCGGGTTCGACCCGATCTCCAGCCGCACCGCGTTCCTGTACGAGCGCTTCGCCACCGGCACGCTGGACGGGTACAACTTCGGCCTCAACACCGACCCGGATCGCATCCGCTCCGCGGACGCCCTGCAGAACGCGATCTGGTACCTCGAGCACGAGATCAGCGACCCCTACGCCAACATCGCCGACCCCGCCACCCAGGCCCTCATCGACCACTTCCTGACGATGGACATGGGCGACTACACCGGCATCGGCAACATCCGCGTTCTGAACCTGGTCTACCGCATCCAGGGCCCCAACGGCGAGCAGGTGGGCGAGGTGGCCCAGGACGTCCTGGTCATGGTCCCGCTGCCGCACGCCGCGGGCCTCGGCCTCGCCGGCCTCCTCGGCGTGGTCGGGCTCACCGGCCGCCGACGCCGCTGATTTCCGCCGGTCGGCGTCATCACCCCGCTTCGATCGAGGGCCCCGCAAGGGGCCCTCTTTGTTGTCCGCGCCCAGGGGGCGTCACAGTTGTTACACCCCGCTCAGACAGCACGGCCGGCCCGCGGCATACGCTTGGCTGTGGCGTCGGCGCTCCGACGCCGCGATCGAGGTGGACCGGCGGTCGCGATGTGCCGATGCAGCCGGGTCGGAGCGATCGCCGACCCGCAGGGAGAGTTGCGCCGATGAAAGGGATCATCCTCGCGGGCGGCCTGGGCACGCGGCTCCGCCCGCTCACGCTCGTCACCAACAAGCACCTGCTGCCGGTCTACGACCGGCCGATGATCTACTACCCGATCCAGTGCCTGCTCAACGCGGGCATCCGGGACATCCTGATCGTCACCGGCGGGGAGCACGCGGGGGACTTCCTCAAGCTGCTCAAGAACGGCAAGCACCTGGGCGTGCAGCACCTGGAGTACGCCTACCAGGAGGGGGAGGGGGGGATCGCCGACGCGCTGAAGCTCGCGGAGGACTTCTGCGACGGGGACAAGCTCTGCGTGGTGCTGGGGGACAACATCATCCAGAAGAACATCCGCAAGGCCGCGGGGGACTTCTTCACGCAGGCCAGCGGCGCCAAGCTGCTGCTGAAGGAGGTCCCCGACCCGGAGCGCTTCGGCGTGGTGCGGTTCGCCGACGACGGCGGGGGCGGCGGGACGGGGCGCATCGCCGAGATCGTCGAGAAGCCCTCGACGCCACCGTCGAACTACGCGGTCACGGGGATCTACTTCTACGACGCGGACGTCTTCGACATCTGCAGGGATCTCAAGCCCAGCGGGCGGGGGGAGCTGGAGATCACCGACGTCAACAACGCGTACCTGGCCCGCGGGGACCTGACGTACGACATCCTCGACGGGTGGTGGACCGACGCGGGGACGTTCGAGAGCCTGCTGCGGGCGAGCAACTACGCCGCCGAGGGCGGGGCGAACCTGGTGGAGGGCGTCGGGAGCGCGACGGCCTCGCTGTTCGCGGCGCGATGAAACGGGAAGAGGCGGCGGAGGAGCGGACGTGAACCCGAAGTTCCCGCGCATCGTGCAGGCCGAGCCGGCCGCGGCGCTCGAGGCCGCGAGGGAGGCCCGCGAGCCGATCTTCGTCCCGCAGACGCTGTACTGCGACGACCGGGGGTGGTCGCTGATGAACCAGCTCCAGGGCGTGATGACGCCCGAGGGGCAGGTCAACTACTCGGTGCAGTACCCCGGGGTGATCAAGGCCTGGCACCGGCACGCGAAGCAGACGGACTTCTGGATCTGCCTGATGGGGCACATCAAGGTCGGCGTCTACCGCGAGGAGGACGGCGCGGCGTGGTGCGCGGTGATCGGCGAGAAGCGGCCGGGGATCATGGTCATCCCGCCGCCGCTGTGGCACGGCGCGGCGACGGTGGGGCACGAGCCGGCGGGGCTGTTCTACTACGTCACGCACCGCTACGACGCCGCGAACCCGGACGAGCAGCGCCGCGCGTACGACAGCGTCCAGGGCTTCCCGTGGCAGAGCCAGCACCGCTGATGATGAGGTGGGACCCGGCCCAGTTCGCCCAGAGCGTGGCCGCGCCGGCGCTCGTGCTCGGCGCGGGGGGGATGCTCGGCCGCGCCTGGCTGGAGCTGCTCGAGGGCGCCGGCGTCAAGCACCACGGCGCGGACACATCGGAGATCGACATCACCCGCGACGAGAGCGTCCGGGCGATCGCCAACGGGCCGTGGCGGACGGTGATCAACTGCGCCGCGTGGACGGATGTGGACGGCGCGGAGGCGAACGAGGGGGCGGCGACGGAGGTCAACGGGCGGGCCGTCGCGAAGCTGGCGGCGGCGTGCCGCGGGCGGCGGGGGGCGCCCGCGCTGCTGGTGCACTACAGCACGGACTACGTCTTCCCCGGCGAGGCCGACCGGCCGTACGCCGTTGACGAGCCCCGAAGCCCGCTGAACGCCTACGGGCGGAGCAAGGCCGCGGGGGAGGAGGCCCTCGAGGCCTCGGGCGCGGAGTTCTTGCTGGTGCGCACGAGCTGGCTCTACGCCCCGTGGGGGAAGAACTTTGTCCGGACCATCGCGTCGCTGGCGCGGCAGCGCGAGTCGCTGCGGGTCGTCAGCGACCAGCGTGGCCGGCCCACCTCCGCGGAGCACCTCGCCCGCGCGACGGCCGCGCTGCTCGCGGCCGGGGAGCGGGGGATCCGCCACGTCACCGACGGCGGCGAGTGCACCTGGTTCGAGTTCGCCGCGGAGATCGTGCGGCTGACCGGGGCGGCCTGCCGCGTCGAGCCGTGCACGACCGCCGAGTTCCCGCGCCCGGCGCGGCGGCCGGCGTACAGCGTGCTGGACCTCTCGCGGACCGAGGCGGCGATCGGCCCGATGCCGCACTGGCGCGACAACCTCGCCGGCGTGATGGACGGGCTGGAGCCGTAGAACCGGCCTGCAAGACGGAGAACCGCGGCGTGTTCAACCACATCCTCGTCACCGGCGGCGCCGGCTTCATCGGCTCGAACTTCGTCCGCTTCGTGCTCGCACACCGCCCCGGCGTGCGGGTCACCAACCTCGACGTCCTGTCGTACTCGGGGAACCTTGAGAATCTGGCGGACGTCGAGAAGGACCCTCGCTACCGCTTCGTCCGCGGGGACATCGGCGACGCGGCGGCGGCCGGGCCGCTGGTGGCCGAGTGCGACGCGGTGGTGCACTTCGCGGCCGAGAGCCACGTGGACCGATCGATCATGGACTCGCGCCCGTTCATCACGACCAACGTGATGGGGACGCAGGTGCTCCTCGACGCGGTGCGCAGGCTCAAGGCGGAGGGGAAGGACCGCCGCTTCGTGCACGTGAGCACGGACGAGGTGTACGGCTCGCTCCCATTGGAGCGGGTGGACCTGAAGTTCACCGAGGAGACCCCGCTGCAGGCCAACAGCCCCTACGCCGCGAGCAAGGCCGCGAGCGACCTGCTGGTGCGGGCGTACCACCACACCTTCGGGCTGGATGTGCTGACGACTCGGTGCTCGAACAACTTCGGCCCGTACCAGTTCCCCGAGAAGGTGATCCCGCTGTTCGTGACCAACCTGATCGACGGCGAGAAGGTCCCGCTGTACGGCGACGGCAAGAACGTCCGCGACTGGCTGCACGTGGACGACCACTGCGAGGCGATCCTGGCGGTTCTCGAGAAGGGTCGTTCGGGAGAGGTGTATAACATCGGCGGGAACAACGAGCGGTCGAACCTCGAGCTGACGCACATGATCCTGAGGATCATGGGCAAGGGGGAGGAGATGATCCGCCCCGTCCCCGACCGCCCCGGCCACGACCGGCGCTACGCGATCGACGCGAGCAAGATCGAGCGGGAGCTGGGGTGGCGGCCGACGCGCTCCGCATGGCCGGAGGCGCTGGAGAAGACCGTCCGCTGGTACGTCGAGAACCCGAGCTGGTGGCGGCGGGTGCGCAGCGGCGAGTACCGCGAGTACTACGCGAAGCAGTACGGCTGACGCCGGCGGCGCTATTGAGGCCGGGAGAGGAAGACGTACACGCCGCCCGCGGCCGCGACGGCGATGTCGCCCACGCCGTCGCCGTCGAGGTCCCCCGCGGCGAGGCGCGAGGCCTTCTCGGCGAACCACGTCTGCGTCCCCAGGGTCACCTCCGCGGGGGCGGCGAAGCCGTCGGCGGCCTCGCCGCGCAGCACGGTCAGCCCGTGCCCCCAGCGCGTCGCGACGGCGAGGTCCATTCGGCCGTCGGGGTCAACGTCCGTCGCGACGAGGGCGAGCGGGATGACGCCCGTGTTGAGGGCCGACCGCTCGAAGGAGCCGTCCTCGCGCCGGCGGAGGACGACCGCCTCGTCCCGCGCCGCGCTGGCCGCGGCGAGGGCGATGCTTCCGTCGCCGCCCAGGTCCGCCGCGACGAGGCCCAGGGCCTCGGGGACGTCGGCGATCCGCTCCGGCGCGCCGATGGTCCACGGCGCGCCGTCGCGCCGGCCGGTCATCAGCCACACCGCGCCGCCCGTGCGGTCGCACAGGGCGACGTCCGGCACGCCGTCGCCGGTCAGGTCCGCCGCGGCGATGCCGTGCGGTTCGCCGCTTACGGGCGTCCACGGCGTGCCGGCGGGCCCGCCGTCCCAGCGAATGAGGGCGACCCCGGCGGGCGCGGGGCACGAGACGGCGATGATCCCCTCGCCGGGGACCGTCGCGAGCGCGACGCCGGGGGCGGGGAGGTCGAGCAGCGTGACGCCGCCGCCGGCGGAGACTACCGCGAGGGACGGGAGCCCGGCGAGCGTCGCCGCGATGCGTTGCGGCGAGCCCGGTGACGCCTCTTCGGCAACGAGCGCGAGCGCCGGCGCGGGGAGGTCGAACGTGGCGGGTGAGTCCCACCATCCGGCGTGGTAGATCAGCAGCGCCCGTCGGCCGAGGGGGGCGACGAGCAACTCGTTCGATCCGTCGCCGTCCACGTCCGCGACGCCGACGGTCGCGATCGCCTCTCCTGGCAGAAGAACCCGTGGCGGGGCGTCGAGCCACGCGGGGAGCGTCGGATACGGGCGAAGCACGGGCGCCGGCGCGGGCGCGCCGTCGGGCATCGCGGGGCGGTAGGCCTCCAGGAGCCAGTGGGTGCGGTCCTTGTAGTAGTCGCGGAGGCGGCGGCTGCTCGCGCTGTCGAGCTCGCGAGCCCAGACGACCGGGGAGGCGTCGATGTCCGCGCCGTTGTAGACCCACTCCTCGTGCGGCGTGTACTCGCGCCCGTGGCGCAGGATGATCAGGTGCTCGCCGCCGCGGGCGGAGAGGTCGGCGATCATCCGCGCCCGCGCGTGCGACCAGTCGTCGGTCGGGTAGACGATCGGCGCGGCGACGAGGAGCGCGGCGGCGGTGGCGACGTGGGCGGCGGCGACGGCCGCGGCGAGCCGGCCGGCTCGGCCCCCGGCCTCCGCGAGCCGGCGCACTCCGAGAACGGCGAGCAGCAGCAGAAGCGGGGCAACCGGGGCGACGTAGTGCGGGTTGAACCAGACGCACAGGAGGGAGGCCGCGACGGTCATCGCCGCGGCGACGGAGGCGAAGGCCGTCCAGCCGCGGCCGGCCCCGGGTTCAGGTTCGGCATCGCTGTCGGAGTCGCGGGAGGTTCGCCTGCGCAGGAGCCCCACGAGCGCGAGCCCCAGCGCGGGGCCGAAGTAGAACCCGCCGAGCTGGATCGACTTGTGCAGCAGCTTCCGCGAGAGGCCGTAGGCGGTCTGCTGGTCGAGGGCGATGCCGCGCTCCCACCCCTCGTAGAAGTCGCGGAGCTTCCGCTCGGGGTGCTCGCGGGTGGGGGGGAGGTCCTGCCAGAGGAACATCGGCGTCGCGCCGTAGGTGCGGGTGTGGAGCTGGTAGGGGAGGGTGAGCGGGTCGCCGGTGACGCGCTGGTTGTACATCGTCATCGCCGCGCCGGTGAGGGCGATGACCGCGCCGACGGGGACGATCACACGGGCGACGGCGTCGGGGGGGCTCGGTCGGCGCGGGCCGAGGAGGCGCCACGCCAACACCGCCGCGGCGGGGAGGCTGGCGACGAACCCCTCGTACGGGCGCGAGTTGGCCAGCACGGCGAGGCCGATGCCCATGAGCAGCGCGTGCCCCGGCCGGGGCCGCTCGCCGCGGGCGCTCCCCGCGATGCGCCGCACCGAGCCGTAGAGCAGGGCCCCGCCGAGCATCGCCATCTGCCCGCCCCAGCCGCTGTGCCCCCACCACGCGAGGATCCACGGGTGGGACGCGACGAGCAGGCCGCCGAGCAGCGCCCACCGCGCCGGGAGGAAGGCGTAGAACATCCAGCAGACCGCCGCGCACGCCGCGGCGAGGCCGAGCCACGCGCCGAGCATCGGCTCGCCCGCGAGCAGGTTCCCCGCGGCGAGGCTCAGGCCCTGCATGGGCGGGTACTTCGATGCGTACGTCGGCCGCTGGAGGACGTGCTCGGTCTCGAAGTGCGGCCAGAGCGGGTGCGGCGGGTTGGCCGTGCGCCCCGCGGCGAAGGTCTCGCCGGCGAGGCGGTAGCTGAACTCGTCCTGGATCCGAGGCACGGGCCAGTGCACCAGCGCGAGCAGGGCGCTGAGCGTGAAGGCAACGGCGAAGACCAGGGCGATCGCCGCACGGGGCCGTTCGGCGAGGCGGGCCAGCCGCGCGGTCAATGCCGCCGCGGGCTCCGCGTCCGGTGGGCGGCGGAGGAGCAGCCACGCGGCGGCGAGCGCGACCACCTGGAAGCCGGTGAGGACCAGGAGCAGGGTCGCCAGTGGGTCGTGCTCGAACATGCGGGGGCGCGGGGAGTGTGGGGGAAGGGGCTAGCGCCGGCGGATGGTCAGGATCCCCACGAAGAGGCTGCTCAGCAGGGCCTGGAAGCCCAGGGCGGTGAGCGTGACGCCGGGGATGACCCACCGCATGGTGCGCTGGTAGTCCAGCGGGCCGAAGCCGGCGGACCACCACTGCCAGACGGCGGTGGCGACCATCGCCATGCCGATGAGGAGCACGCCGAGGCTGACGAGCAGGCCGCGTTCGAGGGTCACCAGCGGCAGGAGCCGCGCGGCCGGCGCCGATCGCGGCACGAGCCCCTCGGAACGAGCGAAGGTCTGCGTCAGCACCGCGAAGGCGACGGCCTGGAAGCCGACGATCACCGCCGCGGCGGCGACGAGCAGCGTGTGGACGTCGAGCGTGACGCCGGCGACGGTCCGCGGCGCGGGGGCGAGCCACGCCCCCAGGGCGAGGCCCAGGGTCAGCAGGGCGAGCCCGGGGTAGAAGAAGAGGTGGCGGGGCGAGTAGAGGAGCATGAACCGCAGGTGACGCCAGCCGTCGCGCCATCGGCGCAGGTGCGGCGGGCGGCCGCGACCGTCGGGGGAGAGGGTCGTGGGGACCTCGGCGACGCGCATGTTCAGCAGCGAGGCCTTGACGAGCATCTCGCTGGCGAACTCCATGCCGGTGGTGCGGAGGTCCATGCGCTCGGCGGCGGCGCGGGAGAAGCCGCGCAGGCCGCAGTGGAAGTCGCCGCAGGAGGTCTTGAAGAGGAAGCGGCCGACGGCGGAGAGGACGGGGTTGCCGAGGTAGCGGTTGAGCCTGGGCATGGCGCCGGGCTGGATGCCGCCGGCGAAGCGGTTGCCCATGACCAGGTCGTACCCCTCGCGGAGCCGCTCGATGAAGGGCATGAGCGAGGTGAAGTCGTAGCTGTCGTCGGCGTCGCCCATGATGACGTAGCGGCCGCGGGCGGCGGCGATGCCGCCGGCGAGGGCCGCGCCGTAGCCGCGGACGGGGACGTCCACCACGCGGGCCCCGTGGGCGCGGGCGATCTCCTGCGAGCCGTCGGTGCTGCCGTTGTCGGCGATGATGATCTCCGCGGCGACGCCGTGACGGGCGAGGCACTCGCGGGCCTTGCTGATGCAGGTCGGCAGGGTCCTGGCCTCGTTGAGGCACGGCATGACCACGGAGACCTCGGGCGCAACCTCGACCGGCCCGCGCCCGATCACCGCCGCGGCGTCGGGGCTGACGTGCACCTGCACCGCGCTGTGGCGGCGTGGGGCGGCGGGGGTGGTGGCGTGGTCCATCGGGATCCCTCGTCCGGCGGCGAGAGGGTGGGCCGGGCCGGCGGGAGGAGTATAAGGGGCGGCCCGCGCCGGGGCCGGAGGCGCCCTGGGGGGAACCTCGGGGCTCAGCTCGGTCCCCGGGCTCCGTCGGGCCCGCCGTGGGCAGGCGGGGGCCGGACGGACTCCGATTGCCCGCCGAGCCATCCCCGGCGGCGGAACATCACGAGCATCGACCCAGCCACGGCGAGCATGAGGAGCAGCGCCGCCGGGTAGCCGTAGCGCCAGCGGAGCTCGGGCATGTTCAGCGGGGAGACATCGGGGTCGAAGTTCATGCCGTAGAGGGCGGCGATGAAGTTCAGCGGGATGAAGACCGTGGCGATGACCGCGAGCAGCTTCATGACCTCGTTGGTGCGGTAGTTCAGCTGCGAGAGGTGGACGTCCATCAGGTCCGAGCCGATCTCGCGGTAGGTCTCGACGAGGTCGATGACCTGCACGGTGTGGTCGTAGCAGTCGCGGAGGAACAGCCGCGTCTCCTCCTTGACCATGGGGGTATCGTCGCGGTGCAGCGAGCCCAGGGCGTCGCGCAGCGGCCACATCGCCCGCCGGACGGTGAGCAGGTCGCGCTTGATCCGGTGGATCTCCGCGGGGGTGTGGTCGCGCCGGCCGGTGATCACCCGCTCTTCGATTGCCTCGAGGCGCTCGCCGAGGCGCTCGAGGAAGGGGAAGTAGCCGTCCACCACGGCGTCGAGCAGCGCGTACGCGAGGTAGTCCGGCCCGCGGGCGCGGGTCCGGCCGACGTTCTCGCGGATGCGGGCGCGGATCGGGTCGAAGTTGTCCCCCGGCCGCTCCTGGAACGTCACGACGAAGTCCGGGCCGAGGAAGATGCTGAGCTGATCGGTCGTGAGCGGCTCGGCGGGGGACTCGGGGGGTTCGGCCATGCGGGCCACGAAGTAGAGCCACCCCTCGAAGAGGTCCAGCTTCGGCCGCTGGTGGACGTTGATGACGTCCTCCAAGGCGAGCTTGTGCAGCCCCATGAGCTCTCCGATTCCGGAGATGACCGCGGCGTCGCCGAGGCCGACGATGTCGATCCACACGACCGGCGGTCGCCCCGGCGCCCGGAGCTCTTCCTGGAGCTGCGGCAGATTGCCGATGCGGTGCTCCTCGACCACGTCCGGGCCGAAGGCGATCAGGCGGATGACGGGCTTGGGCGCCGATGGGTCGGCGATCAGCGTGCCGGGGGCCGCCCCGATCGGCGTCCGCCGCTTGAGCCTCTTCAATCGTCGCTTCGAATGCGGCGGCCTGGCTGCCATGAATCCCCCGGCGTGGATGCGGCGATCCCCCTTCCTGCCGCGGCCGTATTGTACAGATTCGCCCGGTGGGCATGGGGCTGCCCGAGCCGGCGAGGAGCCGCCGTGGAGACCGATCGCCACGCCATCCTGAAGCGCCTCGGCGCGGTCTTCCTCCGCGGGCAGGGGTGCCGCGCGGTGGCGACCGAGGTGCGGGTGCCGGCCTCGCGGTACCGGGCGGACGTGGCGGGGTACCTCGACAAGCTCCCGACGCGGCCGCGGTCGCGGCAGGGGGGAGAGCCGGCCCCGCCGCCGGGCCCGCTGGTGCGCGAGGCGCGGCCCAAGACGGTGATCATCGAATGCAAGCAGTCGCGGGCCGACTTCCTGCGCGACGTCGCCGACACGCAGCGGCTGCTCCGCCAGCGGGAGCGGCTGGAGGCGCACCGCGTCGAGCTGGAGGAGCACCGGATCAAGCCGCACGAGCCGGAGCTGCGCCGCACGGGGAACTACCTCTTCGGCGAGCTGGAGGAGTGGGACTTCACCTCCAGCCGGCTGGCGACGTACCGGCGGGTGCTCGCGGAGCTGCGCGCCATCGACGCGCAGCTCTACGGGCAGACGAAGTTCTGGCTCATGGCCCGATACCGCGTGGCGGACTACCTGTTCCTGATCGCCCCGGCGGGGATGCTGCGGCGGCGGGAGCTGCCGGTGGGGTGGGGGCTGCTGGAGTGCCCGCGGGCGTGGCTGGCCAAGGCGGAGCGCTCGCCCGCGGCGGCGTGGCAGGAGCCGGTGACGATCCACGTCGCCAGTGCGGGGGTGGAGCGGCAGAGCAAGGCGGAGTTCCAGTCGCGGCTGCTGGGGAACATCGCCGCGGCCGCCACACGGGCGTGGCTGAGCGCGACGACTCCCTCGCCGCCCCCGCTCCCCCCGGCCCCGCCTCCCCCGTCGGCGGCGCGCCCGCGGCGGCGGCCGCGGGGCGGGGACGCCCGGGCGGGGGCGACGCCGTGGCTGTTCTGAGGCGGGCGGAGGTCTGATAGCGAGTGAAGCTTATTGGACGCCCTCACGTCTACGACGGCTGCGCCGCCGGCGCGGATGCCGCGGCCGCCGCGGGGCGTGCTTGTCTTGAGTCCGGCCGGGATCACGACGATCCACCGCTACTGGCGGCTCTCGGGCCGCCGGGGCGCGCACCGCGATGTGCGCGAGCAACGGCCCTTGCCCTGACCGCAGGACCCGACATGAGCGATCCAAAGACCATCCTGGTTGTCGATGACGAGACGCACATCTCGCACGTGGTGTCGTTGAAGTTCCAGCAGGCGGGGTTGCGCGTGCTGACGGCGTGCGACGGGGAGGAGGCGTACGAGGTCGCCCGGCGCGAGCTGCCCGACCTGGTGGTCACCGACTTCCAGATGCCGATCATGACGGGGCTGGAGCTGAGCTGGAAGCTGCGGGAGACGCAGGAGACGGCGGAGATCCCGGTGCTGATGGTGACGGCTCGGGGGCACCTGCTGACGGAGGAGGACCTGGCGAGGACGAGCATCCGCGGGGTGATGTCCAAGCCGTTCAGCCCGCGCCACCTGCTGGAGAAGGTGCGGGAGCTGCTCGCGGACGCGGAGGTCCAGCTGCGCGCCTCCGGCGGCCCGGATGTGGGTCGGGTGGCGGCGTGACGGTCGGCGCATCGCACACGACGCGGACGCCGGCGAGCGTCTCCGCGGAGGCGCTGCTGCTGCGGTGCGCGGAGCTGGGCCTGCCGGCGTGGCTCTTCGACGGGGCGGGGCGGGCGATCGCCGAGCCGACGCGGTCGGGGCCGGGGGGGCGGTGGCTGACGTCCGATCTGGTGCGGGGGATGGTCGCCGGCGCGGTGGCGGCGGCGCTGGAGGACCCGTCGCGGCTGGAGTCGCCCGGGCTGACGGAGCTGTTCCCGGGGTGCCGGCTCGTGCTCATCGGGCAGCACCAGGGGCGGCGGGTCTCGGGGCTGGTGGCGGCGATGCTGCTGGCGCCCGAGGCGCTGCGGGAGGCGGCCTTCACGCGGGCGTGCGTCGGGGCCGGGCTGAACCCGTCGGAGGCGAGGGGGGAGCTGGCGTCAACGGCGACGTGCGGGGAGGCGGAGGCCACGCGGCTGCGGGCGGTGCTCGGCTGGATGAGCGCGGACCTGGCGACGAGCGCGCGGGAGAACCAGTCGGTCCAGGAGTTCAGCCTCCAGCTCACGGAGATGTACGAGGAGATCGGGCTGCTCTACCGGCTCGGGCGGTCGATGAACCGGCTGACGACGCCGGAGCAGTTCGTCTCCATCACGTGCGAGGAGCTCTTCCAGACGCTCCCGTTCGGGTGGATCGCGATCAAGTTCGGGCGGACGGCGCAGGTGGTGCCGGCGCTGGCGGGGTCGCTGGTGGTCTCGGGCGCGCTGCCGTGCGAGCGGCGCGCCTTCGACGCCGGGGCGCACGCGCTGCTGGACCGGCTGGCCACCGACCGCTGGCGGCTGATCGCCGCGACGGACGGGGCGGAGATCGTCTCGTGCGTCGGGGGGCCGGTGCTGGCGCACCCGATCTCGCGCGACGGGATGGTGGTGGGCGCGCTGCTGGCGGGGAACAAGCGGGGGCCGGACCCGGAGATCAGCAGCTTCGAGACGCAGCTGCTCGACGCGGCCAGCGGATACCTCAGCGTCTTCGCCGAGAACGCGGGGCTCTACGCCGACCAGCACGCGCTGTTCATGGGGACGCTCCAGGCGCTCACCGCGGCGATCGACGCCAAGGACCGCTACACCTGCGGCCACTCCGAGCGGGTGGCGCACCTGGCCTCGGAGCTGGGGCTGGCCATGGGCCTGGGCCCGGCCGCGGCCGAGAGGATCCGCATCTCCGGCCTGCTGCACGACGTCGGCAAGATCGGCGTCCCCGAGGCGGTGCTGACCAAGCCCGGGCGGCTGACCGACGAGGAGTTCGCCCTCGTGCGGCTGCACCCGACGATCGGGCACCGGATCCTCAAGGACATCCCGCAGCTCCAGGACGTCCTTCCGGGCGTGCTGCACCACCACGAGCGGTGGGATGGTGCGGGGTACCCGGCGAACCTGGCAGGGGAGCAGATCCCGATGATCGCGCGGATCCTGGCGGTGGCCGACGCGTTCGACGCGATGAGCTCGACGCGGTCGTACCGGGCGGCGATGCCCCGGGAGCGGGCGCTGGCGGAGATCGCCCGCGCCGGCGGCACGCAGCTCGACCCGGACCTGGCCAAGGCGTTCCTGGTGCTCGACCTGAGGGGGTACGACGAGCTCGTGTCGCGTCACCGGCGGATGCTGCGGATCGCGGCGTGAGCCCGGCGCGGGTCAGGGGTTCATGGATTCAGGGGTCCATGGATTCCCACCGCCATGTGCCGCGGACGGGGCCCATCCGGCTCGCGGCGGCGGTGTAGCCCTCGGGCGCGTTGGTCAGGAGCGTCGGGTCGTGGATCACCGTGGCGCCCCCGCTGGCGTTGACCGATCCCTCGCTCGCCAGTGCGCCCACGATCCTGGTGCTGTCCTCGATGGTGGTGGTGGCGCTGCCGACGATGTGGATGACGCCGCGGAGCTCCGCCGGGTAGCTGGTGTTGCGGCTGCTGTCCGAGACCCCGTTGTACGGGGTGTGCGGCGGATTGAGGTTGACGCCGATGGAGGATTCGCTGAGGTTGCTGGAGCCGTTGCGGATGCGGACGGCGCCCCCGCTGGCGGCGCGGACGACGAGCATGGGGGCGCGGCTCGAGGCGGGGGCCCAGTTGACCGCGCTGCCGATCTCGAGCTCGGCGCCGGAGCCGAGGTTCACCACGAGCGTTCCGACGATGCGGCACTCGCGGATCCGGAGCCGCGAGGCGTTGGGGACGCTGATCGCGTAGATCCCGTCGGGGTCGGTCGCGCCCCAGGGGTTCTGGGCGGGGCTGAGGAGGGTGCGCTCGATGTCGCCGCCGGTGTTGCCGAAGGGGATCGACGCGGCGGAGGCGGCGTAGAAGTCGTACACGCTCGACGGGGGCATCTGCCTGGGGAGGTCCAGGAGGGTGAAGCCGCCGGAGATGACCCCCAGGGGCGTGACCAGGAGCGACTCGATGCGCCCATTGACCTTCGCGAGCAGGGCGACCGTGGCGGCGATGCCGGAGCCGGCGGGGGCGCCGGAGAAGGTGGTCGTGCCGCTGAGGTTGAGCGTCGAGGTCGAATAGACCGTCATGCGCAGCGCCTCGACGGCGGGCCCGGTCTCGCCCACGGGCGTGATGACCGCGCTCAGGCACCGCCTCGCCCGCCCGACGGTCCCGATGCCGTAGACGCGGACGGGGCCGAGCAGGCCGAGGGCGAGGTCGTCGTCCGCCTCGTCCACGATGCGGTAGGACATGCGCCCCCGCCCGACGGGGACCGAGGCGGTGGCGACGCCGCTGACGAGCTTGGTGCGCCAGTCGGGGTCCGAGTTGATCCTGGCGATCGCGGCGTCCACCGCCGAGGCCGCCAGGATGGAGGCCTCGCTCCAGTCGCGGCTGTCGGCGGCCGACCGCGTGCCCAGCCGGGCGACGGCGATCGCGCCGGCGCCGATGACCACGGTCATCGCGGTCAGGCCGAGGACGAAGACGTAGACCGATCCGCGCCGGGCGCGACCCGTGCCGCGGCGGCGGCAGCGGGGGGAGGGGGGGCGGGGGGTGTCTGCGGGGGCTGGGGCCATTGCGGGCGTCCTCGCTGCTGTGGGGCGCCCGCTACGGGGCGGGACGGTTCAGGAGGGCGGCGCCGGAGGAGACGGCGCCGCCGTCCTCGCCGATGGCGATCGTCACGCCGGCCCAGGTGATGTGGCTGGTCCCGGGGGACATCGGCACATCGTGCGTGCCGTCGCGGCCCCGCAGGGCCACCATCGTCGTTTCGACCCCGCCGGGGCTGCGGACGGTGACGGTGATCCGCTTCAGGCCGGTGTCCACCATTGCGCCGACGACCGAGAGGTTGCCGGGCTGGAGCCGCTCGACGGTGACGCGCCGCCGCCACCCGGTCGCGCCGGGGACGGGCGTGCCGTCCTTGAAGGTCGGCGGGGATTCCTGGAGCCCGTCATAGTCGTCCACATCGTCCCAGGCGGCGCGGGAGCCGAGGGTCTCAGACACCGACTTCTCGGTGACTTCGAGCCCCCACGCCGGGGTGTCGTCGGGGTCGGCGTAGCGGCACTGGGCGATCTCGTCGATGAGCTGGCGGGCCAGCAGGTCCCCCTGGCGCATCAGCGCATGGGACCGGCGCGCGCCGACCGCGCTGCCCACCGTCTGGAGGGCGGAGACCATCAGCACCCCGACGATGAGGCTCGCCACCACCGCCTCGGCGAGGCTGAAGCCGCGGCGCGGGCGTCGTCGTGGGCGATGGTCAGAATGGGTCGCGGCGGGGGGCATGCTGGCTCAGGGCTCGGTCTGCACGAGGTAGGTCAGCGAGAACTGCCGCACATCCGGCAGGAACTGCGTGTCCTTGTCGGTGTTGAACTCGCGGACGAGCGGATCGCCCGCGACGCCGCTCCAGACGTACCGGATGGTCTCGGGGAGGCCGTCGCCCGTCCGGTCGGGAACGGTGAAGGTCGCGGAGGTCGCCGACCGCTCCGTGAACTCGATGGCGACGGCGAGGTCGGCGAGGATCTGGTCCGCGGCCTCCGCGGCCCGGACCGTCTTGCCCGCCGGGTTGGTCCGGTCGTCGATCGCGCGGAGCGAGAGCATCAGCACCGAGGTCATCGCGCCGACCAGGACGGCGACGATCGCCAGCGACAGCACCATCTCCGCGAGCGTGAAGGCGGGAGCAGCGGGGGGGGCGGCGCGCGTCGTTCGGGGCGGCGGACGCATGGGCGGTGGTCCTCCGGTCGGGCCCTGCCGGCGGTCACCCGGATGGGCCCTTTACCTGATATCGGTCTTCCCGGAGGCCGCTTTGAGCCTGATCGTCCGCTCTCGGGCGCCGATGCGGACCGTCACCTGCCCCTCGTTGTCCGGGAGCCCGAAGGCGTTGAACGTGACGGCGGGCTCGCCGTCGAAGCTCGCGCTCAGGGCGTGGACGCGGTAGGGCTCCTCGGCGAGCAGGACGCGGTAGCCGCCGGCGTTGCCGCGGAGCGAGGCCTCGCCGCTGACGGTGTAGGCGACGGCGTCGTGGGAGAAGGTGACGGTGCGGCCGGAGCTGGAGATCCTCGCGGCGGTGGCGGCCCGCTCCAGGTCGGCGGCGATGCGCCGGGCGGCGGCGTCGAGCCGGTAGTGGGCCACGGAGGCGTGGTAGCGGGGGATGGCGATCGAGGCGGCGACGCCCGCGACGGCCAGGACGACGAGCAGCTCGACGATGCTGAAGGCGGCCCTGACGGGTCCGGGCGCTGCCGGACGCGAGGATGCGATGCGGCCGGAGGTCATGGCGGGCTCCCGGGTGAGGCGGCCGGCCCTGAACGGCCGCCGCCCTCCCGGCGCAGAGACGGGAGGGCGGCGGGTGTGCTTCGCCGCGGCGCGCCGGCGGCCGGCGCGTGCGGGGGTGGTCATCAGTAGTCGCTGTAGGCGACGTTGTTGTCGTCCTTCTCCAGCGCGGTGGTGTTGGCGCGGATGGCGCCGGTCGCCTCGTCGTAGATCCAGCCGACGTTGGGGCCGGGGGCGGCGGCGATGCCGCGGGAGCCCTTGGCGGCGCCGACGGGCAGCGTGGGGATCTCCTTGATGTAGGGGCCGAAGATGTGCGGCGTGCCCTTGGCCTCGGCGGTGGTGCCGTCGAGGGCGGAGTACTTCGTGAGCTGATCGACGATGCCGTCGGCGTTGGGGAAGGTGTTGTCGTGCTCGGCTGCGTAGAGCTCGATGGCCCGGCGCAGGACGGCGAGGTTCCCGCGGAGGGCGTTGTCCGCCGCGGCCTGGCTGCCCCGGCTCAGCCTCGGGATCGCGATCGCCCCGATGATCCCGATGATCACCACGACGATGATGAGTTCGACGAGACTGAAGCCGCGACGAGTCTGGATCGCTGAAACGTTCATGCTTGACGCTCCGTAGCCGTAAGCCCTCATGGCCGGCCTGACTGGAAGACCGCTCACGGCTATCGACGCGTGCACCCCTGATCGTGAGGTTTACCCCCCTGTTTCGGCAACATTGCGGTCGTCCATGCCCAGTTTGACGGCGTGACCGTTAAAGTTGAACACCGCCCAGCGGCCGCTCGGGCCCACGCGGGTCCCGGTGAGGGTGAACCGCTCGGTCCGGCCGTCGAGCTTGACCTCGAGCTCGTCGCCGATCTCCAGCCGCTTGTCGCCGACGATGGCGAAGTTGCCCTGGGGGCCGTTCATCACGGCCCGCAGCTTATGGGCCCTGCGGAAGGCCTCGATCACCGCCTCGTCGCTGCTGGCCCGGGCCGCGTCGGGGGCCTTGCTCACGCCGTCGAGCCAGAAGGCGTTGCGGACCTTCGAGACGTCCAGGCTCTGCTCCCGCTCGAGCTGCTTGAGGCGGCCGGCGAGCAGGGCGGTGGCGTCGGGCTCGGGCTCGAAGCTGGGGCTCTGGAAGGCGGCGCCGCTCGTCGGAGCGGCCGCCGGGGAGGCCTCGGCCGCGACGGGCCCGAGGGCGCCCCCGTTGAGGACAACCCGGTCCAGGACCAGCGCGCCGAGCGCGACGCCCAGGGCGGCGATGAACAGCTTGCGGTCTTTGGTGCCTGCCATGAGGTCAACTGACGATTCGCCGCCGCCGGGTGCAAGGCGCGGCGGCCCGGATCCGCTACGGCCGCTTCACCGACGGCAGCACATACCACACAAGCTCTACGACCAGCACGGGCGAGGACTGCGGGTCGGCGGGGGTGCCGGAGAGCCGCAGCGCGTTGACGCCCAGGTCCGGGTACTCCGCGAGCCGGTTCAGGAACCGGGTGCACCGCGCGTAGTCGCCACGGGCGTGGATCCGCACGGGCATGGTCCCGTAACGCGGGCCGAAGGTGGGCTGGCCGGGGTGGACCTCATCGACGATCAGGCCCGACTCGGCCGCGAGGGAGGTGATCGCGGCGAGCCGCTCGTTCTGGTGCGAGATCGGGTGCAGCCGGCGCGCGGAGCGGTCGAGCTCGGCGAGCAGGGCGTCGCGCTCGCGCCGGAGCATGGCGATGGTCGCGCCGAGCTCCAGCGAGTCGCCGCGCTCGCCCTCGATCTGCTGGAGCAGCGAGGCCCGCGCCTGCTTGGCGCGCATCATCGGCTCCAGCCCGCCGAAATACGCGGCGCCCGTCATCGCCGCCAGCACCACGGCCCCGGCGAGGTCGGTCCGTCGCAGCGCCCGCCTGGCGTCGCTCATCGCTCCTCCTTCCTGGCGCCGAGCTTCCCGCGGACGCGGAAGGCGGTCAGGTCGTTCGCCCCGCTCCCCTCGCGCCGGGTCTCCAGCAGCTCGATCAGCTCGAACAGGCCTGTCGCCTCCAGCCGGCGGACCACGCCGTTGACGGCGACCTGCGAGCGGGCGATCCCGCCAAGCCGCAGCGAGAAATACCTGACCGGCTCCGGGGGCGGCTGGCTCGCGGCCTTCTTGTCGGCCCCCTTGCCGGTCTGGGCGGGGGCGGCGGGGGGGGCCACGGTCTCCTGCGTCAGCTCCACCTCGCGCAGCGCGGCCTCCGGGCCCAGGGCCTCGGCCAGCAGCGCCAGCAGCACGCTCCAGTCCGGCTGGTTGCCCACAGCGCGGTTGGCGGCGAGCTCCCGCTGCTTCTGCGAGATCTCCTGCGAGAGGAGCGTGAACTGCCGGCGGTGCCCCTCGTTCTCGGTCGCGAGCGAGGCGAGGGTCGCCGCCGGGGTCTCCTGGTCGCGGGGCCACGCCGCGGCCGCGCCGGCGAGCGTCCCGCCCAGCAGCACGGCGTACGCGCTCCCCGCACCCACCCACGCGCGCACCCGCCTCCGCCGCATGTGCAGCTCGCGACGCGGGCTCGGGATCAGGTCCACACCGTCCACGGCGTTCCTCCTTCAGCGCAGGGCCAGCCCGAGAGCCGTCATCAGCTCGGCCCCCGCCCCGCCCGATTCGTTTGCTCCGCCGGGCCGCCAGGCATCGGCCCCGGCGAGCGACACATCCCGCGGCGTCGTCAGCCGCACCTCGGCCCCCAGGCCGTGCGTGAGGATCCCCGCCAGCCCCGGCATCGCCGCCCCCTCGCCGCACAGCAGCACGGCGTCGACCTCCGGCTGGGCGTACCAGTGCGAGGCGTAGGAGAGCGAGAGGCCCATCTCGTGCGCCAAACGCGAGGCGTGCTCGTTCATGAGCTGCTCGGCGTCGGCGCGCACGCCGACGCGGGGGCCGCCCTCGGCCGCGCCCGGCAGGGCGCTGCGCCCGAGCAGGAGGTGGGCCGCGAGCTCGTCGTCGATCCCCAGCCCGCTCGTGAGGGCCTGCGCGGCGACGCCCACGCCCAGCTCGGACATGAAGCGGTGGTAGACGATCGTGCCCTGGTAGACCACCGCCGTCGTCGTTCCTTCCCACCCTACATCGAGGATCGCGCAGATCCCCTGCCGGCCCGTCAGCAGCTGCCGGCAGGCCCGCGCCAGCGCCACCGCCCGCGGCTCCAGGGCATCGGCGCGGAGCCCGCAGCACTCCACCACGTCCAGCAGCGCATCGGCCTCGGCGTGCAGGCAGCCGACGGCGAGCACGTGCGAAGACTGCCGCGCCCGCGCCGGCGCGGGCAGCGGCCAGCACGCCGCCTCCAGTTGCGGCGGCGCGCACCCGGCGGCCCGGGCCAGCTCCACGCGCGACACCACCTCCATCGGGGCCCCCGCCCCGGCGCCCGGGCCCGTGCCGACGTGCTCGAGGGTGTTGGTCAGCAGCTTCTCCTCCGGCAGGGCCACGGCGACGCGGCCGCCCTCGAACCCGTGCCGGGCGAGGACGCCCATCAACCGGCGCATCTCGCCGTCGTCGATCGGCCGCTCGGGCCGCAGCCGGGTGATGCACGCCGCGGCGTGCAGGGCCGGCCCACGTTCGCCGCGCCGGACCTGCGCTGCGCGGATGGTCCGGCCGCCCAGGTCCAGCCCGATGGGCCCCACGCCCGGCTTGTCCGGCGCTGCATGCGTCATGGCTACTGCCCTCCCGCGGCGGCGGTAAGGTCGAACAGCGGCAGGAACAGGCTCATCGCCACGAACCCCACCACGCCGCCGAGCGCCACGAGGATCAGCGGCTCCAGCAGGCTCATCATCGATTTGATCACCACCTCGTTGTCCTCGTCCAGGTAGTCGGCGACGGAGATGAGCACCTCGCCGACCTTGCCGGCACGCTCGCCGGTGATGACGGCCTCGGTGACGCTGGGGGCGATCAGCGGCGAGCCGCGGAGCGCAGCGCTGATCGCCTCGCCCCGGGTCACGCGGTCCTCGGCCCGCTCCAGCAGCTCGACGTACCGCGCGTTGCCCGCCGCGGCCTTGGTGAGCGTCAGCGACTCCAGCAGCGGCACCTTCGCCTCCAGCAGCACCCCCAGGGTCCGCGCCACCCGCGCCGTCACCAGCGCCTTGACGAACGGCCCCACCACCGGCAGGCCGATGCACACGTTGTCGATCCACCGCCGCCCCCGCGAGGAGCGGACGAACCACACCGCGCCGGCGGCCGCGCCCAGCAGCGCGGGCGTCACCGCCCACCAGTACGCCTTGAGGGACTCGCTCAGCGAGATCAGCGCCTTGGTCGTCGGCGGCAGCGGCGCATCGAGCGACTCGAACAGCCCCGCGAACCGCGGCAGAACCGCCAGCAGCATCACCACCACCACCACGATGGAGAGGCACGTCAGCATGATCGGGTAGCTCAGCGCCCCGATCACCGTGCTGCGGATCTTCAACTGCTTGCGCTTGATCACCGCCAGCCGCTCGAGCATCGCCGGGAGCTGGCCGCCCGACTCGCCGGCGGCGATCAGGCTCCGGTAGATCGGATCGAAGTGCTTCGGGTGCTCCGCGAGGGCCTCGGTGAGGGACTTGCCTTCTTCCACGTCCCGCCGCACGTCGCCCAGGATCCGCCGCCAGGGCCCGGCGGGGGTCTGGCGCTCCACCGCCGAGAGGGCCTCGACGACCTGCGTCCCCGTGGAGGCGAGCACCGCGAGCTGGCGCGTGATCACGACGAGCTGCTTGAGCCCGCCGCCGCGACCCGCGAGCAGCCCCGGGACCTTCTCGGCGGCGTCATCCTCGGGAGCGCCCGCCAGGCGGGTGACGAAGAGGCCGTCGGCGTAGAGCCGCTCGGTCGCCTCGCGGGTGCTGGCCGCCTCGACGCTGCCGGTGACCAGCCGGCCGCCCTTGTCGTAGGCCTCGTAGGCGAGCCTCATCACGCGGCCTCCGGTCGGATGAACTTCGCCGGGGGCGGCTCGGGGCGGGCGCCCTCGGCGTGCTCGCGCTCCTCGCCGTCCTCGCAGTGCGTGACGCGGAGGACCTCCTCGAGGCTGGTCTTCCCCTCCAGCGCCAGCAGCACGCCCTCCTGGCGCAGGGTGAGCCAGCCGCGCTCGCGGAGCCTGGCGCGGAACTCGTGGCTGGGGGCCGCGGAGTGGATCATCCGGCGCAGGTCCGGCGTGACGTCCATGACCTCGTAGATGCCGGTACGCCCCTGGAAGCCGCTGTCGTGGCACTGGCGGCACCCCGCGCCCCGCCGGAAGGCCCTGCCGGCCATCTCCGCCAGGCCCGCCTCCTCGAGAACCACCGGGGTGGGGTAATAGTTCGTGGCGCACGCCTGGCAGATCGTCCGCGCCAGCCGCTGCGCGATGGCGCCGTTGATGGCGCCCGAGAGGAGGTAGGGCTTGACGTTCATGTCCGTCAGCCGGGCGACCGCGCCGGGGGCGTCGTTGGTGTGCAGCGTCGCGAGCACGAGGTGGCCGGTGAGCGCGGCCTGCACGGCCACCCGCGCGGTCTCCTCGTCGCGGATCTCGCCGACCATGATCACGTCCGGGTCCTGCCGCAGCACGCTGCGGAGGATCCGCGCGAAGGTCAGGCCGATCGCCTCCTGCGTCTGGATCTGGTTGACCAGGTCGAGCTGGTACTCCACCGGGTCCTCGACGGTCAGGATGTTCCGCTCGGGGCTGCGCAGCAGGTCGAGCGCCGAGTACAGCGTGGTGGTCTTGCCGCTGCCGGTCGGGCCGGTGACGAGCACGAGGCCGTGGGGGCGGCTCAGGATGTCCTTGAAGGTCTGCAGCGCCTCGACGCGCATCCCCAGGTCCTCCAGGCGGACCTTGAGGTTCTGCTTGTCGAGCACGCGGAGCACGAGCTTCTCCCCCAGCAGCGTCGGCATGGAGCTGACGCGCAGGTCGATCTCGCGCCCCTCGGCGATGATGTGCACCCGCCCCTCCTGCGGGAGCCGCTTCTCGGCGATGTCCATCTTCCCGATGACCTTGACCCGGGAGACGATCGCCGCGTGCATCCCCGCGGGGGGCTTCATCAGGTCGCGGAGCACGCCGTCGATGCGGTAGCGGATCCGCGTCCCCTTCTTCTCGGGCTCGACGTGGATGTCGCTGGCCCCGTCCTTGACCGCCGTCAGCAGCGCGACGTTGACGAGGTTGACGATCGGGCTGCCGGCGACCATCCGGTCCAGGTCGGTCGCCGGGCCGTCGTCCACGGTCTCACGCTCGACGACCTCGACGTCGGAGTCCGCCAGCGAGGTCAGGAACGCCTCGACGTCCACGTCGCCGGTGGCGTACTTGCGGACGTACTCCAGGACGTTGGCCCGCAGGGCGAGCACCGGGCGGATCTTGCACCCCGTCAGCTTCCGCAGCCGGTCGATCGTCGGCAGGCTCTGCGGCTCGGCCATCGCGACGGTCAGCACGCCGCGGACCTTGAACATCGGGATGATCTTCAGCCGCTCCGCCTCCTCGGCGCCGATCTGCTTCAGCAGCGCGGGGTCGATCAGGCCGTGGCGGAGGTGGCACCCCTTGACCCCCAGCCGCTTGGCGAGCGACCGCACCAGCACCGAGGGCTGGACGACGCCCTGCTCCACGAGCATCTCGCCCAGCAGCTGCCCGGTGTTCCGCTGCGCCGCCAGGGCGCGGTCGAGCTGCTCCTTGGAGAGCACACCGTCCTCCACCAGCGCCTCGCCGACGCGGACGTGCCGGCGCACGCCCCCGGCGCCCGGCCCCGCGGGCCCCGGCTGGGGGGCGCGGCCCGGGCCGGAATGCTCCGGCTCCGGCTGCGGGCCGGGGGGCGGCGGGGTGGGAGGAGCGGGGGGGGAAGGGGGGGTCACAGGAAGCTCCTCGTCGCGTCCTGGACGTCCTGGAAGTACTCAAACAGCGAGGCGAGCTCCGTCAGCTCCAGCACCTCGCGCAGCGTCTCGCTCGCGCCGCACAGCCGAAGTCCCTGGCCCCCCTCGTCGAGCTGCTCCGCGGCGTCCACCAGCGCCTCCAGCCCGTGGCTGTCCACGAACGGCATCGCCGTGGCGTCGAGGACCACGCGCCCCAGGCTGCGGGTCACCGCCGCGTGGAAGCGCTGCGCGAAGACCTGCGCGTCGCCCTGGACCAGCGGCCCGATGGGCTTGACGACCGTGACGGCGCCATGTCGCTGCTCGCGGATCTCCATGGTGACCTACGCCGCCTTCGCCGCCGGCGCGGACCCCCCGGCGGCGGCCGGCGCGGCCGCGGCGGGCGCCGGCAGGACCAGTGTGAACGTGCTCCCCCGGTCCACCTGCGACTCGACGGTGATGTCCCCTCCGTGCAGGCGGGCCACTTCCCTCGCCAGCGACAGCCCCAGGCCGGTGCCCGTGATGCGGCCGACCCGCTTGTCCTTGGCGCGGTAGAACTTGTCGAAGATCCGCTCCAGCTCGTCCGGGCCGATCCCGATGCCGTTGTCCTTGACGCGGACCAGGATCGTCGCCTCGCGCTCCTCGAGCGAGACGGTGACGTTGCCCCCCGCCGGCGTGTACTTCAGCGCGTTGCCGATGAGGTTGTGCAGGGCCATGGCGATCTTGTCGCGGTCGCCCCGGATCACCGGCAGCTTGGGGGGCAGGTCCAGCGAGAGGGTGATCTCCTTCTCCTGGGCCGCGGCCTGGTAGTCGCTCGCGAGCTCGTCGAGGAGGGCGTCCAGGCGGACGTCGTCGTCGTGGACCTTCATCGACCCCGCCTCGATCTCGGCGACCGAGAGCATGTCGGAGACCATCCGCTCCAGGCGGCGGGCCTCGGTGTTGATGACGTTGATGCACTTGCCGCGAAGGACCGGGTCGTTCTCCCCGTCCTCGAGCATCGTCTCGACGTACAGGCGGATGTTGGTCAGCGGCGTGCGCAGCTCGTGCGTCGCGCTGGTGACGAACATCTCGCGGGCCCGGTCGGCGATCCGCTGCTGCGTGAGGTCCTCGATCAGCAGGATCGCCCCGCCGCTGAGCGGCCCCTCGTCCGGCTCCGGCGTGACGCGGGAGCAGGTGTAGCGGACGACGCTGCGCTCCTCCCCGGTCCCCTGCTCGGCCTCGACCGACCCGCGCCGGCGCGAGCCGTCGCGGACGACCTGGTTCACCAGCGCGGCGACCTCCTCGTTGCTCAGCGACTCCTGCAGAGGCCGTCCCACCAGCTCCGCCCGCTTGCGCCCAAGCAGCACCGCCGCGGCCCCGTTGGCGTACCGCACCGTCGCCGCCCCGTCCACGACCAGGATGCCGTGGGAGAGCACGTCGCACGAGCGGTCCAGCAGCCCGTCGGCGGGGCGGCCGGGGGCGGCCGCTTGCTCGGCGCGCTCGTCCAGCTCGCGGGCCCGGAGCCGCTCGCGGCCGGCGATGATGGCGTTCCACGCCGCGGCCTCCGCGCCCCAGCGGGGGCTGATCGTCAGCGCGCCGGCGTCCGCCTCGCCCGCCGAGGCGGCGCGGAGCGCATCCTGGATCGCCCGCAGCGGCCGCACCACCACGCGCGTCCGCTGGAGCAGGAGCATCCCCACGCCGATTCCCGCGACGCCGATGACCGCCAGCCCCGTCACGGCCCCCGCGTTCGACCACACCTGCGGCGTCGGCGCGGCGGTCAGGACGACGGTGAGGTCCCCCCGGCCCGCGGCGTTGACGACCTGCCGGACCTCCGGCTGCGATGCCGCGCCCGCGCTGCCCGCCGGCGCTCCCCCCTCGGGCCATCGCTCCGGGAGCTCGGTGACGGTGATCCGGCGCGGGTCCGAGTGCGCCAGCACGCCGCCGTCCGGCAGCAGCACCGCCGCTTCCTGAAGCTCCGACGCCTGGGCGACCTCGCCGATCAGCACGCGGAGCTTGGAGACCTCGTTCTGTTCGACCAGGGCGGCGCACGCCGGCGCGAGGGACCTGGCGAGCGTGCTCACCGTCGAACGCTGCTGCTGCGCGGCCAGCCGCTGCGCGTTGTGGTACGCCCACGCGCCCGCCGCAACCGCCGCGCCGATCGTCACCAGGGCGCACGCGAGGCCCAGCAGTTCCACGGACCACCCCCCGCGAGTCACGCGGGCCAGTGCTGCTACGGGCGGTGAGGATCGCGTCTGGTCCATGATGGCGGGCTCACGACCGAGACCCCCCGGGCGAGGCCGGCTCGGTCCGGGGTCATATCGGCCGCGATCGGCGGCCGGTAAAGCCGCCCCCCCGGGTTCCGGGTTCCGCCACCGGTTATCAGACCCTTGAAGCGGCCCGGACCCGCCTGCTGCGCCGGGGGCCATAATGGGGCATGGGCCACACCTACTTCATCACCGGCGCCAACCGGGGGATCGGGCTCGAGTTCGTCCGCCAGCTCGCCGGGCGCGGCGCGGGGGAGGTGGTGATCGGCACCGCCCGCAACCCGGATGCGGCCGCGGAGCTCGCCGGCGCCGCGACGAAGGTCGTCCCCCTCGACGTCGGCGACGACCGCAGCATCGCCGCCCTGCGCGACCATACCGCCGGCCACGCCATCGACGTGCTCATCAACAACGCCGGCGTCAACTCCGCGCGGACCAAGTCGCTGGAGGAGATGGACGTCGCGGAACTCCGCCGCGTCTTCGAGATCAACGCCATCTCGCCGGTCCTGGTCACCCGGGCCCTGCTGGACCGCCTGCGCCAGGGGGAGCGCAAGGTCATCATCAACATCTCCAGCCAGCTCGCCAGCATCACCAACAACGACGGCGGCTCCAGCTACGGCTACCGCGGCAGCAAGGCCGCCCTCAACATGCTGACGACCTGCATGGCCAACGAGCTCAAGGGCGAGGGGTTCATCTGCGTGGCCATGCACCCCGGCTGGGTCCGCACCGACATGGGCGGGCCCAACGCCACGCTCTCCCCGGAGGAGAGCGTGGGCATGATGCTCAAGACCATCGAGCAGCTCCGCCCGGAGGACACGGGGCGGTTCCTGAACTATGACGGGACGGGGCTTCCCTGGTAGTGGGGGGGGCGGGGACGTGGGGTGGGGAGAGGGGGTCTCAGGCCGCGGCCTGTCCGTCCACCTGCGCCATGGCGTACCGAATGACCTCCGGGTCCTCCTCCATGACAACCTCGGCGGTCTGTTCCTCGTACTCCCTACGGAGACGCTCCACCTGGGCCTTGAGGTCGATCACCGCGGTCCGGTCGCGGGCCAGGGCGGCGAGCGCGTAGAGACAGGTCAGGACCGCCGCGACGGCGATGAACCCCAGGACACCCCAGATCTCGGCTGCGAACGTCGGCACAACACACCAGATCGGCCCGTCCCGGGAGGGTCTTCAGTGCGGTTACAATCCACGCCCATGACCCGAACCTCAACTCGCATCCTGGGTGCCCTCCTCGTCGGCCTGTTCGCGTTTGCCTTGGGGGGAGGCTCCGCCGCGGCCCAGGGCACTCAGGGCGGCCTGGCCCCCCAGGCGATCCCCCTTGGAACGGGGGAGATGGACCTGAAGGTCCTCCGCTTCGGGATCGGCAACCGCCCCCGCCCCGGGGACTGGGCCGGGATCCAGGTCGAACTCACCAACCGCTCCGACCGTCACCGTGACGTCGTCGTCCGCCTCGCCGTCCCCGACGCCGAGGGGGACACCGCCTGGTGGGAGCGCACGGTCTCATCCGAGCCCGGGTCGAAGCGCTCGGTCTGGCTGTACGCGAGGCTCCCGTTCGACAGCGAGTCCGATTCCTTCCGGATCACCGCCCACGAGGCCGTGGAGCGGCCGGCGACCGAGGGGAGGCGCGTCATCTTCGTGGCCGGGCAGCAGATCGGGGCGACGGTGGTCACCATGACCGGGACGTCGAACCCGGTCTCCCAGGCCACCGCCCTGATCGGGGTGGTCGGTCCGCGGGCCGCTGGCGTGGACCAGTACCCCGCCCCCATACCGGGGATCAGCCACTCGCCGACGGGGCACGAGCGGATCGACCTCGTGGCGGGCCTGCGTGTCTCGGAACTCCCGGACCACTGGCTCGGCCTGGCCCCGCTCGAGGCCCTGGTCTGGACCGCCTCCGGCACCGACGGCGAGCCGCGGGACCTGACGGAGCTCCAGGCCCGGGCGATCCGGGAGTGGGTCCATCGCGGCGGGCACCTCGTGGTCGTGCTTCCCCCGATCGGGCAGGGGTGGATGGGGCGCGGGGACCACATGCTGGCAGACATCATGCCCGCCGCGACGGTCCGCGCCATCGAGGGGGTCTCGCTGGAGCCCTACCGCAAGCTGCTGACCTCCAGCCGCGAGATGCCGCTGCCGGACAAGGCGATCGTCAACGTCCTCGAGCCGCACGAGGGGGCGGGCGCGTTCGACGCCGTCCGCATCATCGACGGCCCGGACGGGCAGACGGTGGTCGTGCGTCGGCTGGTGGGCGCCGGGGCCGTGACGGTGATCGGGCTGGACCTGCTGAACCGCACCCTGGCCGCGATGGGCGGGATCGACGCCGACATTCTCTGGAACCGGGTCCTGGGCAAGCGCCTGGACCTGCTGAGCAAGAACGAGCTGGACAACTCCGGCGTGCTGCGGCTGCTGCAGCGCGAGGATCGCTGGCTCGACCGTGACATCGCCGGGATCATCGCGATGACGGGCAAGGCCGCCAGCGGCCTGCTGCTGGCCTTCTTCGTCTTCCTCCTCTACTGGCTGGCCGCGGGGCCGCTGGGGTACTTCGGGCTGCGCCGCATCGAGCGCAAGCACCACGCGTGGGTGGCCTTCGTGCTCGTCGGCGCGGTCTTCACCGTGGTCGCCTGGGGCGGGGCGAGCATGATCCGGCCCCGCACGGTGCAGGCGAACCACCTCACCTTCCTCGACCACGTCTACGGCCAGCCCAACCAGCGGGCGCGGATGTGGGCCAACCTGCTCCTGCCCGAGTACGGCGAGCAGCGCGTCTCCGTCGCCGGCGCGGGCGATGCGGCCTCGCCGGGCGGCTCGGCGCCGGACTTCCGCAACGCCATCACCTCGTGGGACACGCCCACCTCCGGCATCGGCCTCGGGTCGGACTGGATGGTCTTCCCGGACGCCCGCGGCTACCCGGTGGATGCCCGCTCGCCGGACTCGGTCGAGCTCCCGGCCCGCTCCACCATCCGGCAGCTCCAGGTCGATTGGGCCGGCGCGCCGCGCTGGCGGATGCCCTCGCCGATGCTCCCCGAGGGTGGCTCGCCCGCGCCGCTGGGCTCGGAGATCAAGATCACCAAGCTCAGCGACCCCCCGCCGGGGCAGCGGTGGTGGAACCTCCGCGGCACGCTGGTGCACGACCTGCCCGGGGCGCTCCACGACGTCGTGGTCGTCGTCGTCCCCCGCCAGGGGCACCTGAACATCTCCCCCGCCGGCGCGCTGATCGCCGACGCCCACGCCGTGCAGCTCTCCGCCCCGTGGAAGCCCGGCGAGCCGCTGGACCTCGCCGCCGTGACCGCTCCCCAGCCGCGGGCGACCTCGACGCAGCAGTACTTCCGCGACCTGGCGGGCAACCCGAGCAACCAGTACGGCGGGATGCAGGACGAGCAGTCCGCCTCCACGCCCGGCAGCGACAGCGTCAAGCGGCTCACCGCGCTGGCGTTCTACAGCATGCTCGAGCCCCCCCGGACCAACGTGCAGGTCCCCGAGACCAGCATCCTGGCCCGCCGCCAGTCGGCGCACACCTGGGACCTGGGCCGCTGGTTCACGCAGCCGTGCATCATCATCGTGGGCCATCTCGACGGCGCGCCCAGCCCGATCCCGATGGTCGTGGACGGCGAGCCCGTGGTGACGACGGGGCGGACGGTGGTGCGGTGGATCTACCCCCTCCCGCCGGACCCGCCGCGGTTCGACCCGATCCTCCAGGGGGACTGAGCGGGCGGGGCGGCGGGGGGGCCGCGGAGTGAATGGGCCGGGGAGGGGGGCCGGAGAAACGCACGTGCCGATGATCGAGACGATCAACCTGACGAAGCGATACGGCGACCTGGTGGCGCTCGACTCGCTGAACCTCACGATCAACGAGGGGGACTGCTTCGGCTTCATCGGGCCCAACGGCGCGGGGAAGACGACGACGATCAAGATCCTCGCCACGCTGCTGAAGCCCTCCAGCGGCCAGGCGACGATCGACGGCCTCACCGTCGGCCACATGAACCGCCGCATCCGCCCCATCGTCGGCTACGTGCCGGACTTCATGGGCGCGTACGAGGACATGGTCGTCACCGAGTACCTCGAGTTCTTCGCCGCCTGCTACAACATCCACGGCGAGCAGCGCCGGAAGGTCGTCCAGGACGTCCTCGACCTGACCGACCTCAACTACAAGGCCACCGCCGAGGTCAACTCCCTCTCCCGGGGCATGCAGCAGCGCCTCAGCGTCGCCCGCGTCCTCCTGCACGACCCCAAGGTCCTGCTCATGGACGAGCCCGCCAGCGGCCTGGACCCCCGCGCCCGCATCGAGATGCGCGAGCTTCTGAAGGAGCTCAAGCGCATGGGCAAGACCATCATCATCTCCTCCCACATCCTCCACGAGCTCGGCGAGCTCTGCAACGTCGTCGGCATCATCGAGCGCGGCCAGCTCCTCTTCCACGGCACCATCGAGCAGATCATGCAGCGGGCCAAGCTCGGCCACGTCGTCAACGTCTCCGTCGCCCAGCGCACCGAGGAGGCCGCCGTCCTTCTCCAGCGCATCCGCGGCGTCATGAAGGTCGCCATCACCGACGGCCAGCCCGGCGTCGCGACCAACGGCGGCCGCGTCATCCAGGTCACCATCGACTCCTCCGCCAAGATCGACGTCACCGACATCCCCAACCTCCTGGTCAACCAGGGCTTCCGCATCGTCCGCTTCGGCGAGGAGGCGCTGAACCTCGAGACCGCCTTCATGCGGCTGACCAAGGGCATGGTGCAGTAACGCGATGCCGGCGGACGCCGCCAGCGAGACGGCGACGGGCCGGGGCGGCGTCTGCGTCTCCTGCGGCTACGACCTGACCGGCCTCCCGGACTCGGGCGTCTGCCCGGAGTGCGCCCTTCCCGTCGCGAGGTCGCGAGCCCGCCCGACGCTGCTCCGCGGCGCCGACCCGGCCTGGCTCGCCCGCACCCACCGCGGCCTGTCGCTCACCGTCGCGGCGATGCGAGTGCTTCTGTGGATGATCGTCACGCTGCTGGGCGCACTCCTTCTCGCTCTGGTCCTCGGCTACCTCGGCGCCGATTTCGATGATGTCTTCGGTAGCACGGTCTTTCTGATCATCTGCGCCGGAGCCCTGCTCGCCGCGACGATCCTCCACGTCCGCGGCACGTGGCTGTTGACCGGCGACACCTTCGGCGGCTACGCCCCCTCGCTCCGCGCCAGGGCCGCCACGAGGTGGGCCGGCATTCTTCTCCCGTTCTGCGCCGGATACGGCCTGATGCTGGGCGGCTCGATCGCCGCGATGCCTCGCGTCGCTCAACTCGCCGTAATCGTCGGCTTCCAGCTCATCGCAACGGCCTACCTCATCGGCTTGGCCTGCTGCCTGGAGGCGCTCCAGCGCCGCACCCCGGGCTGGTCCCCGGATCACGCCAAGAGATACCGCAACGTCCGCAAGAACATCTACGGAGTCCTGATTCTCACGGCCCTTATCTACGCGATGATTCCCGGTCCGGGCCGCAGCCCCGGCGACTGGGGCGTCGGCTGGTTCGGCCTCGCCTACGTCCTGATGTGCAGCGCCGTCACCGACGTCCGCGACGCGGCCGCGCTGGAGCTCGCCATCAGCCGGGACGCCGCGGCCTGACCGCCCCGGCCAGGCGTCCGCGCCCGCTCCGCCGACCGGGCCACCGAGTGTCACCCGGAGCGGGCGTGCCGGTACAATCCGAGCCGGGCCGGGCGGCACGCCGCCGCGCGGGCCGCCGATACGGGAGCCCCCCATGCATTGCTGGTCCGTCATCGTCGTTTGCGCCGCGGCCGCCGCGGCGGCCGGAGCACCCGGGCGGAGCGCCGCGCTCGCCGCGGGCCTCGCCCAGCCCTTCCAGCCCTCCGGTAGCGAGACCTTCGAGTATCCCCCTGCCCCCATGGCCGACGTGGTGGACACCTACCACGGCGTGGAGGTGCCGGATCCCTACCGCCCGCTGGAGGACCCCGACACCCCCGAGACGCGGGCGTGGATCGAGGCGCAGAACGCGCTGACCCACTCGTACCTCGCCAAGGCGCCCCAGCGCGACGCCATCAAGCGCCGCCTCACCGAGCTGTGGAACTACGAACGCTTCGGCATCCCCTTCAAGGAAGGCGGCCGCTACTTCATCACCCGCAACGACGGCCTGCAGAACCAGTCGCCGCTGTACGTGATGGACTCCCTCGACGCCGAGCCCCGGCTGCTGCTGGACCCCAACACCCTCTCCGCCGACGGCACCGTCGCCCTCAGCGGCACCCGCGTCTCCGAGGACGGCAGGTACCTCGCCTACGGCATCGCCGAGGCGGGCTCCGACTGGAACACCTGGCGCGTCCGCGATGTGGACACCGGCAAGGACCTCCCCGACGAGATCCGCTGGGTGAAGTTCTCCGGCGCGAGCTGGCTCAAGGACGGCTCGGGCTTCTTCTACTCCCGCTACGACGAGCCCAAGGAGGGCGAGGCCCTCACCGGCGCGAACTACTACCAGAAGCTCTACTTCCACAAGCTCGGCACGCCGCAGTCCGAGGACGTCCTGGTCTACCACCGCCCCGACCAGAAGGAGTGGGGCTTCGGCGGCGGCGTCACCGACGACGGCAGGTACCTCGCCATCCACGTCTGGAAGGGGACCGACCCGAAGAACCGCTTCTTCTACAAGGAGCTCGCCCCCAGCGCCGGGGGCGTCGGCGACGCCCCGGTCGTCGAGCTGCTCAACGACTTCGACGCCTCGTACGACCTGATCGGCAACGTCGGCACGGTCTTCTACTTCCAGACCGACCTGGAGGCGCCCCGCGGCCGCGTCATCGCCATCGACATCGAGAACCCCCAGCGCGACGCCTGGCGCGAGATCGTCCCCCAGGCCGAGGAGACCCTCCGCGGCGCGTCCATGGTCGGCGGGAAGATCATCACCTCCTACCTCAAGGACGCCCAGACGCAGGTCAAGGTCTACGACCTCGACGGCGCGCTGGTCCGCACCGTCGAGCTCCCCGGCATCGGCGCCGCCGCCGGCTTCGGCGGCAAGCCCGACGACCCGGAGACCTTCTACGCCTTCACCGGCTTCACCACCCCGACCTCTATCTACCGCTACGACGTCGCCACCGGCGAGAGCACCCTCTTCCGCCGCCCCAGCGTCGGCTTCAACCCCGACGACTACGTCACCAGGCAGGTCTTCTACACCTCCAAGGACGGCACCCGCGTGCCGATGTTCATCACCCACAAGAAGGGCCTGGAGCTCGACGGCTCCGCCCCGACCCTCCTCTACGGCTACGGCGGCTTCAACATCGCCATCACCCCCGGCTTCAGCGTCGGCAACCTCGTCTGGCTGGAGATGGGCGGCGTCTACGCCAGCGCCAACATCCGCGGCGGCGGCGAGTACGGCCAGGAGTGGCACCAGGCCGGCACCAAGCTCCGCAAGCAGAACGTCTTCGACGACTTCATCGCCGCGGCCGAGTACCTCATCCGCGAGAAGTACACCTCACCCGCCAGGCTCGCCATCCACGGCGGCTCCAACGGCGGCCTGCTGGTCGGCGCGTGCATCACGCAGCGCCCCGAGCTCTTCGGCGCGGCGATCCCCGCCGTCGGCGTCCTCGACATGCTCCGCTTCCACCGCTTCACGATCGGCTGGGCCTGGACCAGCGACTACGGCAACGCCGACGAGAACGAGGAGGAGTTCAAGGCCCTGCTCGCCTACTCCCCGTACCACAACGTCCGCGCCGGCGCGTGCTACCCCGCCACGATGATCGTGACCGCCGACCACGACGACCGCGTCGTCCCGGCGCACTCGTTCAAGTTCGCCGCGGCCATGCAGGCCGCCCAGGGGTGCGAGAACCCGGTGCTCATCCGCATCGAGACCCGCGCCGGCCACGGTGCGGGCAAGCCGATCTCCAAGGTCATCGAGCAGATCGCCGACCAGTGGGCCTTCCTGGTCCGGGCGCTGAACTTCGATCCCGCCGTCCCGCCCTCCGCGGCCCCCGCGGGCGGCGCGGGCGCCGCGGCCCAGTAGCACGCGCGGGCCTCTCCGGTCCTCGCCGCTGAAACACACCCCGGCGGCCGGCGCCCCCCTGCGGGGGGCGCCGGCCGCCGGCGGGGTTTTTGGCCGCTGGCCGCCCCCACAGGGCGGAATGCGGCCCGCGCGCACCGGGCTATCCACACGCATGAGCGACCGTTTACGCGGGCCGGGTCTACTACGCCGCGTCCAGCCGGTCCGACCGGCGCAGCTGTCACATCCTCCCCCGCCGCGCGCCGAGCGCCGTTGATCGCCGCGGGCGCGGGGTCGATGAAGCAGCGGACCAGCCTTCCCCGGAGACCCCGATGCGTTATCGCCCTACCGCCGCGTCGATCGCCCGCGCCGCCGGCGCCGATAAGGAATCCCGCATGCTCGAGGCCCTCGAGCCGCGGGTCATGCTCAACGCCGGCCTGCTCGCCGACCCGATCTCCCCGGACCACCAGCTCTGGACCGTGCCGCGGGGGGAGGCGATCATCGACGGCGTGCTCGACGAGGGGGCGTGGGACGGCGCTTTCGAGGTCTTCCGCACCCAGGCGACCCGCTCCGACCGCGCCGTCTGGGTCCGGATGATGTACAACGACGCCGGGCTCTTCCTCTCCGTGGACGTCGAGGACGCCAACATCTGGGCCGACGGCGTCCCGGGCAACCCCGCGCTGAACAACCGCTGGGACGTCGAGCAGGACGACTCCGTCACGTTCTACTTCGACCCCGACGATTCCCGCGACCAGTACTTCCAGTCCGACGACCGCGCCATCGGCGTCAACCTCGCCGCCCCCACCGACCCTGTGGAAGGCCCGGGCGTCGTGCGCCGCTGGAAGTACATCAAGGGCGACGGCCTGGGCAACGCGGTGGACGTCAACCCCGGCGGGGCGATGCCCGACGGGCTGCTCTACGCCTCGACCATCCGCGGCACCGTGAACAACCCCGCCGACGTGGACCAGGGGTGGACGATCGAGATGTTCATCCCCTGGGCCGCTCTCAACATGCCCGCGCCCGTGCACGGGGTCACCATGGGGATGAACTTCGACGTCATCATGGACAACGACGGCGGGGCGCGGAACCTCATCGACAACCGCTCCCACCCCGACCCCGACATCCGCTACCTCCAGCCGATGTTCGTGGACGACCACGTCCAGGGCGCCCACAGCTCCTACACCGCCACGCAGGCCGGCATCCGCGGCCCCATCAACTACGCCGAGGTGATGTTCATCGACGCCCGCGCCGGCGCCAGGCCCGCGCCCGTGACCAACCTGTCGGTCTCCGGCGTGGGCGCGTACGGCGCGCGGCTCGAGTTCACCGCCCCGACGGGCACGACCACCGGCTTCGGCCACGTCTCCCGCTACGAGATCCGATACTCGCACTCCCCGATCGCCACCGAGGCCGACTGGCTCTCCGCGACCCTCTTCCGGCAGAACTACACGCCGCGGCTGGCCGGCTACGCCGAGACGCTCCGCATCGCCGAGCTCGCCCCGGGCACGACCTACCACGTCGCCGTCCGCGCCATCGACGCCGCCGGGAACTACTCCGATCTCTCCGCCAACGCGACGCTCACCACGACCGCCCTCCCCTACGCCGGCTACCGCGGCCGGCTCATCCCCGCCCCGATGGGCAACACGCTGATGTTCGAGAACGGCGAGGCGTTCGTCGCCGTCGGCGACCACCTCGGCATCTCGTGGGGCTACTCGCGCCAGCTCTTCCCCGGCGACGTCTGGGACAACCTCTACGGAGTGTACCAGAACTTCGCTGACCATACCCCCGCGGAGGGGCACTACTCCGATTACTTCGACATGCTCCAGGCCCACGGCGTCAACACGATGCGCGTGTACCTCGAGCTCCAGAACGTCTACTTCGTGGGCAACCCCAACCCGCCGCGGGGGCTGCACTGGCTCCAGAACAACCCCGACGTCTTCAACGACGACATGCGGGCCTACATGCACAACATCCTCCGCGAGGCCGGCTCCCGCGGCATCCACATCATCTTCAGCCCCTTCGACTCCTTCTCCTACGACGAGGCCTTCGGCCTGGAGGGCCCCTGGGCGACCAACTTCGGCGGGCCGCTCACCGACATCAACAACTTCTTCCAGGACCCCGGGACGCTCGAGGTCGCCAAGGCCCGCATGGCCAAGGTCATCCAGTGGGCCAACGAGAGCGAGTACGCCGACTACGTCATCGGCTGGGAGCCCCTGAGCGAGTGGGAGAGCTTCGAGTGGACCCTCCACCCCGAGGGGGACGGCGAGCCGGGGCGGGAGACCGAGATGCGGCGGCGCTCGATCTGGATCAACGAGCTCGGCGCCTACACCAAGCAGCTCGACCCGGACCGGATCGTCTTCAACTCCACCATCGTCCGCGACCCCCGCGGCCCGGTCGCCCGCCAGGTTTTCGCCTCCCGCGCCTTCGACGCCCTCACGCCCCACCTCTACACCAACTCCAACGACAACCCCGAGGCCAACCCGCACCAGGACAAGTCCGTCCTCCCCGCGATCGAGAACGGCAACCTCACCAGCTACTGGCTCACCCACCGCCACGACTCGCGCCCGATCATCAACGGCGAGTGGGGCATGACCCGGGCCCACTGGTCCACCGGCCGCCCGCAGTACTCCGACCTCTTCACCCAGCAGATGGACGAGGCCGTCTACCGCACCGTGACCTGGTCGGGCTTCGCCGCCGGCCAGTTCGGCACCGGGCTGCGGATCAACACCGAGGAGCTCGACTGGAACCACTACCTGCTCACCCCCGCCATGCGCGACACCCAGCTCGTCTTCTCCACCTTCCTCACCGGCGGCTCCCTCGACATCGACTTCGCCCACTTCTCCGGCCGGAGCCTGGCGGGGCGCATCGCCGCCTCCGCCGCGGGCCGGGCGCTGCACGCCTGGGGCGTCTCCGACGGCCTGCAGGGCGTCGCCTACGTCCTCCAGGACGGCAACGTCTCCACCGGCGCCGTCTCCGGCGCGACGCTCACCATCTCCGGCCTGGCCCGCAACCGCCTCTTCGACGTCGAGTTCTGGTCCACCAGCGCGGGGACCACCGGCCCGATCTCCACGATCCAGGCCGTCTGGACGCCCACGGGCGAGCTGGTCGTCACTCTCCCGACCTTCACGGAGGACCTCGCCCTGAAGTTCGTCGCCCGCGACCTGGAGATCCAGTCGCAGACCCTGGCGATGATCGACGCCGGCGGGCTGCTGATCACCTTCGGCCTCGGCGTGGACGGCCAGCCGTACGCGAGCATCCTCGACGTCGCCACCGGCGTCACGACCTTCCAGGACGTCGCCTCGATCGCCGACTTCCACAGCCGCGCCGTGGACATCACCGCCTT
This sequence comes from Planctomycetaceae bacterium, assembly GCA_044507535.1. Taxonomy (GTDB): domain Bacteria; phylum Planctomycetota; class Phycisphaerae; order Phycisphaerales; family UBA1924; genus CALAFV01. The sequence goes on along the minus strand of JBIQJK010000005.1, from coordinate 36,596 downwards.
CCGCAGCGCCGACGGCACGATCCACCTCGCCGCCGTCGACGACCGCAGCCACCTCTGGCATTTCTGGGGCAACCCCCTCGCCGGCACGTGGTCCGTCGTGGACCACACCGCCGCGATCAACGGCCCCGGCTTCTCCGGCGACCTGACCAGCTACCAGCCCAGCTGGGGCTCGGTGCACATCGCCGGCCTGGACGCCCGCGGCCACGCCATCAACTACTGGTGGGCCCCGGGGCTGACGAGCTGGCAGTACACCGACCTGACGGTGCTCGCCGACGGCCCCGTCCTCAGCGGCGGCCTGACCGGCTACGTCTCCGGCTGGGACGGCCTGCACCTGGCCGGCGTCAACGGCGCCGGGGAGGTGATCGTCTACTGGTGGGCCCCCGGCATCGAGGCGATCGCCGGGCGCGACACCTGGCTCGCCCAGAACATGACCAGCGACTTCAACGGCCCGACCTTCGTCGGCCAGCTCGACGCCTACGTGACGCCCTGGGGCGGCCTGAATGTCGCCGGCCGCACCGCCTCCGGCGAGATCTACACCTACTGGTGGTCCCCGCAGCTGAAGGAGGAGAACCTCGCCGCGGGCCGGCCCGACCGCTGGGAGGTCGCCAACATCACCGCCGCAGCCGGCGGGCCGCTGGTCAGCCAGGGCACCGAGGTCGCGGTCAGCACCGACGGCGGGCTCAACATCTTCGGCCTCGACCAGGACCGGAACGTGCACATGTTCCGCTGGCTCCCCGGCGGCAACTGGGAGGCGACGGCGGTGAGTCTGGTGACGCTCGCGCCGCCGGTGGCCTTCCCGCTCGCCTCCGGCTCGGCGGGCGACCGGATGGTGCTGGCGGCGAAGAACGACGAGGACGGCGCGGGCACCGTCGTGCTCTTCTCGTTCTTCCTCAGCGCGGAGCAGTGGCAGCTCGGGCTGACGCCGCTGGTGGCGGCGTAAGAGGCCCCGGGTCAGGCCCGGGCTGAGCGAAACATCGGCGAGCTTCAACCGCCGCCGCGGCGCCTCGCGTGAGGAACCGCGGCGGCGGTGCTTGCGCCGGTGCGGCCCCGCGACCGGGGCCGGGCTCCACCCGGTTCACGCGGGGAGCTGGTCCGTCTCGAGGACGTGCTTGGCGATCTCGATCAGCGGGCGCCGGCGGTCGCGGGCGAGCCGCTGGAGCTTGTCGTGCGCCTCCGGCTCGGTCATGCCCATCTTCTCGACCAGCCGCCACTTGGCCTGCTCGACGGTGCGGCGGTTGTCGAGGTTCTTCTCCAGCTGGCCGACGCGGGAGCGGCGGTAGCCGTCCACCGCCGCCCGGTGCCGCACCGTGCCGATCATCACCCCCAGCTCGGCGGCGGACACGGGCTTGAGGGCGTACCCGAAGACGCCGGAGTCCAGGCCGTTGCGCTGGATCTGCGCGACGTGCTCGGCGTCGGAGTAGGCGGAGATGATGATCGTGGGGATCCCCATCTGCTCGTAGATCGCCTTGGCCGCCTCGATCCCGGTCATCCGGGGCATGCGGATGTCCAGCAGCGCGAGGTCCGGCCGGTGCGTCTTGGCGGCCTCGACGACGGCCTCGCCGTCGCCGACCACTGCCACAACATCGTGGCCGAGCTCCTTGACCGCCGCGGCGAGGCCGGTGGCGATCAGGTGCTCGTCGTCGGCGATCAGGACGCGGCAGCGTCCGAAGCTGGTGGGGATGGCTTCCGCCGTTGCGCTCGGCTTGCGGCCCTTACCGGCATGGTTGTTCAGGCCTCTTTCGTGGTCCACCGTGCACTCCTTGGCGAATCTGCATATGCAATCGATCGGAGAGACTTGTCCAATCTTAAAACATATTACGGCCGCACGCCTACCACGTAGGCTCGATCCGCGGCGAGTGCTGTTGGCGGTTAACGTCGTGGTTCCCCGTCCCAAACAGGGGCCGCACCAAGCGTCGCGGGCGGCTTGGAACTAGTTTAGCCGCTTTCACTCGGGAGTGGGCGCTCGGCACAAAACCTCGGAGTGTTCCGAGAGGCGCGGGGCGGCGCATTTGTACAAAGGAGGCGTCCGTTGGGACGCCTCCTTTGCGGGGTTTCGGGGATGATGCCGGGATGCGCCGCGGCCAGGAGTGGGGGGAAGGGGGGTCAATCCAGCCAGTCGCGCCGGCGCAGCTTGTCCGGGACGTACGTCTCGGTCACGTACGAGATGTCCTTGGTGATCAGCGACTCGACCTCCATCTTGAAGCCGTTGGCGAGCATCTGCCCGATCTCGCGCTGCCACCCCTTGTGGCCGGCGAACCACGGGTACGCCGCGATCTCCCTGGCTCGCTTGATGTCCGTGTCGGTCAGCGCGATCTGCACGTCGTCGCTCAGGTCGTGCGACTTGTAGTCCCCGGCCCGGACGCCGATGAACTTCGCCTCCGGGATCGCCAGCCGCTCGGACTCGAAGGCCAGCGAGATCGACCCCTGCTTGATGACGCTGAAGATGTAGTGCCCCCACGGGTCGCAGTCGAGCAGGCAGTAGATCGGCAGGCCCAGCTCGCTGTTGAGCCGCTGCAACAGCCGCCGCACGCCGCGGGAGGGCTGCCCGCCCCCCTCGGTGAGGATGCAGTTGTGCTTCTGCCAGAACTTGTCCTCGTTGAACCGCCCCCAGACGGTGTCCTTCTCGACGTGGAGGACGAACTTGGCGTCGCACTTCTTGAACTGGATCACGTCCGGCTCGACGATGCTCGGGATCGCGTACCCCCCGGAGCCCATCCGCCGGCAGTCGATCTCGTCGCCGCTGTCGATGATCGTGATGTTGCCGATCATCGTCCCCTTCTTCTTGGCGAAGATGTGCAGCTCCTCGCGGAGCGCCCCCAGCGAGACCTCCAGGTCCTCCAGGATCCCGTCGGACTCCCCCTGGTCGGCGAAGGTCTTCTCCTTCGTCCCGGCGACGGTGTGCAGGCCCTTGTAGAACATGCCACGGAGGCTGAGCGTCTTCTCCGCCTCGATCAGCTCCTTGATCGAGTTGGCGTGCAGCATCGACTGCATGAAGAGCTTGGCCTGGTTGAGGTTGAACAGCTGCCGCTCCTGCTGGGCGTCGCCCATCTGCAGGATGCCCTTCTTCTTGTTCCAGATGGTGTTGGAGCGCGTGCGCGTGGGGATGGCGATCGTCGGCTCCTTCCCCGTCGCGGCCCGCTTCACCAGGTCGTCGGCGAGGGAGACGATCTTCGCCCGCGTCCGGGCGTCGCGTTCCTTGATCCGCTTGGTCAGGCCCGCGGCGGAGATGGACGACTTCTTCTTTTTGGCCATGATGCGGTCCGTTTCCTGTCAGTGTTCCGTGAGTGATGCGTGGTGCGTGGTGATCTGTGATGTCATCCGGGCAAACGCCCCAGCCAGGGGTGATCGGGCGAGAGCCGCAGCAATCCGCGGCGGAGCCGGACGCGGTCGTCATCCTCGAGCGACCCGATCGCGGCGGCGAAGTCCGCCTCATCCGCCGGCCCGGGCCGCTTCGACTTGTACAGCAGGACGATCGCCGGCGCGAGCACGGGAACGCCCGAGCCCGTCTCCCGCATCGCCCGGTCGATGGGCATCCGGATCGCCGGGTCGCGCCGGAAGATGAACTCATCCTCCGTGCGCTCGTTGAGCAGGACCTCGAAACGCCGATCCGGATCGTCCGCGTGCCGGCACCACACCGCGTGGTCGGGGAGCTCAAGCCTTATCCCCCGCGCCCACGGCTCCTCGCGCCCGTCGCGGGCCACGGCGAGCCTCCACCCGCGCCCCTCGAGGTGGGCACGCACCAAGTCCTGGTCGCGCCGGAAGACGGCGACGTCAACGTCGCCGTGCCCGCGGACAGGCCGGCCGAGCCAGAGCTCGATCGCCCACCCGCCGCAGACCGCCCACGGCGCGGCGAGGCCGCGGAACATCTCGCAGATCTCGGTGACGGGGTGCATGGGTGGCGACGCGGTGATCATCATGGCGAGCGGACCGGCACGGCTCAGAACAGCCCCGGCTCATCATCGATGCGGGTGAGCTTTCCATTGACGAGCCGCATGCGGAGCTTGGGCTTGGGCGCGGGGGCGGCCGGTTCGGCCGCGGCCGCCGGCTTGGCCGCCTTGCCGCCGCGGGCGGGCTTTTCCTTCGCAGGCGCCTTGGCCTTCTTCACGGCGGCCTTCTTCGTCCGCTTCCCGTTCCGCCTCGCCGGCTCCCCGTCGAGGATCGGGAGCTGGTCGTCGCCGAACGTTCCATTCGCCAGCTCCGCGGCGACCCTGGCCGCCCGGTCGTTGAGCTCCGTGCGGGGCTTGTGCTCCTCGACCCGGCGGGCGGACTCGACGATGATCACGCCGTCGTCGTCGGCCGCATCCTGCTTGCCCTTCTTGTCCCTGACCACCCGGCCCTCCTCGTCGAGGACCTGGTCGGCCACCGCGGTGCGGGCCCGGGCCTGCTCCAGGAGCTGCTCGTACAGCCTCGCCGCGTCGGCGCCGTTGATGGCGCTGACGGCCTTGACGATCTCGCCGATGTACCGCTCGAAGACGTCGCGCCGCTCCCCCTCGCGCTTCATCCGCTGCCGCTTGCGCACGTACGTCGCCAGCTTCCGCCCGCACTCCATCAGCGCGAGCTTCATCTCCTTGCGGATCTCGTCGTAGTCGGCGATCGCCTCCTTCGACTCGCTCGTGAACGGCACCCACACGCTGGCCATGTGGATCATGATCACGATCGGCCCGACCGGCGCGCTCCCGCGCGGCTGGTTCAGGTCGTAGTTCCGCCACTTCGTGTCCACCACCGCCTTGAAGCTCGAGCACGCCGACTGCTGGTACAGCAGCGGCACCCGGTTCGCGAAGCGGATCACCCGCGCCGCGTCGTCCGCCGGCAGCTCGCCGCCGAAGGCGATCGCCGCCTCGATCTGGAACGGCCGGCCGCGGTAGATCGCCGCGTCGCGGCTGGAGGCCGCGTAGAACTCCGCCCGCACCCCCTTGAGCATCCCCGCCAGCAGCTGCTTGACGCCGATGGGCGCCAGGCAGTCCGTCGGCGGCGGCGGGAACTTCGTCTCCTGGAACGCCTTGTAGAGCGCCTCGGCCTTGGCGTGGTCGATGTCCGCGACCTTCGTCCGGCTCGAGACCTTGATCTTCTCGCACAGCGAGCTCGCCGTCGCGGCCGAGACGCGGCTGAACTTGTCCTGCAGGAAGTTGTACAGCGTGTAGGTGGGGCGCTCCAGCTCCGCCTCCTTGAGCATCTGGATCAGGATCCCCAGCTCGATCCCCTTCGGGTGCGGCTGGATCTCCTTCGTCTCCGGCGGCAGCTCCTCGACGGCGCGGGGGAAGACCGTCACCCCCCCGGTCTCGGTCGTCTGCACCGGGGCCTCGGGCGCGGGCGCCTGCTCGGCGGCCTCCTCGGCCCCGGCCGCTCCCTTGCCGCCGCGCTTGCCCCTGACCGGCAGCAGGTCGAGCTCGTCCACCTCCGCGCCGCTGTCTCGCGACGGGGGGACGAAGACGATCCGCGCGTGCGGGTTGGCGATGGCGGTCAGCTCGAGGAACTCGTCCACGCTGCCGCGGCCGCGCTGGTACCGCCCCTCGAGCTCGACGGTCACGCTCGTGCCGGTGCGGTAGACCTCGGGGGAGAGGAACTCGCCGCGGGCGGCCAGCTCGCGCGTGCCGGGCGTGAGCGTGCTCAGCCTCCGGAGCGGGAAGTCGTCCGTCTCGACGTCGACCGTCACCTCGGCGCGGTTGGTCTTGGTGTTCATCGCCAGCTCGATGTGGTGAGCCGGCTTGTTGGCGCTCGGGCGGGTGTGGATCACCATCGGCCTGCCGGTGGTGATCAGCCCGTACATCCCCGCCGCGGAGATGCCGATCCCCTGCTGGCCGCGGGACATCTTCAGCCGGTGGAACTTCGACCCGTAGAGGAGCCGGCCGAAGATGTTCTCCACCTGCTTGCGGACGATCCCCGGCCCGTTGTCCACGATCGTGACGCGGTAGCGCGAGGCCTTGGCCGACGCGGGGCGGTTGGGCTGCAGGTCCTCGATCACCACCGTGATGTCCGGCAGGATCCCCGCCTCCTCGCACGCGTCGAGGGAGTTGTCCACCGCCTCCTTGACCGTCGTCAGCAGCGCCTTGCGCGGGTTGTCGAACCCGAGCAGGTGGCGGTTCTTGGCGAAGAACTCCGAGACGGAGATGTCCCGCTGCCTCGCGGCCATCGTCTCGGCCGTGACGCTGCGCCCTGATGCTCCCCCCTTGCCGCGCCCGGTGGCGGGCTTGGTGCCCTTCTTGGACGACTTGGTCCTCTTCTCCTCGGCGACGCCCGATGCCGGCATTCGCGGCCCTCCCTGGCTATTGACGTTGGAAACTCCAAACAGATCGCTAACTATAGGCCCATACGGACCGCGGGGCACGGTAGCACCCCCTGAAATTGGGCGCGGACCCGCCTCCTGGGGGAGCGTACCGGCTTGGAGCGTGCTGTCCATGACCGGGGATGATCGGTTCTCGGACGCTTGGGGGCTTGAGAAGGACAAGCCGCGTGGCGGCTCCGGCAGCATGGCGGCCGTAAGCGAGCTCTTCCGGCGCGATGGGCTGAAAACCGCTACCCCCCTCCGTCAGTGCGACCTTCGGGGGGCCGCGGAAGCCGATCGACGCTGGCCGGGCGCTCCCTCTGGCCGCGGGTGCGGATCAACCGGCCCTGCGGACCCCACTCGGATACCAGGCCGTCGCCTTGCTGGTGGTGATCCCGATGGGGCTGACACCGCTGCGCGACTCCCTCCTGCCCGGGAGGGAGCGCAGAACCGCATGGTCACGGCTGGCGCGGCGGCTCATCCCAGGCGAAGTCGAATGCGGCGGCGAACCGCCCGCGGCCCTATGCTTCCGCCCTCCCGGGCCGGCCCGTTTCTTCCCCGCCGGCCGGGCGATGACGCAGGATCCAGGAGCAACGCACATGGAGACGACGCTGATCATCCTCAAGCCCGACGCCGTCCAGCGCGGACTGATGGGACGCATCATCACCCGGTTCGAGGACAAGGGCCTCCAGATCGTGGGCTGCAAGATGATGCAGATCTCCCAGGAGCTGGCCGCGACCCACTACGAGGCGCACAAGGAGAAGGGGTTCTACCCCGGCCTGGTGCGGTTCATGACCTCCAGCCCGGTGCTGGTGATGGCGGTCCGCGGGATCGGCGCCATCGGGATCGCCCGGAAGATGATGGGGGCGACCTTCGGCTCCAAGGCCGAGCCCGGCACCATCCGCGGCGACTTCGGCGTCAGCAACTCCTTCAACCTGATCCACGGCTCCGACAGCCCCGAGGCGGCCGAGCGCGAGCTGAAGCTCTTCTTCGCCCCCGGCGAGGTGCTGGAGTTCCCGCGGGCGGTCGAGGGCTGGGTCTACGACACCAGCGGCGGCACGCCGGAGTGATCGGCCGCGGCTCCCTCGCGGAGCCGCCGGCGCAGTCTCGCCCATTGCGTTCTCAACGCTCCGTCGCTTCGGCCCGTTGCTGCGGCGATCCCGGATGTGGGGGCCTCCCGCATCTTCCAATTCATGAGTTCACGATCAGCATCGTCGAGGTGTGGCATCACTCCTTCGCGGAGCAGTTCCGCGGCCTCGCTTGGGTGGTCGCGTATTGGCGATGCCCTGGTCTGCGTCGGGCAGACTGGATCGCGTTGGATTTGGCGTACATTACCCCTTCGCTTTCGCAGTTGGGTCAGCAGCAGATTATCAGTGATGGCTAGAGGACGTAGCCCCAGAATTCTGGTTCGGAATCGGTGCTCAGCAATCCTCGCATCACCGCAAGATCGGTGCGTCGCAATACTGAGCTCATCACATCGTCCACATCGATCCAGTCATGAAGGGTTCCGTGCAGCCTATATCGATCTGGAATGTCGCCTGCTTCGTCGGGTGTGGAGTGCTTCTTCTCGCCCCGCCGAATCCTCCAGCCTATTTTGCCTGTGCCGCTCTCTGCAATGCCGCGGTTGCGGGCGTTGGCTTAATCGATTACGTTACATGTGATCAAGCTCTGGAAGCTGCAAAGGAGAATGCCAAGGCGAGCTACTGTGCATGCCTTGATCACAAGCTGGCGAACTGTCCTGACTGGGCGGAGGTTGATCTGGTAGGGTGTCCCTGATGGAATCAGGCCGTAAAGGTGGATGGCAGACGCTTGTCGTGGCGATCCTGATCGCGTGGGTGCTTTCGGTAGCAACGGCGATCTTGGTGCTCCGTCTTCCAATGCCGACCAGAATCGGCACCGTTGCAACGCGGAGGCTGATCGTCGGTGACGGCCCGGGCGAGGGAAAGATCCTCGTCACCGCTCGCCCGGACGGCTCCCCCAGTGTGCTGCTGTACGACGTGTCGGGCCGATCCGTCGCCGAGATGAGCGCAACGCCTACCGGTGTTCCTCGTATCGTGCTCAACGCTCCCGGTGGAGGCCCGTTGCTGAGGCTCGAGGTGACCGGCGCCGGTCTGCCGAGGGTTCGCCTCTCGGATCCTGCGACCGGAAAGCCCGCGTGGTCGGTAACCCTCGATGCGAACGGCACGCCCGTCGTCGAATCGGTCCCGGCGAATCCGGAATAAGTCTTCTTGCCCATCGGGGCAGATAGCACAACACCAACGATCGTGACCGCAAGCAAAGACCTCGATGGCTCCGGCCGCCGGGGTCCTTTGCCGTCGTTGTTCCCGTGAATGGGTGTGAGACGAGTGCGCGGTCGGATCGGGAGGAGTTAGGATCCCGCGGCGACGTTGGGCTTGATCGCGCCGATGACCTGCGGGCGCTCCTCGATGATCTGATCGGCGATCTCCCGGCGGTGCACATCGATCTGACGCGGGAAATCGAAGGCGATCCGGACGCGGTCGCCCTTGATGGACGCGATGCGCACCACGCCGATCGGATTGCGGGGATCGCCGATCACCACCTCTTCCCCCTCCCGTCTCGTGATGACCAGCATGCGGACCTCCCTGCGGCCGGTGCGGGCCGCCAAGGGGAATATACCACGCTTGGTGCCAAGTGGAAGGGGACGCCTGGAATTTGACACAGGGATCCCCGGGGGTTAGGGGGTCCGATAGCGCGGCCCGGCAGAATCCGCCGAGAAAATGAGCCTTTGCTCAGGGCGAATCAGTCCACGGATTCGACGCCGGTGATCTCCGGCACGTGCTCGCGCAGATTCCGCTCGATCCCCATCTGGAGCGTCACCGTGCTCGAGGGGCAGCCGACGCAGGCCCCGTGCAGGCGGATCCGGACCACGCCGTCCGCAGTGACCTCCACGAGCTCGACGTCGCCGCCGTCGGCCTGGACCGCGGGGCGGATCAGGTTCAGCACGCGGTGCACCCGGTCCTTCACCGAGGGGGCGGATCCGGCGGAAGACCTGGGGGGAACCGGGGTTGGCGATGGGGAGGAAGGGTGCGTCACGGGGGTGGGATGCCTTGAGAGTGTCGTGAGATTCTAGTTTGGTCGGCCGGGGAAACCAAAGCCCACACGGGGGATCGGGAGACTTCCCGCCCCGCCGCCCGCCGACGGGGCGCGGGTCGGCGGCCCTAGACTCGGTCCATGATGCCAGGACCGGCTGCTGGACGGGGTTTCACGGGGCGGCGGGTGCGGGCGATGAGCGGCGTAACTCGCAACGGGTTCGTGGGCCTTGCGGCGGCCGCTCTGGCCGCGGCGGGGTGTCTCGCCACGGGCTGCGCCGGCTCGGGTACCGCCAAGACGCCGCCGGGCGAGGGGGACCCGCTGACGGTCGCGAAGGACCCCGAGGCGCACACGAGCGCCAGGATCCGGGCGGTGGAGCGGATCTGGGAGGAGGCGGAGGCGGGGCGGCTGGAGCGCGCCGCGGCGAGGGAGCAGCTCAAGTCGATCATCTGGACCCGCCAGCCGGGGGTGATCCGGACGCGGGCGATCGAGGTGCTCCTGCTGGACGAGCGGGACGAGGGGGTGGCGGACACCCGGAACATGCTGGGGCTGCGGCTGCCGACGGAGACGGACTGGTCGGTGATCGGCCTGATCTGCGACACGGCCGCCACCCGGGGGTGGACGGACCTGACGCCGGCGATCGTGCGGAGCTACGCGCGGCCGGTGCAGGTGCCGGCGGATGAGGAGCGCCTGGAGCGGCGTGCGCTCGAGCGGCTGCACCCTGGCGTGAGCGTTGAGGAGACGGTCTACCGCGTCTTCGCGGCCAGACCGGCGCCGGGGCTGAGCGAGCTCGCGCTGGAGCGGGCGGAGCGGGCGCGGCGGGATGCGTGGGAGCTGCTGGGGCGCCTGGATCCGGACGGGTCGGCGCGCCGTGAACTGCTCGCGGCGGAGGGGGATGGGAGCGAGGCGGACCCGATGCTCGCGACGCTCCGCCGGTCGGCGAGGGAGCTGCGGGCGGTTCCGGTGACGGGGTCAGAGCTGGAGTGGGTGCTGCGGCTGCGCGAGCCGGACGCCGCGGCGTGGTGGGCGGAGGCGGCCGCGGCGGTGGGTGGGCTGAGCGAGGCGCAGGCCCGGGGGCTGTGCGTGCGGCACGTGGAAGCGGTGCGCTGGGCGGCCCGGCACCGGCCGGAGTGGACGGAGGCGGGGCGCGATGAGCTGCTGAGCGAGCTGCGGTCGCGTCTGGAGGGGCGGCGGATCTACGAACGCGAGGCGGAGGTCGGGACGGCGACGCCGGCGCGGCGGGAACGGCTGCGCGAGAACGAGGCGTCGCTCGCGTGGGGGGATGTGCTGTCGATCCTGGTGATCGACGAGGCGCTCCGGGGCGACGGGGTGGTCAGCGCGTTCTTCGAGCAGGCGGAGACGGACCGGCGGGACACGAGCACGGAGCACGGGGGGGTGCTGGTAGCCGCGGGGCTTGGCGACCCGGGCTTCCACGCGGTGGCGTACCCGCCGCGGCCGGCCCAGCGGGTCAACGACACGACGTTCATCGCGCCCGAGGACATGTTCCGCCAGGCGCCGACCGCGCTGGCGCACTACCACTTCCACGTCCAGTCGGCGCGGAACCGGGCGTACGCCGGTCCGGGGCCGGGGGACGCGGATTACGCGAACAAGCACGGGCGGTCGTGCGTGGTGCTTACCAGCCTTGATGAAAATCGTTTGAACGTCGATTACTACCAGCGGGGCGGGGCGGTGGTGGACCTGGGGGTGATCGAGCGGTAAGGGCGGCGGGGCCGGGCGCGGCGGGGTGAATCGCGGAGTCCGGGAGGGGCGGGGGGCGCATGGGCCGGAACCCCATGCCACGACGGCCGAGGAGCCCGATGCAGTTCTGGGTGATCATCCTGTTCGCGGTGGTGCTGCTGCGGAACTCGCTGGGCTCGGCGGTCGGGACGGGGGCGTTCGGGCTGTCGGGGTGGGAGGCGGCGGCGCTGGCGCTGGGGCCGCTGGCGGCCCTCTCGCTGGGGACGCACCTGGTGCTGCTCGGCGCGTGGCGGCTGCTGGACCGGACGGGGTCGATGCGGGCGCTGGCGCTGGCGGACCGGATGGTGACGGTCGGGCGCATCGGCGTGGTCGCGCTGCACGCGTTCAACATCCTGGTGCTCGGGTGGCTGGACCTGGTGCGGGGGGCGATCGGCGACCTGGTGCTGGTGGACGAGGCGCTCGGGGTCGCGCCGGCGCTGCTGGCGATCGCGTCGATGTGGTGGTCGTTCTACCCGATCGACCGGGCGCTGCGCGAGGCGGCGCAGATGCGCCGATTCGACACCGGCCAGCCCGTCTACCCGGTGCCGTCGCGCGGGAGCTACCTCTGGTCGAACGTGCGGCACGGCGTGCTGCTGACGGCCGTGCCGATGACGCTGGTGGTTGGGTGGATCGAGACGTTCGAGTACGCGCTCCGCCGGGCCGGGGACTGGGGGGGGACGCACCCGTCCTCCTGGCGACCGGTGGCGGCGCTGGCGCGGTGGGCGCACGAGCCGGGGGTGCACGAGTGGGTGACGACGGGGGGGCAGCTCGTCGGGATCGCGGCGGTCTTCCTGCTGGGGCCGCTGGCGATGAAGATGGTGTGGGACACGGCGCCGCTGGGGGCGGGGCCGATGCGCGAGCGGCTGGAGTCGATGTGCGGGCGGGCGCGCGTCGGGGTGCGCGAGCTGCTGGTGTGGCGGACGCACGGGTCGATGGTCAACGGGGCGGTGATGGGGCTGGTCGCCCCCGTGCGCTACGTGCTGCTGACCGACGCCTTGCTGGACTCGCTGCCGGAGCGGCAGGTGGAGGCGGTGATGGCCCACGAGCTGGCGCACGTCCGCCGGCGGCACATCCCGTGGCTGGCGGGGGTGATGTTCGCGGGCTTCAGCGCGGTCGCGCTGCTGGCGGACTGGGCGGCCCGGATCGTGCCGTGGCCGACCGCCGGGGCCGCGGCGAGCGCGGCGGACGTCGCGCTGGGCGTCGGGTCGCTCGCGGTGGTGCTCGTCGGGTTCGGCTACGCGAGCCGCCGGTTCGAGTGGCAGGCGGACGCGTTCGCGGCCCAGCACCTGACGGGCGATTCGCCGACGGTGACGACCGAGGCGGTGGAGGCGATGGCCGGGGCGCTGGAGTCGGTGGCGAGGCTGAACCACATCCCGCGGCGGAAGTTCACCTGGCGCCACGGCTCGATCGCGCAGCGGCAGCAGAAGCTGCGGGCGCTGGTGGGCCTCCCGGTGGACGACCTGCCGATCGACCGCGAGGTGCGCCGGATCAAGCTCGCGGCGGTGGTGGTGCTGGCGCTGTCGGTCGGGGTGGGGATCGTTCAGGGGCTCGGGTAGGGGAGCGAGGCACTCGGCACGAGGCGTCAGGCGGTCGGTGCTGCTGTCGCCCAGCCCTGATTCCCGAGGGGGCAGGGTTCAGGGGAAGAGAGGCGCCGAGGCGTCCAGTGGGGTGAGGTGGGCGGCCGATCGATGTCTTAGGATCTGGGCATGGAGGCCGCGGTGATCAGGTTCGTCAAGATGCACGGGATCGGGAACGACTACGTCTACGTGGACGTGGCGAGCGACCCCGCGCTGGAGGGGCGGTTCGACGGCGAGGCGGGGCGGGCGCTGGTGCGGCGGATGAGCGACCGGCACCGCGGGATCGGGGGGGACGGCGTGATCCTGGTCGCGCGGCCGCGGGGGGGTGTGGGGGCGGTGGGGGCGGATGTCCGGATGCGGATGTTCAACGCCGACGGGAGCGAGTCGGAGATGTGCGGCAACGGGGTGCGGTGCGTGGCGAAGTTCGCGCACGACCGGCTGGGGGTGAAGCAGAACCCGATCCGGGTGGAGACGGGGCGCGGGGTGCTTGGCATCGAGTATCGGGTGCAAGGGGGAAGGCTTGTCGAGGCGACGGTGGACATGGGGGAGCCGATCCTGGATCTCGAGCGGGTGCCGGTCGATCCGGCGCGGGTGCGGCGGGGTGACCGCGAGAACGAGTGGGCGCTCGAGGGCGCGGAAGGCGGGGAGCGCTGGACGTTCGTGTCGATGGGCAACCCGCACGCGGTGACGTTCGGCGTGCCGCTGGATGCGCGGGCGGCGGGGGGCGGCGACCTGCTGGGGACGGCGCTGGGGCCGGAAGCGGAGGTCCACCCGGCCTTCCCGCGCCGGGTCAACGTCCACATCGCCGAGGTGGTGTCGGCGCGGGAGGCGAGGATGCGGACGTGGGAGCGCGGCGCGGGCCTGACGCAGGCGTGCGGGACGGGGGCGTGCGCGGTGCTGGTGGCGGGGGTGCTGACGGGGAGGCTCGAGCGCGAGGCGCTGATCCGCCTGCCGGGCGGGGACCTGCGGATCCGGTGGGATGAGGCAGTGGGGGGGGCAGGCGGCGGAGGGAGGGGGGGGCACGTGTTCATGACGGGGCCGGCGGAGGAGGTCTTCGAGGGCGTATGGCCGGGCTGAGGCGGGGAAGAGGGGGGAGCCGGGGACGCCATGGACAGGGTCGCGTGATCGCGTTGGCGACGGGCCGGCGGCGGTGTAGCATGCCGCCCCGGGGGTTGTCGCTGAAGGGATCACATGGCCAGGTTGCACGAGTACCAGGGCAAGGCGCTGCTCGCGGGAGCAGGGCTTGTTGTGCCGCGCGGAGCCGCGGCGGGGAGCGCGGAGGAAGCGGCTGAGATTGCGTCGCGGTTGCTGGCGGAAGGGGCGCCGGCGGTCGTGGTGAAGATTCAGGCGTGGACGACGGGACGGGCGGCGATCGGGGGCGTGGCGTTCGCGGCGACGGCCGCGGAGGCAGGGGAGCACGCGCGGCGGATGCTGGGGATGACCGTCGGGCAGTTCCCGGTCGAGAAGGTGCTGGTGGAGGAGAAGCTGGACATCGCCCCCGGGGGGGAGTTCTTCGTGTCGCTGATGGTGGACGACCGGCTGCGGGCGCCGGCGCTGCTCGTGTCGCTGACGGGCGGGTCGGGGATCGAGGAGCGGGGGCAGGAGGTTCACAGGCTGGCGTGCGATGTGGGGCGCGGGCCGGACGAGGGGGAGCTGCGGCGGGTCTTCGCGGGCGTCCGGAAGCAGTGGGCCGACGGGCTGGTGGGGGCGGCGCGGACGATCTTCGAGACCGCGAAGAAGCATGAGGCGCGGTCGCTGGAGGTCAACCCGCTGGTGGTGACGGGCGACGGGCGCGTGGTCGCCGCGGACTGCCGCATCACCATCGACGACTACGCGGTCTTCCGCCATCCGGAGCTGGGGATCGACATCGCCCGCGAACTGGACCACCCGCCGACGGCGCTGGAGCGGGTGGCGTACGTGGCGGAGCAGGCCGACCACCGCGGCACGTTCTACTTCGCGCAGCTGGCGACCAGGGCCGCGGAGGGCTCCAAGGGGCTGATCGGGTTCCACGGCGCCGGCGGCGGCGGGTCGATGATGTCGATGGACGCGATCACCAACGAGGGGTTCACGATCGCGAACTTCACGGACACGAGCGGGAATCCCTCGAGCGCGAAGGTGTACCGCGCCGCGCGGATCATCCTGAGCCAGCCGGGGCTGGTGGGGTACTTCGGGTCGGGCTCGGGGGTGGCGAGCCAGGAGCAGTTCTGGTCGGCCTACGGGCTGGCGAAGGCGTTCTGGGAGCTGGAGCTGTCGATCCCGGCGGTGATCCGGCTCGGGGGCAACAGCGAGGATCGCGCGGTGGAGATCCTGGAGGACGCCTGCCGCGGGCTGCCCGCAAAGGTCGAGGGGTACCGCAAGACGGACCCGCCCGCGAAGATCGCGGCGAGGTTCGCGGAGCTGGTGCGGGAGAGCGGGGGGCGAGCATGGGAGCCGCGGAAGCCGCGGAGGCCGGGGTTCGTGGGGTCCGCGGATGCGGCGTCGTTCCCGATCAAGGGCGGCCGGGTGTGGGTGGATGCGGCGAACTGGGCGAAGATCGGCCCGGCCGTCGTTTCGCGGTCCTCGAATCTCATCAAGGACGCCGACGGCAAGCCGGCGCCGGCGTTGCCGCTGGAGGAGATCGCGGGCAAGGACAGCGAGCTGATCGCGTGCGAGGTGGAGTGTCGGAGGGCGGGGATCGAAGGGCTGTTTGTGGAGCTGGAGGTTCCGGGGCTGGAGCTGACGGCCCGTCACCGCACATCACACCCCACGCATCACACATAGGAAGGGGGGCGTCGGACGCCTGGGAGGAGCCGTGCAATGGGACGCCTGCGCTTGGAGACGCTGGAGCGAGTTGAGGGGTATGCGGGCCGCGTGCTCGACGTCGTTGATGCGTTGGAGCGTCAGAGGCGCTCCCGCCGGATTGTGGACCGGTTAGCGGGTGCTGGGACATCGGTGGGCGCGAATGTGTTCGAAGCCGATGAGGCGATGACCGCGAAGGACCTTGCCAAGACAACGGGGGTGGTCGTCAGGGAGCTCAACGAATCGCGGTTCTGGCTGCGGCTCGCGGCACGGCGAGGCTGGGGCACAACGAGGCGGCCTGCACCCCTCCTTCAGGAGACCGAGGACCTGAAAGCGATGTTCGGCTCGATGATCGTCCGAACCAGGAAGGCGATTCGCCCGGTCAGAAAGAAGAGTTCCACCCCGATGGCGGAGGCATGATCTGGCCAGATCCTGATGTGTGATGTTCGTTGTGTGGTGTGTGATGTCCAGAGAGGAATCATGGCAACTCTGATCGACGAAACCAAGCGGGTCATCGTGCAGGGCATCACCGGCCGCGAGGGGATGGCGCGGGCCCGGCTGATGAAGGACTACGGGACTCAGGTGGTGGGCGGCGTGACGCCCGGCAAGGGGGGCCAGGAGGTCCTCGGCGTTCCCGTGTTCAACACCTGCGGCGAGGCGGTGAGCGCTCTGGGCGGCGTGGACATCTCGGTGCTGTTCGTCCCGGCGCCGATGGTCAAGCCCGCGGCCATCGAGGCGATCGAGGCGGGGGTGAAGCTGGTCGTGCTGGTCGCCGACCGCGTGCCCGTGTGGGATGCGATGGAGATCGCCGCCGCGGCGAAGAGCGCGGGGGCGGAGTTCGTCGGGCCCAACACGCTGGGGATCTTGAGCCCGGGGCGGGCCGTGGTGGGGATGATCGGCGGGCGGGCGGAGTCGGCGCGGGAGTGGTTCAAGCCGCCGCGGCCGACGGGGGTGGGGATCATCTCCCGCTCGGGGGGGATGGCCTCGAGCACCGGGTACTACCTCGGGCAGGCGGGGGTGCGGATCAGCACGATCGTGCACATCGGCGGCGACGCGGTGCTGGGGCTGCGGGTGCCGGATGTGGCGCTCAAGTTCGAGGAGGACCCGCAGACGGACGCGATCGTGCTCTTCGGCGAGATCGGCGGGTCGCAGGAGGAGGACCTGGCGGAGCTGATCAAGGCGGGGCGGGTGACCAAGCCGGTGGTGGCGTACATCGGCGGCAAGGCGGCGCGGGAGGGGACGCGCTTCAGCCACGCCGGCGCCATCGTCGAAGGGGGCAGGGGCGGGCACGCGGGGAAGGTGGCGGCGCTGCGCGAGGTCGGGGCGACGGTGGTCGATTCGTTCGGCGAGCTGCCGGAGGCGGCGGCGCGGATCCTGCGGGCGAAGGACAGCCGGAGCCTGATGAGCGACCAGGAGCGGCGGGCGGTCTGGACGACGGGGGTGACGGAGATCCGCCCCAACCGCGTCGCGGTGCGCGGACGCAACATCGCCGACCTGATGGGGAAGGTCTCGTTCGGCGCGGCGGTGTACCTCATTCTGACCGGGCGGCTGCCGGACGAGAAGGTCGGGCGGCTGATGGACGCGATTTTGGTCTCGAGCATCGACCACGGCGCGACGCCGCCGAGCGCGCTGGCCGCGAGGACGGTGGCGAGCACCGGGGCGACGCTGAGCGCGAGCGTCGCCGCGGGGATCATGTCGATCAATCGGCACCACGGCGGGGCGATCGAGGACTGCGCGCGGACGCTCGCCGGCCTGATTGAGCGGGCGAAGACGGAGGGGAAGACGCTCGACGAGGCGGCGACCGCCCTGGTGGCGGAGATCAAGGCGACCGGGGCGAGGATCTCCGGTTTCGGCCACCGGGTGCACACGAAGGACCCGCGGACGGTGCGGCTGTTCGAGCTCGCGGCGGAGGCGGGGTTGGGGGAGGACAGCGCGCAGCACGCACCACACGGCACACACATCGGGGCGGCGCGCGCCGTCGAGCGGGCCTTCGCCGCCACCGGCAAGCCCCTGCCCATCAATGTGGACGGCGCGATCGGGGCGATCCTCGCGGACCTCGGGCTCGATCCCAGGGTCTTCAACGGCATCTTCATGATCGCGAGGACGCCGGGCCTGGTGGCGCACGTGGTCGAGGAGCAGACCCGCGAGAAGCCGATGCGGCGGATCGACCCGGTGAACCACGCGTACGACGGCCCGATGGCGGACGAGTAACAGAGGAGCGAGCGGCATGGCGACGACGGCTTACCCGGAGCGGCTTCAGGTCCTGCTCACGCTCGGCGATCCCCGTCCGGAGGACCAGCGGCCGCGGGGCGCCGAGGTCGACCTTGACGAGGACGGCGGCTTCGATTTGGACCACGAACACGGCGAAGGGTGCGGCTGCGGCCCCGAGGGCGGCGTCGGCAGCCCCGAGCAATGGGCGGACTACGGGGCGATGGGGATCACGAAGGAGGACGAGGCGCAGCTGGTGGCGATGGCCACCGATAGGCGGCTGCTCGGAGTCGACGATGACAGCCCGGCCGGCTTCGGGCCGATCCACGCGTGGCGGGCGCTGGGGCGGATGAGGTCCGAGGCCGCGATCAAGCCCCTCGCGGACGTCCTGGACTACCTCGTCAAGGTGGACCACGAGTGGGGGCTCGAGGAGCTCCCGGAGGTCTTCGCGGCGATCGGCCCCGCTTCCCTCGGAGAGTTGAGGCGGGTGCTGCCGGATCAGCGGAGGGACATGTGGGCCAGGGTGGCCGCGGCGAACGGCATCCGGGCGATCGCGGCGAGGCACCCCGCGCACCGGGACGAGGCCGTCAAGGCGCTGATCGGGCAGCTCTCCCTGGCGAGCTTCAACGACACCGGTTTCAACGGGGTGCTGGTCGGGAACCTGCTGGACCTCCGGGCCGTTGACGCGGAGAGCGCGATCCGACGCGCGTACGAGGGAGGGCATGTGGACGAGACGATCTGCGGGGATGTGGACGAGGCGATCAACGAGCTGCACAGGCCCCCCGCGGATCGCTGAACGCCCCCCGCCTTCTTCGCGCACGGAGCCGCATCGATGCGCCAGGTCCCCGGTCACCAGCTCTGGATCGGCCACGCCGGCGACGCGGGCAATGTCGCCCTCGTGCGCGGGGCCGGCATCGCGGCGATGATCGACCTAGCGGCGAACGAGGCGCCGGCGCGGGTTTCGCGGGAGACGGTGTACTGCCGCTTCCCGCTGACCGACGGCGGCGGGAACAACCGGGCCGTGCTGCGCGCGGCGATCGATGCGGCGGCGTGGCTGATCCGCGCCGGGACGCCGACGCTGGTCTTCTGCGGCGCGGGGATGAGCCGCTCGCCCGCGGTCACAGCCGCGGCGTTGGCCGCGGCGACGGGGCGGGCCCCCGGGGAGTGCCTGGCGGAGATCGTCACGCTGGGATCGGTGGACGTCTCGCCGCGGCTGTGGGCAGAGGTGATTGCGTGCCTCGCGCCGCCGCCCGCGGAGGATGGCGGCGGGGAGGCGGGCGCGGACGAGCGGCCGACGCAGCAGACCGATCGGCTGATCCTGCGCCCCTTCGCGCCGTCGGATGCGGAGGCGGTGGCGAGGCTCGCGGGGGACCGGGCGATCGCGGAGATGACGCTGACGGTGCCGCACCCGTACCGGGTGGAGGACGCCCAGAAGTGGATCGCGATGCACGCGGGGGCCTTCGCGCGGGGCGAGGCGGTGGTGTGGGCGGTGACGCTGCGGGAGAGCGGCGAACTCGTCGGCGCCATCGGGCTTGTACGGGACCGCGCCGAACACTCGCGCCACCGGGCCGAACTTGGGTTCTGGATCGGCAAGCCGTACTGGGGACGCGGCTACGCGACCGAGGCGGGCCGGGCGGTGCTGCGGCACGCCTTCGAGACGATGGGCCTGCGGCGTGTGTACGCATCCTACTTCGCGAAGAACCCCGCCTCGGGGCGGGTGCAGGCGAAGCTGGGGATGCGGCAGGAGGCGGTGATGAGGGGCTACGTCGTCAAGTGGGGGGAGTCGCTGGACGGCGTGATGACGGCGATCCTGCGGGAGGAGTGGGAGGAGGCGGCGGCCGGCGCGGCGTTCAAGGACGCGGGCGGGGAGTGAGCCCGCCGGGGCGCCGGCGCGGGCGTTGAAGCGATGAGAAACGGAGGCCGCAAATGGACCGTTCGGTGCTCGAGAAGGCGTGGGACGAGACGTGGACGAAGGTGACCTGGGTGGCGCCCTGGAGCAAGGCCGTGGGGGACCTGACGCCGGAGCAGGCGTCGTGGCGTCCCGGGCCCGGGCGGCACTCGATCTGGCAGATCGTGAACCACGTCTGCAACTGGCGGGAGCACGTGCTGTCGAGGTGGGGAGGGCGCGAGGGGCCGGTGCGCGACGAGGTCATCGCGCGGAACTTCGAGGAGCCCGCGGCGGCCTCCGCGGAGGCGTGGCGTGCGACCCTCGACCGCCTGCACCGGACGCACGAGGCGATGAGGGCGCTGGTCACCGAGCCGGCCGCCCCTTCCGAGGGTCTGCTGCACCACTTCGGGCACGACTGCTATCACCTGGGGCAGATCATGTACCTGCGGGCGATGCAGGGGCTGGAGCCGATCGAATAGGCGTACGGAACGCCCGCGGCCGGGCGTCACCACGGCACATCCGCGAACGGCGGCGAGGTCGGGTTGCCGTCGTCGTCGAACCAGCCACCGGTGATGCCTCGGTCCTCCTCATCCTCCCAGTTCGGATCGGTGGGGTGGATGTCGAAGAGGAACCCCTTGCCGTCGCATCCCGGCGTTGGGCAGCACCAGAACCCCTCCCGGCCGCCGCCGGGCCGGTCAAACTCCCGCCACTGGATCTGGTAGCTGTCGTACCGCTCCTGGCAGTGCATGCAGAAGACCCGGCAGTTCCGCTTCGGGGGCCGGAAACAGTCCGACTCCGGGGCGCCGGGCGAGGGGCCGCCCCCGCCGGAGAACTCGTTGGGATCGGACGGGTCGGGTGCGGACATGGCCGCCATGATACCACGGGCCGGAGCCGGTACACTCTGCGAGGTCAAGGAGTTTTCCATGCCGTACACCACCGCCGACATCGCCCAGCTCTTCCCCAACCTCATGGATATCAAGGACTCCGCCCTGCGGGACAAGGTCGCCGCGGTGTGGGACGAGGCCCTGACGACCGGTTGCGGGGGCAAGGGGTGGACCTTCGACGAGATCCGGGCGATCCCCTTCACGCTGCTGGCGGGGAAGATCGACCTGCGGTTCGTCGAGCACCTCAACAGCTGCTGCAAGCAGTGCATCGCCATCGCGGGCGTGCTGAAGGAGGTCTTCGGCGACCGCGTCCCGGTGAACCTGGACGTGCTGATCGCCGGGGCGCTGCTGGCGGACGTGGGGAAGATGCTGGAGTTCGACAAGAACGACCGCGGCGAGGTGGTCAAGGGCCGCTACGGCGACCTGCTCCGCCACCCCTTCAGCGGCGTGGCGATGTGCTACAAGCACGGCCTCCCGCCCGAGGTCATGCACATCGTCGCCACCCACAGCCACGAGGGGGACAAGGTGGAGCGGACGATCGAATCGTGGATCTTCCACCACGCGGACTTCGTGGATTTCGACATCGCGAAGGTGCTGGGGAAGATGGCGGGGAAGTAGCAACGGGCATGGGAAAGCCGGCGGTGAGATTCGTGGCGAAGGCGGTGCCCGGCGTTGGGTGGCGGGTGTGGGACCGGAAGCTGCGGCGGTGGTGGGGGAACTACTACAAGGGCCACCCGGCCCGCCTCTTGGCGGAGTTGAACGGCGAGGCTGCCCCGGATCGGATCGTGGAGCTTAGCAAAGGCAGCTTTGTTCGCCCGCGGCAACAGTAGCTTGGTGAGAGACAATCATTCGCGGCCGGCTCTATAGTCGGCCATGCCTTCTGTGCCCGACAGCCCGGAGTTTATTCTCCAGCGGATGGTAAACGCCGTGGAACAGGTCCGCCGACGCTTGCTCCGTGCCACACAGGCCCTTCGGGCCGGTGGCGTTGACTATGCCGTCGCCGGCGGGAATGCCGTCGCGGCATGGGTCGCCACCGTGGACGAGGCCGCGGTGCGCAACACGCAGGACGTGGACATTATGATCCGGCGCGAGGACTTCGACAGGGCGCGTGCGGCGCTGGAGGGGGCAGGATTCGTGTACCGGCGGGCCGCGGGTCTGGACATCTTCCTCGACTCCGCGGCGGCAAGCCCCCGCCAAGGCGTGCATCTCGTGTTTGCCGGCGAGTTCGTGAAGCCCGGCGAGCCGGCGCCGAACCCGGGTGTAGAGGAGTCGACCGATATGGGCTCGTTCCGGGCGCTCAATCTCGATGCACTGGTGCGCATCAAGCTCACCGCGTATCGCCGGAAGGACCAGGTACACCTGCTCGACATGATCGATGTCGGCCTGCTCGATCAAACCTGGACTGCAAAGCTGCCGCCGGTGCTGGCCGAGCGGCTCCAGACCCTGCTGGATTCACCGGAGGGATAAGCGTCTCGCCATGAAGATCCTCCTCCCCGGCGGCTCCGGCCAGGTCGGCGCCATCCTCGCCCGCCACTTCCACGCCCGCGGCCACGAGGTCGTGGTCCTCGCGCGCACGCCGCGCCAGGCCCCGTGGCGGACGGCGGTGTGGGACGGGCGGTCGGTGGGCGACTGGGCCGCGGAGCTGGACGGGGCGGACGTGGTGATCAACCTCGCTGGCCGGAGCGTGAACTGCCGGTACACCGCGGCCAACCGGCGGGAGATGATGGACTCGCGGGTCGAGTCAACGCGGGCGGTGGGGGAGGCGATCGCGCGGGCCGCGCGCCCGCCGCGGGTGTGGCTGCAGGCCTCCACCGCGACGATCTACGCCCACCGGTTTGACGCGGCCAACGACGAGTTGGCCGGGATCATCGGCGGCAGCGAGCCGGACGCCCCGGCGTCGTGGCATTTCAGCACCGACATCGCGACGGCGTGGGAGAAGGCGTGCAACGACGCCGACACGCCGCGGACGCGGCGGGTGCTGCTGCGGTCGGCGATGACGATGAGCCCCGACCGCGGCGGGATCTTCGATGCCCTGCTGGGCGTGGTGCGCAAGGGCCTCGGCGGCCCGGCCGCGGGGGGACGGCAGTACGTCTCGTGGATCCACGAACACGACTTCGTGCGGGCGGTGGAGTGGCTGATCGAGCGCGAGGAAGTTTCGGGAGCGGTGAACCTCTCCTCCCCGAACCCGCTCCCCTACCGCGAGTTCATGCGCGAGCTGCGCCGGGCGTGGGGAACGCCCATCGGCCTGCCGGCGACGAGGTGGATGCTCGAAATCGGGGCGGTGCTGATGCGGACGGAGACGGAGCTGATGCTCAAGAGCCGGCGGGTGGCGCCGGGGCGCCTGCTCGCGGGGGGATTCGAGTTCGAGTACCCGAACTGGGCGGACGCGGCGCGAGAGTTGTGCGGG
This sequence comes from Planctomycetaceae bacterium, assembly GCA_044507535.1. Taxonomy (GTDB): domain Bacteria; phylum Planctomycetota; class Phycisphaerae; order Phycisphaerales; family UBA1924; genus CALAFV01. The sequence continues at coordinate 13,804 of JBIQJK010000005.1, read as the reverse complement.
AGGGTGAGGGGGATGAAGGGGTGAGCAGGTGTGGAGGTGAGGGGGAAGGATGAGGACGGTGGGGGGGAGGGGGAAGAATCGGCCGATCATCCCTCTTCGGCGCCCGCCATCTGCCGGACGAAGGCGTCCGCCTCGGCGATGGACTGCTCCATCTCGCGGATCAGCCGCTCCACGTCGCTCTGGATCTCCGCCGCGGTCCCTTGCAGGCTCGCGATGGCGCGGGCGTTGAGGTTGTGCTTCAGGAACAGGACCTGGTCGCGGAAGGCCGCCAGCACCGGGGGCATCTTCGCCTCGGCGCTGCGCATCGCGTCCAGCAGCCGCTGGTACTGCGCCCGCGTCTCCTCGAGCTGCCGCTCGCTGGCCCGGCGGAGGCTCGCGCTCTCGTAGTCGTCGAGCTCCGCCTCCCACTCCTTGAACAGAGCCTTCGCGACCCGCTCCACGGCGTCGATCCGCTCGGTGACGTCCGCGGCCTGATCGTCGCTCCGCTGGTACGCCCGGCTGAGGCGGGAGTACCGCTCCTCGAGGTCAGCGACGCTCGCGCGGGTGTTCGTGACGGCGAGGAACTCCTCCAGCGCCGACTGGAACTGCTCCTTGGCCTCCTGCTGCTCGTCGCGGGCGGCCTTGACGTTGTCCACGAGCTGCTCGCGTTTGGCGTACCCGAACCGCTCCTTCAGGGCGATGCCTGTGGAGGCGCAGCCGCCGACCAGGGCGGCGGTCCAGATGCCGAACAGAAGCGTGCACCCGAGGACGTGGTTCGTTCGCATCGTGGTCTTCTCCCGCGAGGGCGACCGACCCCGCGACGGGGCCGCCTGTGCGGATCGTACCACCCGGAAGCCATCCCTCGTAAGGGCCGCCGCGGGAGAAGGGGGGGACGGGACTTGGCAGGGTCGTCAGGTCGGACGATAAAGCTACGATCCGCCTCAGTTTGTAAACATGGAGGAGGCCTCGAAATGGTCAACGTGCTCGTCCTCGGCGCCGGCCGGGTTGGGAAACCGGTCGCCGAACTGCTCCTGGCATGCGGTCGTGGAACGTACGGCGTCACCCTGGCGGACCGGGACGACGCCAACCTCCAGCGGGCGAGGGAGAACCTCTCCCGTCTCGGCGACCGGCTGGGCCGGCCCGTGCAGTTCGCCACCAGGCAGCTCGATGCCTCCGACCCTGCGGCCATGCGCGACGCCCTCAAGGGGCACGAGTACGTCATCTGCATGCTGCCGTTCAACTGCGTCGCCGGCGTGGCGGACCTGGCCAACGAGATGGGGGTGAACTACTTCGACGTGACCGAGGACGTCGAGACGACCGACCGCGTGCGGGCGATCGAGGCCTCCGGCAAGGCGAAGGTGGCGCTGGTGCCGCAGTGCGGGCTCGCCCCGGGGTACATCGCCATCGCCGCCCACCACGTGGCCAAACGCTTCGAGAAGATCCACAGCCTGACGCTGCGCGTGGGGGCGCTCCCGCAGTACCCCACCAACGCGCTGAAGTACAACGTGACGTGGTCGGCCGCGGGGGTGGTGAACGAGTACTGCGAGCCGTGCAACGTGATGCTCGGCGGGAAGATGGTGAAGGTGCCGGCGATGGAGGGGCTGGAGAACTTCTCCTTCGAGGGGGTCGAGTACGAGGCGTTCTACACCTCCGGCGGGGTGGGGACGCTCGTCGAGACGCTGGCCGAGGAGGGCAAGACGGGGCCGGAGACGAGCATCGCCTACAAGACGATCCGCTACCCCGGCCACCGCGACCTGATGAAGTTCCTGCTGGAGGACCTGCGGCTGGGATCGGAGACGGACCCGAGGTTCAACCGGGCGACCGCGGTGGAGCTGCTCGAGCACGGCGTGCCGCGGACCCTCCAGGACGTGATCGTCGTGTTCATCAACGGCGTGGGGACGTTCCCCGGGAGCCCGATCCCGCAGCAGGTGAACTTCCACCGCTCGATCCGGGCGGTGCAGCTGCTGGGGCGGACCTGGCCGGGGATCGAGCTGACGACCTCGGCCGGCGTGTGCGCGATGGTGGACCTGCACCGGCAGGGGAAGCTCCCCAAGACCGGGCTGGTCCGCCAGGAGCAGTGCGACCTGGAGCTGTTCAACCAGACGGTCTTCGGTCTGGCGTACGAGAACCCGGAGGGGCTGGAGGCGGCGGTCATGGAAGGGGCCTGATGGCCCAGGGGGCGCCCGGGGGTCCGTCCCGGCGTGTACAATCCAGAGCATGACCACCGATCAGATCCGAGCCGCCCTCAAGGGCCAGCCCTTCCGCCCGTTCGTGGTGAAGACGACCGGCGGACGCGAGTACCGGGTCAATCACCCGGAGACCGCGATCCTCTCCCCCGGTGGCCGCACGCTCTTCGTGTTCATCTCACCCGAGGCCGGCGTCGCGCTCGATGTGCTCATGATCGAATCGATCCACTTCGGTGAGCCCGGCAAGCGGCGTCGCTCCGCCTAGCCGTCACCGTCACCTCTTCCCCGTCCCCGCCGCCGGATCCACGCCCTGCTCGTCGAACATCATCCGCAGGTCGTTGTCCATCGGCATCCGCATCCGAAGTCGCAGCGTCTCCTCGACCGTACGCCCGATCCCGTCCGCCCCGGGGAACAGGGCCGCGGCGGTGAGGTTCATGCCGGCCAGCGTGTGCATGAGCGCGGCCTTGGCCCCAGCCGGGATGATCAGCTTGCGGCAACGCGCCGGGCCGACGAGTTGCTCGATCAGGTCGTCGTGCCGCCCGCGGAACCCGCTGGCGAGGGTGAAGAACCCCTGCTGGGCGATGATCCGCGGGTTCTCCCAGTCCGGGTAGACCAGGTGGATCCCCGGCGGCGGCGACGCGAACTGCTCGGCCCACGCCATCGGGTCGCTCGCCCGCCGGATGCGCCGCAGCGCCTCCATCCACTCCCGCGGCGTGGCGCGGACCAGCTCGTCCAGATCAAACAGCCACACCGCCCCGTCGGCCTCCCCGCCGTCGGGGGTCCGCCCGGTCTGGCAGGCGAAATACGCCGCGACCCACGGCGAGCGGCTCCAGTCCAGCAGCCGCGTCGGCCCGCCGTAGTGCCGCAGCAGCTGCATCGTCCCCAGCATCGTGTCCAGCAGCGGCCGCTCCGCGGCGGAAAGGAAGTTCAGCGCCCGCCGCTGGAACATCTGCAGGGAAGAGACCTCCTTGAGCACCGCCGCGGGGTCGGAGTCCGCCGGGTCCAGGAGGCGGTCGAACGTGCTGCTCAGGTGCCGCTTGGACGCGCTGGCCTGCCCGCGGCAGGCGACGGCCGCCGCGGCCGACTCGCGGCTGAGGTGCTGGACGATCGCGTCGGCGTCGCTGAGGCGGATCTCCTGCCAGGCCATGACCAGACGGTATCCGCGCCGGCGCGGGGTGGCGTCTCCACGCCCCGCGGGAGCGTGGCGGCGTTCCTCCCGGGGCCCTGCCGGCCCGTGTAGACTGAAGACATGGCCGCTCCCACCACCCCCACCCCGCCCCTCACCCTCGTCGAAAAGATCGCCACCCGCTACGCCGTCGGCCTCGCCCCCGGGCGGGTCGCTCGGTCCGGGGACTTCATCACGATCCGCCCCAAGCACGTGATGACCCACGACAACACCGGGGCGGTCATCCCGAAGTTCAAGCAGATCGGGGGCGGCGGGGCGAGGATCCACGACCCGCGCCAGCCGGTCTTCGCCATCGACCACGACATCCAGAACACCACCCCGGAGAACCTCGGCAAGTACGCCAAGATCGAGGCCTTCGCGCGGGAGCAGGGGGTGGACTTCTACCCGGCGGGGACGGGGATCTCGCACCAGGTGATGGTCGAGCAGGGGTACGTCGTCCCGGGGGCGATGGTCGTCGGCTCCGACTCGCACTCGAACCTCTACGGAGCGATGGCCGCGCTGGGGACGCCCGTGGTCCGGACCGACGCCGCGAGCATCTGGGCGGCGGGGGTGACGTGGTGGCAGGTCCCGCCGGTGGCCCGCTGCACGCTGAGAGGCAGGCTCCAGCCCGGCGTCGTCGGCAAGGACGTGATTGTCGCCCTCTGCGGCCTGTTCAACAAGGACGAGGTGCTCAATCACGCGGTCGAGTTCGTCGGCGAGGGCGTGGCCTCGCTGACGATGGATCAGCGGATGTCCATCGCGAACATGACGACGGAGTGGGGGGCCCTCGCCGGGGTCTTCCCCTTCGACGAGACCCTGCGGGACTACCTGTTCGGCCGCGCCGCCTACTTCGCGGCCGGCCGGCGGCCGGGGACGCGGCGCGAGGGCTCGCTGGGCTCGTACACGAGCCGGGACGTCCAGAACTGGTGGGCCCAGGCGCAGCGCGGCGACCACGCGCCCGACCCCGCCGCCCGCTACGCCGTCGAACTCGAGATCGACCTCTCCACCATCGTCCCCCACGTCTCCGGCCCCAACGACGTCAAGACCATCCACGCCCTCCCCGAGATCGAGCCCCGCCGCGTGCGCATCAACAAGGCGTGGCTGATGAGCTGCGTCAACGCCCGCTACGAGGACCTCGCCGAAGCGGCCCGGATCGTTCGGGGCAAGAAGATCGCCCCCGGCGTCGAGTTCTACGTCGCCGCGGCCAGCGCCGACGTCCAGGCCCGCGCCGAGGCCGACGGCCACTGGCAGGCCCTCCTCGACTGCGGCGCCACCCCCCTCCCCCCCGGCTGCGGCACCTGCATCGGCCTGGGCGCCGGCAAGATCCAGAAGGGCGAGGTCGGCATCTCATCAACCAACCGCAACTTCGAGGGCCGCATGGGCGACCGCGAGGGCCTGGTCTACCTCGGCTCCCCCGCCGTCGTCGCAGCCAGCGCGATCGCCGGCTACATCTGCTCGCCGACACCATACCAGAGCACCACACCCCATTTCGGCGTAAGCACCCCCGCATCGGACGGCGACGCAGCACCCAGCACCCAGCACTCAGCACCCCCTTCCGTCGAGATCATCCCCGGCTTCCCCTCCACCCTCCGCGGCCGGCTCCTCTGGCTCGACCGCGACAACCTCAACACCGACGGCATCTACGCCGGCAAGTGGACCTACAAGGACGACCTCACCCCCGAGCAGATGGCCGGGGTGATCTTCGAGAACTACGACCCGGCCTTCCGCACCCTCGCCCGGCCCGGGGACGTCGTCGTCGGCGGCGCCAACTTCGGCGCCGGCTCCAGCCGCGAGCAGGCGGCGACCGCGCTCAAGCACTTCGGCATCCCCTGCGTCGTCGCGGCCAGCTTCTCCGAGACCTACAAGCGCAACGCCTTCAACAACGGCTTCGTCGTCTTCGAGTGCCCCGGCCTGGTGGACCACCTGCGCTCGAAGCACCCTCAGGGCGGCCCGCCGACGGTCGAGGCCGGCCCGATCGAGGTGGACTACGCCGCGAGCGTGATCCGCTTCGACGGCCGTGAGTTCCCCTTCCCGCCGCTCAGCCCGGTGGCGCAGGAGTTGGTCGTGGCCGGCGGGGCGGAGGAGGTAGTGCGGCGGCGGCTGGCCTCGGTCTAGCCCCACGGAGGTAGCGGGGCCAGGGGGCGGCCGGCCGCCGGCCGGAGCGGGCTTCGAGTAGACTGCCCGCCCGTGAGCCCGAACCAGTGCCCAGCCTGTCAGGCCCCGATCACCGCCTCCGATATCAACATCGAGCAGGGCGTCGCCCTGTGCCCCGAGTGCGGGAAGCTCTCGCGGCTGGTCGATCTCATCGCGCAGTCGGAGGCCGCGGACCCCGAGCTCGCGGCCAACCCGCCGCGGGGGTGCCGGTGGTACCAGGATGGGATGGCCACGGTGCTCGTCGCCACGACCCGCTCCGTCGGCGGAGCGTTCTTCATGCTCTTCTTCTCGCTCTTCTGGAACCGCATCGTCTCGGTCTTCGTGCTCATCGCCGTCGCCGGGCTGTACACGAACCTCGTCGGCCCCCTCCCGTCGTGGTTCCCGGCGCCGCCGCTCAACGGCCAGGGGACCGGCGGGGGGAGCAGTGGGGCAGGTAGCGGGGGAGGAGGGATGCCGCTGGGGATGGCGCTCTTCATGTGCATCTTCCTGATCCCCTTCATCCTGATCGGCGCCGGGACGCTGCTGCTGGCGCTGCACAGCCTCTTCGGCCGAGTCGAGGTCCGGCTGCTGGGGGACGAGGGGCAGGTCCGCAACGCCCTGGGCCCCCTGAGCTGGAAGCGGCGGTTCAGTACCGCGGAGGTCACGCGCATCACCCAGGGCGAGACGTCCTACACCGAGAACGGCCGGGCCAAGCCGCTTATCGCGATCGAGGCCGACCGGACCATCAAGTTCGGTTCCGGGCTCAGCCCCCGCAAGCGAAGCTGGATGATGGCCGCACTTCACGCCCTGCTCCTGGCTGGCCCCGTGACGGGCCGCGCCAGACCCGCCGCGGCCCTGAGCCGCCGCTGAGCCCGGCGCCTCCGAACCGATGGCCCCGGGGGGGGCCGTAGCCGCGCCGCGGCGGGCGTTCACCGAGGCCCCACGAGGGGCGGGCAGAGGTAGAATTGGCCCATGGTCATCAACGGCGTCCATTTCCCCGAAGACCGGATCGCGGAGTTCTGCGCCCGCCATGGTGTGAAGCGGCTGAGCCTCTTCGGGAGCATCCTGCGCGACGACTTCCGCGACGACAGCGATGTGGACATGCTCGTGGAGTTCGAGCCGGGAAGAACGCCCGGGATGATCGGGTTCGGGGGGATGATCCTGGAACTGAGCGAAATGATCGGGCGGCGGGTGGACCTTCGGACGCCCTTTGACCTGTCGGAGTACTTCCGGCCGGAAGTGATGCGCGAGTCGAGAACGCTGCATGCCGCGTGAGCGCAAGAGATCGCTGGTTGACGACCGCATTCGCGTGGAGCACATGCTGGCGGCCGCGAGGGACGCGGCCGCCTTCATAAAGGGTCGGTCCCGCGCCGACCTCGACAGCGATGCGCTGCTCCTGCGCGGCCTCACCAACGCGGTCCAGCAGATCGGCGAGGCGGCGGCGAACCTCTCCGATGCGGGGCGGGGCCGTGTGCCTGGTATCCCGTGGGGGCAGATTGTCGCCATGCGGCACGTGCTCGTGCACGTCTACTGGGGGGTGGACCGCGACCGGCTCTGGTCGACCGCGACCAACGATGTCCCCATCCTGATCGCGGCCCTGGAGGCGGCCTGTGCGGGCTGGCCGCTGCCAGGGCTGGGGACAAGCTGACGACGCGGCGGAGCGCATGAACCAGCGGCCGGAGGAGGAAACTCTCAAGTCCGGCCGGAGTTGATATATTCCAGCCACACCACCCGCCCCGAGCGGACCCGAGGAGTTCCCCCCCATGGCCAAGTACCAGATCGCGTGGATGCCCGGCGACGGCGTCGGCGTCGATGTCATGAACGCTACCCGCGTCGTCCTCGACGCCCTCAAGCTCGACGCCGAATACGTCCCCGCCGACATCGGCTGGGAGTTCTGGTGCAAGGAGGGCAACCCCCTCCCCGACCGCACCATCAAGGTCCTCCAAGAGAGCACCTGCTCCCTCTTCGGCGCCATCACCAGCAAGCCCCAGGACGAGGCCAGGCAGGAACTCGCCCCCGAGCTCAAGAGCAAGGGCCTGACCTACTTCTCCCCCATCGTCAAGCTCCGCCAGCTCTTCAACCTCCACACCAACCTCCGCCCCTGCAAGAGCTACCCCGGCAACCCCCTCAACTACCGCGGCACCGAGATCGCCACCAGGGGCAAGGCCGACGAGGTCCTGGTTGACATCACCGTCTTCCGCGAGAACACCGAGGGGATGTACGGCGGCGTCGAGTTCTTCCCCGTCCCCGACGAGGTCTACACCGCCCTGTGCGCCAACCCGCGTATGAAGCCCTGGAAGGAGAAGGGCCTGGAGAACGTCGCCCTCTCCACCCGCATCGTCTCCCGCCAGGGCTGCACCAGCATCTGCAAGCAGGCCTTCGAGTACGCCAAGAACAACGGCCGCAAGCGGGTCACGCTCGTCGAGAAGCCCAACGTCCTCCGCGAGACCGGCGGCCTGATGACCCGCTGCTTCCGCGAGGTCGCCAAGGGCTACCCCGACATCTGGGCCGACGAGGCGAACATCGACGCCATCTGCATGTGGATGTTCAAGAACCCGCAGGACTACGACGTCCTCGTCGCCGAGAACATGTTCGGCGACATCGTCTCCGACCTCTGCGCCGGCCTCATCGGCGGCCTGGGCTTCGCCTCCGCCGCCAACATCGGCGACCGCTTCGCCGTCTTCGAGCCCACCCACGGCTCCGCCCCCAAGTACGCCGGCATGAACAAGGTCAACCCCATCGCCTGCATCCTCAGCGCCAAGCTCATGCTCGAGTGGCTCGGCGAGAAGGACCTCGCCTCCCGCGTCGAGACCGCGGTCGCGAAGGTGATCAAGGAACGCAAGGTCGGCACCTACGACGTCGGCATGTCCAACACCACCATGGAGGTCGCCCAGGAGATCGCCCGGCACGTCTGACGCCCCGGCGTTCGGGTGACCTTTCGGTATTGGCTCTGGAGACGGTGGGGCGATCCCGCCCCGCCGCGCTGTCTGCTTGCGCAGAGCCGGAGAGTTCCGTCACGACCGCCGAGACTGAGCGGACCCGCACGCTTGCGGGCTGATGTTGCGCCGATCCGGCTCGGGCAAACCCGCGAACCGGGCGGGATAACGCTTCCTTCAGCACAGCCGGCCACCGGGTGGCGGTAGAGTCAGCCCTGATGCACGCCGCAGCGGCCCGCCGGCGGCCTCTCCCGCCGGCTCGCGGCCGCGATGCGGCGCCGAAATCCGGAAGGGGCGGACCACATGACGATGACCCGATCGGGCGTGGCACTGGCGGCGGCGTTGGGCGTGGTGATATGCGGCGTCGGCGGCCCCGCGGCGGGGCAGGGCCTCCAACCTCGCCAGGAAGCCCCCCGGAGCGGGGCGCAGGTCACCCCCGACCAGCGCCGCGCCCTGGCCAATCACCACGCCGACATCACCTCGCCGATCTCCCGCCAGAACGCCTCCCAGCTCGGCCTGGCATGGGAGGTGCGGACGGAGGGGAACGTCACCCACGCCCCCCTCTTCGACCGCGGCCGCTGCTACTTCGCCGACTGGGCCGGCAACGTCCACTGCGTCGAGCAGGAGACCGGCCGCGAGGTGTGGAAGCGCAAGGTCGGCGAACCGAACCTGCAGCGCCCATGGCACGGCTTCGTCGGCACCGGCGCCCTCGACCAGTCCGGGGGCATCCTCTTCCTCGCCAGCGCGGAGGGAACCGCCTACGCCCTCGATACCCGCAGCGGCGAGACGATCTGGGAGCAGCGCATCACCGACGATGAGCACGCCGGCAACACCGGCCGGCTCCTGCACCACGGCGGCCTCGTCTTCGTCGGCCTCTCCTCCTTCGAGGAGGTCCTCCACGGCGAGGAACCAGGCTTCGAGCCCGACTTCCGCGGCAAGGTGATGGCGCTCGACGCCCGCACCGGCGAGCCCGTCTGGGACGCGGCCCTCGTGCGCGAGCCCTCCAACGGCGTCTCCGTCTGGGCCGGCTTCGCGCTCGACCCCGACCTGGGCATCCTCTACTTCGCCACCGGCAACAACCTCACCGGCGAGCCCAGCGCCCTCTCCGACGCCGTCGTCGCCGTGGACGCCTACACCGGCGACCTCATCTGGGCCCGGCAGGCCACGCCCAACGACGTCTGGACCAAGGCCAACCCCCATGGCCCCGGCTTCGCCTTCATGGCCCCGCCGCAGCTCTTCAACGCCGTGATCGACGGCCGCCTGCGCCGGCTCGTCGGCGCGGGGCAGCGCAGCGGCACCTTCTGGGTCTGGGACCGCCAGACCGGCGAGCCCGTCTGGTCCACCACCGTCGGCTACGGCCACCTCGGCGGGGGGATCGCTGCCGCGGCCTCCATCGGGCGCGACCGGATCATCCTCTGCGGCAACAACGCCTACGCCTACAGGAACCCCCGGGAGCACCCCGCCGACGTCAAGGCCGTGGACATCGCCAGCGGCCGGCCCCTCTGGGTCACCCCCGCGGCCATGCCGGCGCAGCTCATCTCCGCCGGCTTCCTCACCCGCGACCTCTACTTCGCCGGCTCCCTCGACGGCAAGGTCCGCGCCTTCGACGCCGCCAGCGGGGAGGAGGTCTGGGCCAGCCCGCCGCACGCCTCCATCGCCTCGCCCATCTGGGCAGACGGGGAGAGCATCGTCTTCGGCGCCGGCCTCCCGCAGTGGATGGGCGGGCGCGAGGGCGAGGGCCGCGGCGTCTTCTGCTACCGCGTCGGGGCGCGGGGCCGGCCCGCCGACCAGACGGCCGCGGCCGACCAGGCCGTCCGCGTCCAGCCCGCGGTCGACCGCCCCGCGCACGGCGGCGACGAGCAGGTCGTGGTCCAGGCCGGCGATGAGCCCGAGGCCCGGACCATCCGCATCGTCGCCCGCGGCCTGAAGTTCGAGCCCGCCGAGATCCGCGTCCGCCCCGGAGAGTCGGTGAAGATCCTGCTCGTCAACGAGTCACAGGGCCAGCACAGCATCCGCCTCGACCTCCCCGAGGGGCGGACCGCCGGCCTCAACCAGGCCGTCCAGCCCGGGCAGGAGCGTTCGCTGTCGCTGACGGCGCCCAGGCAGGCCGGACGCTACACGTTCATCTGCCCGGTCGCCGACCACGCGGAGAAGGGGATGAAGGGGACGCTGATCGTCGAGGAGGGACAGCAGCCCGGCGGAGGCGGGAGCGCAGCGGAGCGGTAGCACGCCGCCCCGGCGGCGTCCGCCGGGGCCGATGGATCGTGGGGACCGAAGGGTTTGGGGAACGGGCCACCCCGTGGCGGGCAGCCGCGGGGTGGCTTTTCAGAGGCGGGAAGTTGATGGACGGTTGCTCAGGGCCGCGGGATCTCTTCCCAGTGGCCGTGCATGTGGCGGACGATGGCGCCCGTGGTCACGTACAGGACCTGCTCGGCGATGTTGGTGCAGTGGTCCGCCATGTCCTCGCACGCGGAGGCGATCTCCTGGAGCGTGAAGGCGAAGTCCACCGAGATGGTGCCGTTGGCCACCCGCTGGGCCCCGTCGCGCATCAGGGCCCGCTTGAACTCGCCGACGGCGTCCTGGCTGGCCAGGACCACGCGGGCGAGGTGGCTGTCCAGGCGGTCCATGGCCGTGTTGGTGTCGCGGAGGATCCCCACCACGCTGTTGGCCATCACCCGGAAGGTGTCGGGCAGGGGGTGCCCCACGGCCCGGAGCCCGGGGACCTGCTCCGCGACGTACACCCCCGCATCGGCGATCCGCTCCAGCTCGTTGTTGACCTTGACGATGGTCAGCACCCGCCGCAGCTGCTCCAGCTGGAGCGCCGCCCCCTCCTTCGCGGCGTCGCTGAGCAGCTGCACCGCCGTCCGCTCGATGGCGACGTCAACCCGGTCCACCTCCTCATCCTGGGCGATGACGCGCTCCGCCGCGGCGTCGTCGCGAGCGAAGGCGGCGTCGAAGGCGGCCTCGATCAGCCGCTGGACGCGGCGGCCCTGCTCGACCAGGTCGGCCTTGAGGAGCTGGATCCGCTGTTCGAAACCTTCGGGAGTGATGGGCATGCACTGACCTCGCGGGGGGCGCGATCCGCCGCGCCGGGAACGATACCACACCGGCGAGCCCCGGGCACGCCCCGCCCTCGCGAGGGCCGGTTTTCCGGTGGACGCATTACCGTATGATCGCCGGGCCGGGGCCGGCCGCCCCGGGCCTTCATACCCGTCACCCGTCGGACCAGCGAGGAGAAACCCCATGCCCTTCGAGATTCAGGTCGTTCACGCCCGCCAGGTGCTTGATTCCCGTGGGAACCCGACGGTCGAGGTGGACGTCGGCCTCGCCGGGGGCGTGGTCGCGCGGGCCGCCGTCCCCTCCGGGGCCAGCACCGGGGAGAACGAGGCCGTGGAGCTCCGCGACGGCGACAAGTCCGTCTACCTGGGCAAGGGCGTCCTCCAGGCCGTCGAGAACGTCAATCAGCGGCTCGCCCCGCTCGTCGAGGGCATGGACGCCCGCGAGCAGGAGGACATCGACGCCGCCATGATCGACCTCGACGGCACGCCCAACAAGGCGGAGATCGGCGCCAACGCCATCCTGGCGGTCTCCATGGCCGTCGCCAAGGCCGCCGCGGACGCCAGCAGCCTCCCCCTCTACCGGTACCTGGGCGGGACCGCGGCCAAGATCCTCCCCGTCCCCATGATGAACATCCTCAACGGCGGCAAGCACGCCGATAACAACGTGGACTTCCAGGAGTTCATGATCCAGCCCTGGGGCTTCGACGACTTTCACGAGGCCCTCCGGGCCGGCGTGGAGATCTACCACACCCTCAAGAAGGTCCTCCACGAGCGGGGCCTGAGCACCGCCGTCGGCGACGAGGGGGGCTTCGCCCCCGACCTGAGGAGCAACGAGGAGGCCCTGAAGGTCATCGAGGAGGCCGTCGGCAAGGCCGGCTACGACTGGGGCCGCCAGATCTTCGTCGCCCTCGACCCCGCCGCCAGCGAGCTCTGGAACGAGGCCGCCAAGCAGGGCAAGCAGGGGTACTGCTTCTTCAAGAGCGACAAGGGCCGCATCGCCTCCAGCGAGGAGATGATCCAGATCTGGAGCGAGTGGTGCGGCAAGTACCCCATCCGCTCCATCGAGGACGGCCTGGCCGAGAACGACTGGGACGGCTGGCGCAAGCTCACCCAGGCCCTGGGCCAGAAGGTCCAGCTCGTCGGCGACGACCTGTTCGTCACCAACCCGGAGTTCCTCGGCCGCGGCCTGCGGGAGGGGTGCGCCAACGCCATCCTCGTCAAGGTCAACCAGATCGGCACCCTGAGCGAGGCCTTCGAGGCCGTCGATCTGGCGAAGCGCAACGGCTACGCCTCCGTCCTCAGCCACCGCTCCGGCGAGACCGAGGACGCCACCATCGCCGACATCGCCGTGGCGACCAACTGCGGCCAGATCAAGACCGGCGCCCCCGCCCGCTCCGACCGCAACGCCAAGTACAACCAGCTCCTCCGCATCGCCGAAGACCTCGGCGACGCCGCCGTCTACGGCTCCGTGACCTGGAACCGGTAAGAGCAGGACGAAGACGCACTCCAAAGGAAGACTCGCCACAGAGTCGCAGAGACACAGAGAGGAAAAGGGATTGAAGAGGGATCGGGCAGGATGCGGCCCGCGCCGTGTTCTCTCGCCCGGCCATCCACCCATGCCATTGTCTTCCCCCTCTGGTCCCCGCTTCCCCCGCTCCCCCCGCGTTCTCTTTCGTCTTTCTTCTCGCTCTTCGCGACCTTCGCGTTGAAGCCCTTCGTCTTCCCTCTGCCCACGGTGCTTCGATGGTGAGTCTTCTCTTCCCCCCGTGCGGACCCGATGCGTGAAGGCATATCGTTGCCCATGCCGCCGACCACCGAGCCACGGATCGTCTCGCGACGCCTGATCCACAAGGGCAAGAAGTTCGATTTCGAGATGGTCGCCGCCGCCGCCGCGGACGGCCGGACGATCGAGCGCGAGGTCGTGCGCCACCCGGGCGCGGTCACGATCGTGCCCGTCCTGGACGACGGCCGGGTGGTCATGATCCGCAACCGCCGCATCGCCGTGGACGACTGGCTGTACGAGTTCCCGGCGGGAACGCTCGACCCGGGCGAGGATCCCGAGGCCTGCGCCCGGCGGGAGCTGATCGAGGAGACCGGCTACGAGGCCTCGTCGATGGCCTCCCTGGGGTGGTTCTACACCACGCCCGGCCTCACCGACGAGAAGATGCGGGCCTTCGTCGCCACCGGCCTCCGGCACGTCGGCCAGGCCCTGGAGGAGGATGAGCAGATCGAGGTCCACGCCCTCGACCTCGGCCGGGTGCTGCACATGATCGATGCCGGCGAGATCGTGGACGCCAAGTCGATGCTCGCCCTGCTGCTGGCGCAGCGCCGGGGCTTGGTGGGGTG